>NZ_JBEYXD010000026.1:0-106428 GCF_040644975.1 Streptomyces sp. NPDC046900 | reverse complement strand
GCATCGGCCTTGATCGGTGCCGGTTGCGCAGGTCCCTCAGGAACGGAAGGTTCCGCCAGGTCCGGGGCGAGCCACGGTGGCCGGGGCCTTCGGCACAGCGGGCGGGCTAGATCCCCTGCCAGGCGGGCTTGTTGGCGTAGGTGTGGCGGAAGTAGCCGGCGAGCTTCAGCTTGGACGCCGCGGCCTCGTCGGCGACGACCGTCGCGTGCGGGTGGAGCTGGAGCGCGGACGCCGGGCAGATCGCGGCGACGGGGCCCTCGACGGTCGCGGCGACCGCGTCCGCCTTGCCCTCGCCGGTGGCGAGGAGCACGAGGTGCCGTGCCTCCAGGATGGTCCCGATGCCCTGGGTGATCACGTGATGCGGTACCTGGTCGATGTCGCCGTCGAAGAAGCGCGCGTTGTCGATCCGGGTCTGCTCGGTCAGCGTCTTGATCCTGGTGCGCGAGGCGAGCGAGGAGCACGGCTCGTTGAACCCGATGTGCCCGTCGGTGCCGATGCCGAGCAACTGAAGGTCCACGCCGCCGGCCGCGGCGAGCGCACGGTCGTAGGCCTCGCACGCCGCCTGCACGTCCTCGGCGGTGCCGTCCGGTCCCATGAAGGCGTCCATGTCGATGCCGAGCGGCTCCAGCACCTCGCGCCTGAGCACCGAGCGGTAGGACTCGGGATGCTCGGCCGGCAGCCCCACGTATTCGTCGAGCTGTGCGATCCGCGCCCGCGAGGCGTCCACGGCACCGGAGCGCACCTCGGCCGCCAGCGCCTCGTAGACGGGCAGCGGGGTCGAGCCGGTGGCCACCCCGAGCACGGCGTCGGGCTTGCGCCTCAGCAGCCGCGCCATGGCCTCGGCGATGAGTGCGCCACCTGCCTTGGCATCCGGAACGATGACAACTTCCACGCTGGGCCTGCCGATCTGAAGAGGGCTCGCCGGGGAACCGAGGGGAAACAATAGTGGTATAGACCAATCTACCAGAAACGGTCTCCGACCGAGGGTTCCACGGGCCGCGCGTCCCAGGCCGGCCATGTCCGGGTCGCCCCCCGGCTGCGTGGATCCAAGGACGGGGGCGTGGAACGGAGGCAGCCGACGCCGTGCCGTAGCGGTGAGCCACCCCGAGGAGGCCCCATGACCGCGCCCACCACGGACCCCCGCAGCGACGACCTGCCCGGGCGGATCATGGCCGGGGAGATGGCCGAGCAGCCCGCCGTGCTGCGCCGGATCCTGGACGCCGGGGCGCCGCGGATCCAGGAGGTGGCCCGGGAGGTCGCCGCCCGCAAGCCCCGGTTCGTGCTGCTGACCGCCCGCGGCACCTCCGACAACGCCGCGCTCTACGCCAAGTACCTGCTGGAGATCCGACTCGGTCTGCCCTGCGGTCTCACCTCGATGTCGACGACCACGGCGTACGGCGCCCGCCCCGATCTCACCGACGTTCTCGTCATCACCGTCAGCCGGTCCGGCGGCTCCCCGGACCTGGTCGCCTCCACGCAGGCCGCCCGCGAGGCCGGCGCGCTCACGCTCGCGGTGACCAACAACCCGGACTCGCCGCTCGCCGCGGTCTCCGAGTTCCACATCGACATCCTCGCGGGACCGGAAAAGGCCCTTCCGGCGACCAAGACCTACACCGCCTCCCTGCTCGCCCTCTATCTCTTCGTGGAAGGGCTGCGCGGCGGTGACGGTGCGCCCGCGAAGGTACTGCCCGACCTCGCCGGGCGGCTGCTCGCCCGCCAGGACGAGGTCCGCACCCTCGCCGCCCGGTACCGGTTCGCCGAGCGGATGGTCATCACCTCGCGCGGCTACGGCTATCCGACCGCGAAGGAAGCCGCCCTGAAGCTGATGGAGACCAGCTACATCCCTGCCCTGTCCTACTCGGGCGCCGACCTCCTGCACGGTCCGCTCGCCATGGTCGACAACGTCTCGCCGGTCATCGCGGTCGTGACGGACGGCAAGGGCGGCGCGGCGTTCCGGCCCGTACTGGACAGGCTGCGCGGCCGCGGCGCCGATCTTGTCGTCATCGGGCCCGAAGACCAGGTGGAACAGGCCTCGGCGGGCTTCGTCCTGCCCACCGGGGGCGTACCCGAGGAACTCCAGCCGATCCTGGAGATCATCCCGCTTCAGTTGCTGGCGTACGAGGTGACCATCGCCCGCGGTCAGGATCCGGACGCTCCGCGTGCCCTGGCCAAGGTGACGCAGACGCATTGAGCGGGAGGGTGGTGGCTCCCCTCAGACGCACGCCGGGGCGGGCCGGTGGGAAGCGGAGCACTCGCGAGCACCACGATGGCGATCCGGCCCCGCCCGGGAGCCGAAGACGGCTACGCTGCGGGTGAGCCGTCGGCGGGTGTCCGATAAAGAGACAACAACAAACATCCGCCAACGCATGGACACACGCCCCGGGACCCAGGAACATGGTTCGCGAGCGTGGTCTAGTCCAGACAGCTCAGGTAAGTTCAGTAAAGTCCGCTCGTCCCACGGTGAGCGGGACCTGCCGCACAGACCTCCGTCTTCCCCGCACAGGAGGACGGAACGAGGATCCGGCGCTCTCTGCCCTGACTGCTCCGGCTCCTCGACCATCGGCCGACCGGGACCGCACACCCCACGGCCGTTGCTGCTCCGGGCTGCGGTGCCGGGAGGGTTGAGGGTCCCTCCCAGGCGCCGCGGCCCGCGGGTGTTCCTGGGGGCCTACCGCACCGTCGCCGGTCTGGCCGATTTCGATCGATGTACGAAGCCCCGGGTACCCTCGCACACGTGCCCTCCATGAACGAGCTGGTCCGCCAGCACACCGCGCTCAGCGACTCCGACCTGGAGTGGCTGCATCTGCTGGTGTCGGAGTGGCAGCTGCTCTCCGACCTCTCCTTCGCCGACCTGGTGCTGTGGGTGCCCACGCGCGACGGCACCCGTTACGTCTCGGTCGCCCAGATGCGCCCCAACACCGGCCCCACCTCCTACCAGGACGACATGGTCGGCCATCTCGTCCCGCGTGGCCGCCGCCCCATGCTGGACGCGGCCCTGGACGAGGGCCGGATCGTCCGTGAGGGCGACCCCGAGTGGCGCGAGGAGGTTCCGGTCCGGGTCGAGTCCATTCCCGTGCGACGCGAGGGCCGTGTCCTCGGTGTCATCGCTCGCAACACCAACCTGCTGACCGTACGGACCCCGAGCCGCCTGGAGCTGACCTACCTCCAGAGCGCCTCCGACCTGGCGCAGATGATCGCGGCGGGCTCCTTCCCCTTCCCCGGGCAGCAGGTCGACATGGACGCCTCGCCGCGTGTCGGCGACGGGCTGATCAGGCTGGACGCGGACGGCATAGTCCAGTACGCCTCCCCGAACGCACTGTCGGCGTACCACCGCCTGGGCCTCGCGGCCGACATCGTCGGCCACCACCTCGGCGAGACCACGGCCGAACTGGCTCCGACCCAGGGTCCGGTGGACGAGGCCCTGGTCAAGGTCGCCAGCGGCTGGGCGCCGCGCGAGTTCGAGATCGAGTCGAACGACGGGGTCATCCAGTTCCGCGCGATCCCCCTCAAGCCGAAGGGCACCCGGATCGGCTCTCTGGTCCTGCTCCGGGACGTCACCGAACTGCGGCGCCGTGAGCGGGAGTTGATCACCAAGGACGCGACCATCCGGGAGATCCACCACCGGGTGAAGAACAACCTCCAGACGGTAGCCGCGCTGCTCCGGCTCCAGGCCCGCCGGATCGAGTCCGAGCGGGGGCGGGAGGCCCTCGAGGAGGCCGTACGGCGCGTGGGCTCGATCGCGATCGTCCATGAGACGCTGTCCCAAAATCTGGACGAGCGGGTGGAGTTCGACGAGATCGCCGACCGGGTGCTCGCCATGGTCGCGGAGATCTCGCCCGGTATGGTCACCGGCCGGCGCAGCGGCCGCTTCGGCATCCTCGACGCCGAGGTCGCGACCCCGCTCTCCATGGTGCTGACCGAGGTGCTGCAGAACGCCCTGGAGCACGGCTTCCGGCAGGGCGACACCGGCACGGTCGAGGTCTCCGCGGTCCGCGGCGGTACGACGAAGGAGGCCCGCCTCCTGGTCACCGTCCAGGACGACGGTGTCGGTCTGCCCGAGGGCTTCGATCCGCACACGGCGGGCAACCTGGGCCTGCAGATCGTACGGACGCTGGTGGAGGGCGAGTTGGGCGGCACCTTCGACATGGTCCCGGCCCCGGAGCGCGGTACGAGGGTCATCCTGGACATCCCGGTACGGGCACCCAAGTGACACCGCCTCACGGCGCCGGCGGCGTCCTGCCCCGGACAGCGCCCCCCGACAGTGGTCCCGGACAGCAATGAGCCCCGGACCACAAGTGGTCCGGGGCCAGAGCTCGTTGCCGGGTGTTGCTCACTAGGCGCACCGGGGGTACTGCGCGCTGCGGCTCGGGGGCGGGAGATGCGTACTCGCTGTACGCGCCGCCAACCTCAGGCTCGTACGGGGTGGGCAGGTCAGGCGGTGGCCTGACGGGCCCGGTTGCGGGCGGCGCGGCGCTTCATCGCGCGGCGCTCGTCCTCGCTGAGACCACCCCAGACGCCGGAGTCCTGGCCGGACTCGAGCGCCCACTGCAGGCACTGCTCCATAACCGGGCAGCGACGGCAGACGGCCTTGGCTTCCTCGATCTGCAGCAGCGCAGGACCGGTGTTGCCGATGGGGAAGAAGAGCTCGGGGTCTTCCTCGCGGCAAACGGCGTTGTGACGCCAGTCCATGGCTGCTACCTCTCCGTGGTAATACGTGCAGATTGCTTGTGAATGTGAACGCTTTCACGAATCCCTCAACAAGTGAAGGGCCGATCGTCAGACATACTGACGTGGTCCTGTGGATTGAGGAGGGGTTCGGGCTCTCGATGGGAGGCCGATGTTGCGGGCCGTCCCGAGCGCCACGTAGAGACTCGCAAACCTCAGCGGCGGATACAACCCCTTCCGGAAAGTTTTTTTTGATTCCTTGGTGTCGGCTCGATCACAGCCGTACTTCCAAGGGGTGGATCCTGGCCTAAACGTTCGAGTGAAAGGACTTTAGCCCCTTCTGCTCACACAATCACACGCAGTGCACGGCGTACGCCTGTGAACGTCACGCTCGTACGCACCCCTAGGTGGTCACCGTCCATCTGAAGGGGCAGGGGAGCCTTCGAATGCAAGGTGAAGTCACTCAGGTCGTGCAGTGACACCACATGCTTGCCGCGGGGCCCCCGTTCGGGGGACGAAGTGAGCAACTGGGTTGCATATCGGGCAACCGAGGCCGTCGAGACGCGGCTGAGACCGAGTACGTCAAGTCCTGTATCGAACGACGCCTTAGGTGACGCGTACACCGGACGATTGCCGAGAAACGTCCAGGGCGCCGTGTTGCAGATTATGGACAGGACGAGATCCGTGATCGGTTCCTCGCCGGCCCGCTCCAGAGTGATCGTTCCGTGCCGGCGGTGGGGTTCGCCCAGGAACTGGCGTGCCACCTGGCGCATATACAGCGCATGGGTCGAGCGCTTGCCCTGCTCGCGCCGCTGCTCGACCCGGCCCACCACGCCGGCGTCGAAACCCAGGCCCGCGTTGAAGGTGAACCAGCGGGAGGGCACCGCCTCGTCCTCGGTGCCCGGGGTGCCCGAGGCGAGACCGAGGCCGACCGTCCGCTCGCTGTCGTTGCGCAGGGCGTCGAGGATCGCGCCGGTCGCCTCTACTGCGTCGTTGGGCAGCCCCAGCGCGCGGGCGAAGACATTGGTCGAGCCGCCGGGGACCACCGCGAGGCGCGGGAGGCGGTCGGGGTCCGGGCCGTGGTGCAGCAGGCCGTTCACGACCTCGTTGACCGTGCCATCCCCGCCGAGGGCCACCACCAGCTCGATGTCGTCGCTCTCCGCGGCCTGGCGGCCGAGGTCCCTGGCGTGCCCCCGGTACTGCGTGGTGATCGCCTCGAGCTTCATCTCGCTCGCCAGCGCGTGGAACAGGACGTCACGAGTACGTGCGCTTGTGGTGGTGGCTGTCGGATTGACCACGAGAAGTGCACGCATGGATTGCAGGGTACCTACCGGGGCGGTGCTCATCCCAGCCCGAGGTAGGGATCCGGTAAGAAGAAGGGGGGTGGCCTTGAGCACAGTCGCGGTACCCGTGCCGACGGTGGGCGTGGGCCCGAAGGCTACTCTTCAGGGGTGAGCGCTGAGCAGAACCCCACCCCCGCCGCCTCCGGAACAGAACCGCGTCCCGGGCGGCTGACCGCCGCGGCCGCGCTGGCCGCTCTGGAGGGGCTCGCCGTGGTCGTGGGCGGCATCTGGATTCTCGTCCTGGGTCTGACGGGCACGCCCGACGACCGCGGGCAGGCCGTCACCGGTGGCCTGACCCTGGTCGTGCTCGCGCTGCTGCCCCTGCTGGCCGCGCGCGGACTGCTGCTGCGGCGCGGCTGGAGCAGGGGACCCGCCGTCATCACCCAGATCCTGGCCCTGCCGGTGGCCTACAGCCTGCTTCAGGCCGACAGCATGGCGATCCCGGCCGGCATCGCCCTCGCGGTCGTCGCGGTGTCCGCCCTGGTGCTGCTGCTGCACCCGGCGACGACGCGGGCCCTCGGCATCCGCGGACCCGGAAACGTGCAGGACCAGAAGTAACGGCGCGGCCGGGCTTCGGCACACGCACCTTGGGGCGACCGGATCTCCGGTCGCCCTTCGTCACTCCTCGACCAGCAACTTCTCCCGCAGTTGCGCCAGCGTCCGGGCCAGCAGCCGCGAGACGTGCATCTGGGAGATGCCGACCTCCTGCGCGATCTGCGACTGCGTCATATTGCCGAAGAAGCGGAGGAGCAGGATCCGCTTCTCTCGGGGCGGAAGGTCCTCGAGCAGCGGCTTCAGCGACTCGCGGTACTCGACGCCCTCCAGCGCCTCGTCCTCCGCGCCGAGCGTGTCGGCGACCGCGGGCGACTCGTCGTCCGTGTCCGGCACATCGAGGGACAGCGTCGAGTACGCGTTCGCCGACTCCAGGCCCTCCAGGACCTCTTCCTCCGAGATGGCCAGTTTCTCGGCCAGCTCGTGGACCGTCGGGGAGCGGCCGTGCTGCTGGGACAGCTCGGCCGTGGCCGTGGTCAGGGCCAGACGCAGCTCCTGCAGACGGCGCGGCACCCGCACCGCCCATCCCTTGTCACGGAAGTGGCGCTTGATCTCGCCGACCACGGTCGGGGTCGCGTAGGTGGAGAACTCGACGCCGCGGTCCGGGTCGAACCGGTCCACCGACTTGATCAGACCGATGGTGGCGACCTGGGTCAGGTCGTCCAGCGGTTCGCCCCTGTTGCGGAAGCGGCGCGCGAGGTGCTCGACGAGCGGCAGGTGCATACGGACGAGCTGGTTGCGCAGCTCGGCGTACTCCGGGCTGCCCTCCTTCAGCTTGCGCAACTCGACGAACATGGCCCGCGCTCCGGTGCGGTCCTGAGGGTCGTGCTGTACGCCGCCCGGCACACTCTGCTCAGCGTTTCGCTCGTGCTCGCTCATCGTCCCGCCCGTCACCCTTCCCCATGCTCTCGACTCCGCTCGAGCAGGGGAGGCCCCAGTCCCTCCGGAGGACGTGCTCCGCGTGGCGTCGTCCGGATCCCGCAGTCCGTCGCCCCGGACGGAGAACGCCTCGTCCGTGCCGTTCGGCCCCGTCTGCAGGGGCGCCACGGCCGCCGAAGCCTCGTCCTCCGGGTGCGGACGGGCCTGCTCAGGGATGCCGTCCACGCCGTCCGCCATGCGC
This sequence comes from Streptomyces sp. NPDC046900, assembly GCF_040644975.1. NCBI lineage: Bacteria > Bacillati > Actinomycetota > Actinomycetes > Kitasatosporales > Streptomycetaceae > Streptomyces > Streptomyces sp. NPDC046900. The sequence continues at coordinate 98,748 of NZ_JBEYXD010000026.1, read as the reverse complement.
CGCGACCCGCTCGGGCCACCGGCGTCCCCGGCGGGGAGTTCCCGTGTGCCGCGCTCTTCGTCCCGCACCGGCCCGTCCCCGTTCGTCACGCCGGCCCGGGTCCCGCGCCGCGCTGTTTGTAGAGGCTGATGGACACGGTCTTGTCGTCGCCGACCGCGGAGGAGACCTTGCCGGCCAGAGCCGACAGAACGGTCCAGGCGAAGGTGTCCCGCGAGGGGGCGTGCCCGTCCGTGGTGGGGGCCGAGACGGTGACCTCGAGCGAGTCGTCGATGAGCCGGAAGACACAGCTGAGCACCGAGCCGGGCACGGCCTGTTGCAGCAGGATCGCGCAGGCCTCGTCGACCGCGATGCGCAGGTCCTCGATCTCATCGAGGGTGAAGTCCAAACGCGCCGCGAGACCGGCCGTGGCCGTGCGCAGCACCGACAGGTAGGCACCCGCTGCCGGAAGCCGGACTTCCACGAAGTCCTGGGTCGCGGGCTCGCCTGCGATCTGGGACACCCTCACCTCCAAGGTGGTACAAGCTCTTTCGGGGCCGAGGGTCGCCCCCGGGGGTAACGCCCTACGTGGTTCAGCGGTGACGCTATCGCGATCTCAGCTTTTCTGTCCCGGGACCCCGATCCCTTCCTGTCACTCATAGTAAACCCATGTATACGCACAGTGGCTAGGGGTCTGCGGGCCCAATCCGGATGAGCGAGCGCCGGTTTGACGTACCCAGTCGTCAGACCGCCGAACCGTCCGGATCCAGGGTCACACGCGAGGGGACCGCGCGTCACACGAGTACATGGTCGACAAAGCACCACCGCCAGCTCTCGCCGGGCTCGAAGGTGCGCATCACCGGGTGGCCGCTGTCCTTGTGGTGCGACGTCGCGTGCCGCAGGGGCGAGGAGTCGCAGCAGCCCACGTGTCCGCACTCCAGACACAGCCGCAATTGCACCGGGTGCGTGCCTGCCGCGAGACACTCCAGGCAGGTCTCGCTCTGGGGCTTGGGCTCGGGGAGCGGCAGCGCGTCGGCGTGCGTGCACTGTTTCATGATTGCCAGGTTACGACGGGTCCGTGCGGTGCCGCGCGGAATTCGGGGACGGGAAGCTGTGCGGAGATCGAGGGTGGGCGGAAGACGATGAACGTATTGCCGTTGCTGTTGCTGGTGGCCGGCAGTGCCGCCGTCGCCGGTGCGGCGCGCCGGACTCCGGTGCCCGCGCCGCTGCTGCTCGTCGCTGTGGGGCTGGTGGTCTCGTATCTGCCGGGGGTGCCGGAGTACACCCTGGACCCCGACATCGTGCTGCCGCTGGTGCTGCCCCCGCTGCTGTACACGGCGGCCACCGACAGTTCGTACCTGGACCTGCGGGCCCAGGTGCGGCCGGTGGCCCTGCTGTCCATCGGGTACGTGCTGTTCGCGACGCTCGCCGTGGGCTGGGCGGTGTATGTACTGGTGCCGGGCATGCCGCTCACCGCCGCCCTGGTGCTGGGTGCGGTCGTCGCGCCGCCGGACGCGGTCGCCGCGACGGCGGTGGCCCGGCGGGTGGGGCTGCCGTCACGGATCACCACGATCCTGCAGGGCGAGTCGCTGGTGAACGACGCGACCGCGATCACGGCGTACAAGGTGGCGCTCGCGGCGGCGGTCGGCGAGGGGGCGACCTGGGCGGACGGGGCGCGGGAGTTCGCCGTGGCGGCTGTGGGCGGCGTCGCGATCGGTCTGCTGCTGATGATGCCGATCCACTGGCTGCGTATGCACCTGAAGGAGGCGTTGCTGCAGAACACGCTCTCCTTGCTGATTCCGTTCGTCGCCTACGGGGCCGCTGAGTGGGTCCATGCCTCCGGGGTGCTCGCCGTGGTCGTGGTCGCCCTCTACCTCGGGTACCACAACTGGCAGGTCGACTTCGCGACGCGGCTCCAGGAGGAGGCGGTGTGGAGGATGGTCGCGTTCGTCCTGGAGTCGGCCGTGTTCGCGTTGATCGGGTTGCAACTCCCGGTCGTCCTGAGGGGGCTGGGCCGGTTCGAGGGCACGCGTGCGGCCTGGTACGCGCTGGTCCTGTTCGTCGTGGTCGTCGTGACACGGTTCATGTGGGTGTATCCGTCGATCTTCCTGCCGCGGATTGCGTCCAAGCGCATCCGGGAGCGGGAGGAGGACCCGACGTGGAGGGGGCCGTTCGTCATCAGCTGGGCCGGGATGCGCGGCGTGGTCTCACTGGCGATCGCCTTCTCGATCCCCCGGGCCATGCACAACGGCGACCCCTTCCCCTACCGCAACCTGATCCTCTTCCTGACCTTCACGACGGTGATCGGCACGCTGGTGGTGCAGGGACTGAGCCTGCCCCCGCTCATCCGGCTGCTGAGGCTGCCGGGGCGTGACGCGCAGGCGGAGACCCTGGCGGAGGCCAACGCCCAGGCACAGGCGTCCCGGGCCGCCGAGCAGCGCCTGGACGCGCTGCTCGACGACGAGCGCAACGCCCTGCCGCCACCGCTTGCCGACCGTCTGCGCAGGGTCCTGGAGCGGCGCCGCAACTCGGTCTGGGAGCGGCTGGGCTCGGTGAATCCGGTGACCGGGGAATCGCACGACGACACCTACCGCCGTCTGTCCCGCGAGATGATCGGCGCGGAACGCAAGGTCTTCGTCAAGCTCCGCAACCACCGCTACATCGACGACGAGATGCTCCGCACCCTGCTGCGCCGACTGGACCTGGAGGAGGCGGCGGCGTACCGGGAGACCACGTGAGGCGGCTCGTCGGGAGCCCACGGGACCACGGCGGTCCCGTCCCGGGGAGGGGCTTGGACCGTATCGCGCGTCGGGCCCCGGATGTCGGTGACCGCCTAAGGGACCCGGGGCGGCGCTGAGGGAAACGGGCTTCCGGTGATCACGGCGGCCAGCACCGTACCCGGAGGGATGGCGCCCTCTTCGGTCAGGACGACAAGTCCGTAGAGCAGTTTGGCGACATAGAGATGTTCCACCGGCAGGCCGTGGCGGGACTCGAAGTCGGCCGCGAAGGCCTCCAGTTCATCGGGTACGCGGGCGTAGCCGCCGAAGTGGAAGCGGGTGTCCAGCGACCAGGTGCCCCGCCGGGCGCCGAAGGTCCGCTGTTGCAGCTCGGCGGTGTCGGCGGCCAGGAAGTCGCCCTTCAGAACCGGGATCCCCAGGGCCCGCTGGTCCTGTGCCAGGCCGGCGGCAAGGCCTGCCAGCGTGCCGCCGGTGCCGCAGGCGACGGCGACCACGTCCGCCCGGCCGCGCAGTTCCTCACCGAGCGCGAGGCAGCCGTGCACGGCGAGGGAGTTGCTGCCGCCCTCGGGCACGACGTAGGCCTCCGCGGCGTCCGCGGCCCGCAGGATGGCGGCCAGGGTCTCAGGTTCCGACTTGCGGCGGTACGTCGACCTGTCGACGAAGTGCAGCCGCATGCCGTCGGCCGCGCACCGGGCCAGGGAGGGGTTGAGCGGGCGGTGGGCCAGCTCATCGCCGCGGACCACTCCGATCGTCCCGAGGCCCAGCAGCCGGCCGGCGGCTGCGGTGGCCCGCAGATGGTTGGAGTGGGCGCCGCCGAAGGTGACCAGGGGGCGGCCGGCCGCGGCCCGCAGGTTCGGGGCGAGCTTGCGCCACTTGTTCCCGACCAGGTCCGGGTGGATCAGGTCGTCCCGCTTGAGCAGCAGCCGGACGCCGTGCCGCGCGAACCGCTCGTCCGCGACCTCCTTCAGGGGAGACGGCAGACGTGGGTGCAGCACGGCCGGGTCGAGCGCTTCGGTGTGCGGCACATCGGGGCTGGTCACCCCGCCATTGTCGAACACGCGGGGAGTCCGCACGGCCGGGCGGGGGCGGCCGGTGTCACTTCAGGCGGTCGCGGACCCGCTCCCGAAGCCAGGTCATCGAGAAGCCCTTCGGATCGACCTTCCCGGGCTGCCACTCCAGATGCCCGATCACCGAGCGTTCCGACCAGCCGTGCCGGCGGCAGATCGCCGCACTCACCTTCTCGATCGCCTCGAGCTGGGCCGGGGGCCAGGGGTCCTCGCCGTCGCCGAGGTTCTCGCACTCGAAACCGTAGAAGTGGCGGTTGCCATCGGTGTTCGCCTCGTTCACCGGGGGCAGCGCCTTTTCGGCGACGACCGCGCGCAGTACGTCGTCGTCGCCCGGCCCCGCGTGGTTGGCGCGGCCGTAGCCCACCAGATGCACCACACCGTCCTTGGTGATCACGCCGTGGCACAACGGCCCGGGCAGCTCGGCGTCGCCGTCGCGGCACACCGCGACGGTCCGCTCGCTCCCCGATGTCGCCGTGTGGTGGATCAGCACTCCGTGGACGGGGCCCCAGGGGCCCTTGTGGTCGCGGTTGTGATGTCGCCAGTCGCCGACCTCGACGACGGTGACGCCTTCGGCTTCGAGCCGGTCGAGGAACGTGCCCGCGGACATGGGTGGGGCCATGGCCGCCTCCTTCGCGCTGCGCGACGGCCACCGGTCGCGGCCGCCCTGTACCGCTGCTTGTACCGGCGACCGCAGCGCGCGGACCAGCCGTTCGTACGGTGTGCGAGCCGATCCGGTCAGCGGAGGATCTGCCGACGATCGGCCGGCCCGAGCAGGGACTTGTGCGTGCGCTTTTGGGCCCGCGCCCGTCCTCGACCGCCGGTTCGGGAGGGATGCCGCGGCGCCTTGGCAGGGCTCCCCAGTGTGCCCAGGGCCACGATGATCCATTCCCGCTCGTTTGGGTAATGGCACGGTCACGCTTCGTGCTGCGAGGCTTCTTCCCGCAGATCAACGCATGATCCGGGAGGGGCAAACCCAATGTCGGTAGGCGAAGAGGTCCGCGCGGACGAGAACAGGCCGCAGCAGAGTCTGGGTACCGCGGCCGCACGGAACCTGGCCACCACCACCAAGTCCGCACCCCAGATGCAGGAGATCAGCTCACGATGGCTGCTGCGCATGCTGCCGTGGGTGAACGTGCAGGGTGGTACGTACCGTGTGAACCGCCGCCTCAGCTATGCGGTGGGCGACGGCCGTGTGACGTTCGTGAAGACCGGCGACCAGGTCACGGTCATCCCGGCCGAGCTCGGTGAGCTGCCGGCCCTGCGGTCGTACGACGACCAGCACGTGCTCGGCGAACTCGCCCAGCGCTGCCAGCAACGGAGGTTCGCGCCCGGGGACGTGCTCGCCGAATTCGGCAGCCACGCCGACGAGGTGTATCTGCTCGCGCACGGCAAGGTCGAGAAGATCGGAACGGGCCCCTACGGGGACGACGCGGTGCTCGGCGTCCTCGCCGACGGCGCCTACTTCGGCGATCAGGCGCTGCTGGACCAGGGTGCCATCTGGGAGTACACGGCCCGCGCGGTCACCGCCTGCACGGTGCTCGCCCTGCCCCGCCGGGACGTCGAACAGGTCGCGGAGCGCGCGGAGTCGCTGCGCGAACACCTCCGGCAGCAGCGCACGATCCCGGAGCAGCGCACCAACAAGTACGGCGAGAAGCAGATCGACCTCGCCGCGGGCCACAGCGGCGAGCCGGACGTGCCGCACACCTTCGTCGACTACGAGGCCGCACCCCGCGAGTACGAGCTGAGCATCGCCCAGACCGTGCTGCGTATCCACTCGCGCGTGGCGGACCTCTACAACCAGCCGATGAACCAGACCGAGCACCAGTTGCGGCTCACCGTGGAGGCGTTGAAGGAGCGCCAGGAGCACGAGTTGGTCAACAACCGTGACTTCGGTCTGCTGCACAGCTGCGAATACGACCAGCGGCTGCAGCCGCACGACGGCGTGCCGAGCCCCGACGACCTGGACGAACTGCTCAGCAGGCGGCGCGGCACCAAGCTGTTCCTCGCCCACCCGCGCGCGATCGCCGCGTTCGGCCGGGAACTCAACAAGCGCGGACTGGTCCCCGAGACCGTCGACATGGGCGGCAACCGCATCCCCACCTGGCGGGGAGTGCCGATCTTCCCGTGCAACAAGATCCCGGTCAGCGAGGCCCGTACGACCTCGATCATCGCCATGCGTCTCGGGGAGGAGGACCAGGGCGTCGTCGGCCTGAGGCAGACGGGCCTCCCCGACGAGATCGAGCCGAGCCTCTCGGTGCGCTTCATGGGCATCAACGAACAGGCGATCATCAAGTACCTGGTGACGGCCTACTACTCGGCCGCGGTCCTGGTCCCCGACGCGCTGGGTGTCCTGGAGAACGTCGAGATCGGCCGCTGGAGGTGACACTGAGCACAACCGGCACGCCGTGTGCCCGCCCGTCCGGGCGGGTACACACTCGGGGTACTGGCCCATCGGCAGCGGAAGCGTCACCGTCCGCAGACACTTCGAGGCGGTTCCATGGGTGAGTTCATGACGGAGCCGAAGCAGAGTCCGACGCTCGGACGGCTCGGCCCGGCCGGCCCCCTTGGCCGGCTCGGCCCGCTCCCGGGCCCGGCCGGGCCGCCCGACGGACACGAGGCCACGGTGATCCTGGAGCGCACCCGCGCCTCGGTCGACCCGGAGCTGCGCCGGGCCGTGGACTCGCTGCCCGGCTCGATGCGCCGCATCGCGCGCTACCACTTCGGCTGGGAGCACGCGGACGGCACCCCCGCGTCCGGCAACGCGGGCAAGGCGATACGGCCCGCGCTCGTCCTGACCGCGGCCCGCGCGCTCGGCGGCCAAGCGGCCGCCGCCGTGGGGGCCGCCGCGGCCGTCGAACTGGTCCACAACTTCACGTTGCTGCACGACGACGTGATGGACCGGGACGCCACCCGCAGACACCGTCCCACCGCCTGGACCGTGTTCGGCGACGCCGACGCCATCCTCGCCGGGGACGCCCTGCAGGCGCTGGCCCTGCGGCTGCTCGCCGAGGACCCGCACCCGGCGTCCGGGGCGGCGGCCGCCCGGCTCGCGTCCTGCGTCGTCGAACTGTGCGCCGGTCAGCACGCGGACACGGCCATGGAGCGGCGCGACCCCGACGAGGTCACCCTCGACGAGGTGCTCGCCATGGCCGAGGCGAAGACGGGCGCACTGCTCGGCTGCGCCTGCGCACTCGGCGCTCTGTACGCCGGAGCGGACGAGGAGGACGTCGCGGCGCTGGACGCCTTCGGCCGCGAGGCCGGGCTCGCCTTCCAGCTCATCGACGACGTGATCGGGATCTGGGGGGACCCGAGCCGCACCGGCAAGCCGGCCGGGGCGGATCTCATGGCCCGGAAGAAATCGCTGCCCGTGGTCGCCGCCCTGGCCTCCGGTACACCGGCGGCGGCGGACCTGGCGGAGCTCTACCGGGGACCGTACGAGGAAGGGGAGTTGGAGCGCACCGTGCTCGCCGTCGAGCGGGCGGGCGGACGTGACTGGGCGCAGGTGCAGGCGGCCGACCGGATGGGCCGGGCGATGCACGAGCTGTCCCGTGCGGTTCCCGACCCGGCGGCAGGGGACGGCCTGCTGGCCCTGGCCGAGTTCGTGACCCGGCGCAGCAGCTGACCGGCACGACCGTCAGACCCCGGAGACCCGGGTTCCGCGAGGCTCCTGACCCCTCGCGGCACCCGGGTCTCCGGCTGCGCAGGAGGCCCCGCACCTCTCCGCGGTGTGCGGCCCCCCGCGCCCTTTGTCGAAGGCCGGTTCGCCTCCCGAACGCCCCTTCGGGTCATGCGCCCAGCAGCACTCGATAGGGTCAACGCCCGTAGGGGAAGAGCTGGTTGGGGTGAAAGGGCGGGCAGATGGGCGTGGCCATCCGGGCGGCGGAGGGGGACGACCGCGAGACGGTCGTCCGGCTGCTGGACGAGGCGTTCCGGGACGATCCGGTCAGCAGCTGGGTGTTTCCTGACGAGGAGCACCGGCGTACGACGCACCACAGGCTGATGGGCGCGTTCACCGACATCGTGTTCGCCGAGGGGCGCATCGATGTGACCGAGGACGGCACGGCCTGTGCGCTCTGGCTGCCGGTGCCCGCCGGCGACCACGCGGGCGCGGAGGACGACGCGGAGGACGCGGACGACGCCGTGCGACTGCGTGAGACGGTCGACCCGGACAACGAAAGGGTCGAGCGCATCGCCCGGCTGACGGCCGCGTCGCACCCCACGGAACGAGCCCACGAATACCTGTGGATGATCGGCGTGGCCCCGGGGCACCAGGGCGAGGGCCTCGGCACCGCGCTCATCCAGCACGTCCTCGACCGCTGCGACCGGGAGGGCCTGCCTGCCTATCTGGAGGCGAGCAGTGCCCGCAGCACCAGGCTGTACGAGCGGCTCGGGTTCGCCTACACGGGTCGCACCCTCGACATCCCCGACGGCCCGAAGATGTGGCCGATGTGGCGCGATCCTCGCTGACCGAAAGCACCGGGGGCGCCGCACCCGTGGCCGCCCTACGCTGAGGGCATGGGCAGCAAGGATCAGGTCTGTCCGTCCTGCGGGCAGCCCGTCGGCACCGTCGTACGGCGCCACAAGACGCTGGGTGCCTTCGTCCCGGTGTGGCGCCCCGGTCCGTGCCGCAACCCCAAGTGCCCGGCGTACGCGGCTCGGGAGACCGGGGTGTCGTACCCGAAGCCTAGGGTTGGCGGTATGTCCGAACCTCTGCTGCACCTCACCGAGCGCTCCCTGTGGGAGGCGGCCCGCGCGACCGGCACCTACGAGATGTCGACCCGCGACCGCACCCTTCAGGAGGAGGGCTTCATCCACTGCTCGCTGCGGCACCAGGTCCCGCGCGTCGCGGGCTGGGTGTACGGGACGTACGAGGGGCCCGACGAACTGGTGCTGCTCGTCATCGACCCGCGGCGTCTGACGGCCCCCGTACGCTACGAGGCCGTGCGGCCCGGCGGCGAGGAGTTCCCGCACATCTACGGGCCGATACCGGTGTCCGCCGTGGTGGACGTGGAGGTCTGGAACGCCGGGACGGCGGCGCCGGAGTGACCGCGACGGGGGGACGGAGCAAGGCCTGGCGGTGGGCCGTCGGGGTGTGGGCGGCACTGGTGCTGACGGGCGGGGGCCTCACGCTGTGGCTGCAGGAAGCGAACGAGCCGGATCCTCCGGCCCGGTGGGAACGCGCGCCCGCTCCGCTGCTGTCCGCGGACGTCGACGAGACCTCCTGTCCGACCCCGACGCCTGCCACGAGGCCGGTGATCATCGTCTGTGCGTACTCCGCCGTCCGGTAGGACGCCGTCATCCGGCGGAGCGGGCATGACGGCGCCGTCCGGCGTCGCCTAGCCGGGCAGGCCGCCCGTCCACGGGTCGCGGCCCGTCAGGCAGTACGTGCCGCCGGCCGGGTCGCGCATCACCGTCCAGTGGGTACCCCGCTCGACGAGGGCGGCGCCCAGGCGTTCGTGCCGGGCCCGGGTCGCCTCGATGTCCGCGCACGCGAGGTCGAGATGGGCCGAGGCGGGGCCGTCGGTGCCGAGGCGCTGCACCAGGATGCGGACCGGCAGTGCGGCGGGCGGCCGGACCACATGGAACTCCGGCAGGGAGCCCGGATACGACTCCCAGCCGGTGAGGCCGCCCCAGAAGGCGACTTCGGCGTCGAAGACAGCCAGGCCGACGTCGAGACACACCTGGTCGAGCCGGTCGGCCGCACTGCCGGAGTCCTCGACCACGGGAGGCCGCGCCGACTCGCCGTGCCAGGGCACGGCGCAGAACGACTGGCCGCCGGGGAGCGGAGCACGGCCCACCCCGGATGGCCGGCGACGACGTCGGCTCCGCGCCGCCGCCACCAGCGCGGGCACGTCCTCGACGGCCAGGTCGAGATGGGTGCCGCCGCCCGCGCGCACGGCCTGCGCCTTCAGGCAGGCGTCTCCCGTCTCTGGCAGCAGCGTCACGAACTCGCCGTCATCACCCCGGGTTTCGGACAACTTGGTCTCCGTGACCGCGGTCCAGAAATCGCAGGCCCGGCCGAACTCCGGAGCGGGTCGGTCGACGAAGACGTAGGTCCAGCGGATCGGTTCGCTCACGGGGCGACTCCCTGGCAGACGGTGCGGACGGTGGACGGGCCGCTCGTACCGTCTCCCGGCCGGAAGGAACGCGCAACGCGTATCCCGGGCCCGGCTGCCAGGTGGCCGCGGTCCGCGTCAGGCGGCGCGGCGCTCCGTGAAGCGCAGCAGGTTGCCCGCCGGGTCGCGGAAGGCGCAGTCGCGCATGCCCCAGGGCTGGTCCATGGGTTCCTGGAGGACGTCGGCCCCGGCCCCCTCGACGCGGGCGAAGAGGGCGTCGCAGTCCTCGGTGGAGAAGATGACGCCCCGCAGGATGCCCTTGGCGAGCAGCTCCGCCATCGCCTGGCGGTCCGCCGGGGAGGCGTCCGGGCTGGCGCCCGGCGGCTCCAGGACGATCTCCACGTCGGGCTGGAGCGGTGAAACGACCGTCACCCAGCGCATCCCCTCGAACCCGACGTCGTTGCGGACCTCGAGGCCCAGGACGTCCCGGTAGAAGGCGAGCGCCTTGTCGTGATCGTCGACGGCGATGAAGCACTGGGAGAGTTTCAGGTCCATGGCGCCAGGCTAGAGCTGGGCGCGCGGGTCCGCTCGCGTATCGCCCGGCCTGCCCCGGCGGGGGCGCGTCAGGCCCTTCACCACGCACGGCGGAATCGGCGCTGCGTGCTCGTGCGACCGCGCTCGGTAGGCGCTCGGCGTCTCGCCGACCAGTTCCGTGAAGCGCGAGCTGAACGACCCCAGGGAGGTGCACCCCACGGCGATGCAGACCTCCGTCACGGTCATGTCCCCGCGCCGCAGCAGCGCCTTGGCCCGCTCGATGCGGCGGGTCATGAGGTAGCTGTACGGAGTCTCCCCGTAGGCCGCGCGGAAGCTGCGCTGGAAGTGCCCGGGCGACATCAGCGCGGTGTGCGCGAGCGCGGGCACGTCCAGCGGCTGTGCGTAGTCTCGGTCCATCCGGTCGCGGGCCCGCCGCAGCCGGACCAGGTCGTCCAGGTCCACGCCCACAGCATGGCACGGGGTACTGACAACAGGACCCGGCTTGAGACGGCTCGGCGGCCCGGACGGACGGAACGGTCCGGTCCGCAACCGACTGATCCATGCGCTTGCCCCGGGCGGCCGGGCACATGTGAAGGGGCCCGGCCGACGGTGCGGCCGGGCCCCTTCAGACACGTCGCTGACCTGCGAGGATGCACCGCTCGCGGGTCTTTGCGATCAGAAGGACCGGTGGATCAGGCCTTCTTGGTCTCCCAGAAGATCTTGTCGATCTGGGCGATGTAGTCCAGCGCCTTCTGGCCCGTGGCCGGGTCCTTCGACGCCTTGGCGGCCGAGAGGGCCTTCAGGGTGTCGTTGACCAGCTGGTGCAGCTCCGGGTACTTCTCGAAGTGCGGGGCCTTGAAGTAGTCGCTCCACAGCACCGAGACGTGGTGCTTGGCGAGCTCGGCGCGCTGCTCCTTGATGACGGTGGCGCGGGCCTGGAAGTGCGGGTCGTCGTTGGCGGCCATCTTCTCCTGTACGGCCTTCACCGACTCCGCCTCGATGCGGGCCTGGGCCGGGTCGTAGACGCCACAGGGCAGGTCGCAGTGGGCGCTGACCTTGACCTTGGGGGCAAACAGGCGGGAGAGCATGAAGCTGTCCTTCCTCGTGATCGTCTTCTCAGGTGGGACATTACTCCGTGGGGGACGGGTTTTCGCGAGTGCCCCCGTGGGCTTACGTCAAAAGTCCAGGGTGAGACTGGGACTGGTGGAGGATCGGACCGGGGAGGTGCCGGGGATGCCGGAGCTGTCACAGGAGTTCGAGCGCACGAGGGCCCTGCTGCCGTTGGGGGCGGCGGAGGTGACGGGACCGTCCATGGTGCCCACGCTGCACCACGGGGACCGGCTGCTCGTCCAGTACGGGGCGCGGGTCCGGCCAGGTGACGTCGTCGTTCTGCGGCATCCCTTCCAGCAGGACCTGCTGGTCGTCAAGCGGGCTGTCGAGCTCCGCGAGGGCGGCTGGTGGGTGCTCGGCGACAATCCGTACGCGGGCGGGGACAGCACCGACTACGGCAGCGTTCCCGAGGAGCTCGTCCTCGGGAAGGTGCGACTGCGCTACCGGCCGCGCAAGGAGGGTCAGCGCTCGCTGTTCGCGCTGCTGCGCTGGGCGCTCTCGGCCGGCCGGCCCGTGTTCTCCGACCGGTCCGCCTCCAGGCGCTTGCGGGCACGGTAGGCGGCCACGTTGGCGCGCGTCGCGCAGCGGTCCGAGCAGTAGCGCCGGGAGCGGTTCGTCGACGTGTCGAGGTACGCGTTGCGACAAGGGGCCGCCTCGCACAGGCCCAGGCGGTCCACGCCGTATGCGGTGAGGTGGAAGGCGAGCCCCATCGCGGCGATCGCCGCATAGCCCGCGGTCGCGTTCGACGGGTGGTCCGCGAGGTGCATGTGCCACAGCGGGCGGCCGTCCTCGTCGCGGTGGTCGTGCCCGGAGATCTGCGGGCTCACCGGGAACTCGAGGAGCAGCGAGTTCAGCAGGTCCACGGCGAGCGTCTCGTCGCCGGTGTCGGCCGCCTCGAAGACCGCACGGAGTCGGGCCCTGACCGATCGGAACCGGGTGACGTCGGCGTCGGTGGCGCGGCGGGCCGCCGACTGGTTGCCCCCGAAGAGGTCGCGGACGGCCTCCACCGAGGTGAGCGAGTCCTTGCCCCGGGCCGGTTCCTCGCTGTTCACGAGTCGTACGGCGTAATCCGAGTAATAGGCCAGTTCCACTTGTAGTCCTTACGGAGGCGCTCTATGGTCGTGGGGCGGTCGGGTAACAGACGATCGTGCTTCCAGGGTATTACGTGACGCACGTAACGGAGGGCGGCATGGCGGACACGGAGACCACGGCGACGACCGACTGGCGGGCCTGGCAGGAGAGCTGGGACCGACAGCAGGAGTGGTACATGCCCGACCGGGAGGAACGCTTCCGGATCATGCTCGACATGGTCGAGGCGTTCGTCGGCACCGAACCCCGGGTGCTCGACCTCGCCTGCGGCACGGGCAGCATCACCGCCCGGCTGCTCGACCGCTTCCCGGGGGCCACCAGTACCGGCGTCGATCTCGATCCCGCACTGCTGGCCATCGCGCGCGGCACGTTCGCGGGCGACGACCGCGTCACGTTCGTCGAGGCGGACCTCAAGGACCCCGGCTGGCCCGCGCGTCTGCCGCACGACGTGTACGACGCGGTGCTCACCGCCACGGCCCTCCACTGGCTGCGCAAGGACCCCCTCGAAGGCCTCTACGGTCGGCTCGCGGAACTCGTCCGCCATGGCGGTGTCTTCATGAACGCCGACCACATGATCGACGACACCACGCCCCGGATCAACGCGGCCGAGAGCGCCCTCCGGCACTTGCGCATGGACCAGGCGATGCGGGGCGGTGCCCTCGACTGGGCCGAGTGGTGGCGACTGGCCGCCGAGGACCCCGTTCTCGCCGCGCCGACCGCCCGCCGCTTCGAGATCTACGGCGCCCACGCCGACGGGGAGACGCCCTCGGCCGCGTGGCACGCGCGCGTACTGGGCGAGAAGGGCTTCGCCGAGGCCCGCCCGGTGTGGTGCTCGCCTTCGGACACGCTCCTGCTCGCGCTGAAGTAGGGGCAACAGGCTGCCGTTTCACCGCGTTTGCGGTACCGGCCGCGGCGGGCCGGGCTCGGCGTATCGCCGAAGTGAGCGGGCCCCGTGTCCTTGCGACACGGGGCCCGCTCACGTCTTGCTCTGCGCAGTCCGCGACGTGCTCTACAGAACCTTCGACAGGAACGACTTGGTTCGGTCGTGCTGCGGGTTCGTCAGGACCTCGCGCGGGTGGCCGGCCTCGACCACCACGCCGTCGTCCATGAACACCAGCGAGTCGCCGACCTCACGCGCGAAGCCCATCTCGTGCGTGACGACGATCATCGTCATGCCGTCCTCGGCCAGGTCCCGCATCACGTCGAGCACCTCGCCGACGAGCTCCGGGTCGAGGGCCGAGGTCGGCTCGTCGAAGAGCATCAGCTTCGGCTCCATCGCCAGCGCCCGGGCGATGGCGACCCGCTGCTGCTGGCCGCCGGAGAGCTGGGCGGGGTAGTGCCCCTTCCGGTCTCCGAGGCCCACCCGGTCCAGGAGCCGCTCCGCGCGCTCCCGTGCCACGGCCTTGGACTCGCGCCTCACCTGGACCGGAGCTTCCATGACGTTCTCCAGCGCCGTCATGTGCGGGAACAGGTTGAAGCGCTGGAACACCATGCCGATGTTCCGCCGCTGGGCCGCGACCTCCTTCTCCTTGAGCTCGTAGAGCTTGTCGCCCCTCTGCCGGTAGCCGACCAGTTCATTGTCGACGTACAGCCGGCCAGCGCTGATCTTCTCCAGGTGGTTGATGCACCGCAGGAAGGTGGACTTGCCGGAGCCGGACGGGCCGATCAGGCAGAACACCTCACGCGGGTTCACCTCCAGGTCGATGCCCTTGAGGATGTGCGCAAGGCCGAAGGACTTGTGCACCCCCTCGGCCTTGACCATCGGGTGGCCGGTCGTGCTCGGGGCGATGCCCTTGCTGAGACTGCTCATCGGGCCACCTCCGGGCGGCGGAACGAACCGAACAGGCGGAGGTTCTTCCTCAGGCGCTGAAGCGGTGTCGGCGGCAGGCTGCGCGACGAACCGCGGGCGTACCGGCGTTCGATGTAGTACTGGGCGATGCTGAAGACCGTGGTGAGGATCAGGTACCAGATCGAGGCCACGAAGAACATCTCCACGACCGCGAGCGAGGTACTGGAGATGTCCTGAGCCCGCTTGATGAGCTCGTTGAACTGGACCGCGTAGGCCAGCGACGAGGTCTTCAGCATGTTGATGAACTCGTTGCCCGTCGGCGGCACGATCACCCGCATGGCCTGCGGGAGGACCACGCGCCGCAGCGTCTTGCCCTGGGTCATGCCCAGAGCGTGCGACGCCTCCGTCTGCCCTTCGTCGACCGACTGGATGCCGGCCCGGACGATCTCGGACATGTACGCGGCCTCGTTCAGACCGAGTCCCAGCAGGGCCGCCAGGAACGGGGTCATCACCTGGTTCATCTCGTCCTTGTAGAACCCCAGGTTGAGGATGGGGAACACGAGCGAGATGTTGTACCAGAGCAGCAGCTGGACCAGGACCGGAGTGCCGCGGAAGAACCACACGTAGAACCAGGCCACGCTGCTGGTGACCGGGTTCGACGACATCCGCATCACGGCGAGGATCACGCCCAGGACGAGACCCAGCACCATGGCGAGCACGGAGATGTACAGCGTGTGCCAGACGCCGGACAGGATCGTCCCGTCGGTGAGGTAGTCCGGGATCACGCCGTAGTTGATCTTGGCGTTGGAGAAGGCGATCCCGATCAGCACCAGGATGGCGATGACCGCCGCGCCCGCCACCCAGCGGCCGTAGTGGCGAACCGGAATGGCCTTGATCTGCTCCGGCGGCACCGTCGGCGCCGGAGTCTTGTCGACAGTGTCAGTCACGGTGACAGCCCTTCAGTGGTGCCTGAGGCTCAGGAGCCGCCGTTGATCTTCGCCTCGGTGACCCCACCGTCCGTGACGTTCCACTTCTCCAGGATCTTCTGGTACTCGCCGTCCTTGATGATCGCGGCCATGGCCGCCTGGAGGGCGTCGCGCAGCTGGGTGCTCTCCTTGCTGACGCCGATGCCGTACGGGCCGGCCTCGATCTGGTCGCCGACGACCTCGAAGTCGTTGCCGCCGCCGGAGGTCTTCGCGTTGTACGCCGCGACGGGGAAGTCGTTCAGGTCGGCGACGGACGCGCCCTGCTTGAGGCGGAGCAGCGCCTCGGGGTCGGTGTCGAAGGTCTGCAGCGTGATGGCCTTCTTGCCGTCCTTCGTGCACTTCGTGCTCTGCGCCTTGGCGATGCCCTCCGACGTGGTGCCCTGCTGCAGGGCCACGACCTTGCCGCACAGGTCGTCCAGGGTCTTGATCGCCTTCGGGTTGCCCTTCTGGACCAGGATCGAGGTACCAGCGGTGAAGTAGTCGACGAAGTCGATGCCGTTGCCGACCTTCTTGCCCGTGTCCGAGTCGATGCCGTTCTGGCGGTCCTTCGTGTCGTTCATCGCGGACATCACCACGTTGAACCGCTTGGCCTGCAGACCCACGATGAGCTGGGCGAACTTGCCGTTCTGGAAGTCGAACTTCACGCCCAGCTGCTTGCCGAGCGCGTCCGCGATGTCCGGGTCGATCCCGACGGCCTTGCCGCCCTCCATGTACTCGACCGGCGGGTACGCGATGTCGGAGCCCACCTTGATGACTCCGGCGTCCCGGATGTCCTTGGGGAGCTTGTCGGCGAGCGGCGCCGCGGCCGGGCTGGAGCTGCCGTCGCCGCTGTTGGTGCTCTTGTCGGTGTGGTCACCGCAGCCGGCGACCAGCAGGGTGCCCGCGACCGCGACGGCGCCGACCGCGGCTATCCGGGAGCGCGTGGCGGTCGTACGACGGGTGGAGCTTGCGGCCATGGTGGGTTCCTCCGGCGGGATCAGTTGTGCCGATGGGGTCGACGAGAACACACACCTTCGGGTGTCGCGACCTCGTGTGGTTGAGGCATCTTGCCATTTGGATTCGGTTATTCAGGGGACCAGCGATGTCAAAATCGGATAACGGGTGACCCCCGAACCGCCTCGAACCCAGACCGACGCCGGACCTTGTGCGGGAATCCTTCGTTCCGGCCGGAAGATCTTCGGTGCGTCCCGGGATCCGGACGATCTCGCTCCGCGCGTGTGATCATGACGGGGTGGGTGCGTTGCCGACTTGTCCGCATTTTCGGCCATGAGTCATCTCACCGGCGTGTGACCTTCGTGTTATGGACTCGTCCGGGACACCATCCGTCGGGTAAGAAGGTTCTTTACACCCCTCATCCGGGGCTCAGGGCGCGTGTGCGGCGCGCCGTCGCGTATGCACCCGTACCCATCAGTTCTCAAGGTCATACGCGGTCCCGCCCACCCCTCAACCAGGGGTGGTCACCCTCAAACCATGAACATCTAAGGGGTTCAACACAGTGGCAGCGGAGATCGTCAATCCTCGCAGCGACAGCAATACGGATCAGGACGGCGGGGCCGAGCCCCACGATTCCTTCGATCCTGTGTTCGCGCTGCACCGCGGCGGCAAGATGGCCGTGCAGGCCACCGTGCCGGTCCGCGACAAGGACGACCTGTCCCTCGCGTACACCCCCGGGGTCGCCCGGGTGTGCACCGCCATCGCGGAACAGCCGGAGCTGGTCCACGACTACACCTGGAAGTCGTCGGTCGTCGCGGTGGTGACGGACGGTACGGCCGTCCTCGGCCTCGGTGACATCGGCCCCGAGGCCTCCCTCCCGGTGATGGAGGGCAAGGCGATCCTGTTCAAGCAGTTCGGCGGGGTGGACGCGGTCCCGATCGCGCTCGCCTGCACGGACGTGGACGAGATCGTCGAGACCGTGGTGCGCCTCGCGCCCTCCTTCGGTGGCGTGAACCTCGAGGACATCTCGGCACCGCGGTGCTTCGAGATCGAGCGCCGGCTCCAGGAGCGGCTGGACATCCCGGTCTTCCACGACGACCAGCACGGCACGGCCGTGGTGACGCTGGCGGCCCTGCGGAACGCGGCGAAGCTGACCGGGCGGAGCATCGGTGAGCTGCGCGCGGTCATCTCGGGCGCGGGCGCGGCCGGGGTCGCCATTGCGAAGATGCTGATCGAAGCGGGGATCGGCGATGTGGTGGTCGCCGATCGCAAGGGTGTCGTGTCGCTCGACCGCGAGGACCTGACGCCCGTCAAGCGGGACGTCGCCGGGTTCACCAACAAGGCCGGACTCACGGGTTCGCTCGAGCAGGCCCTCGCGGGCGCCGACGTCTTCATCGGCGTCTCCGGCGGCACGGTTCCGGAAGAGGCCGTGGCCTCGATGGCCGAGGGCGCCTTCGTCTTCGCGATGGCCAACCCGACTCCCGAGGTGCACCCGGACGTCGCGCACAAGTACGCGTCCGTGGTGGCGACCGGGCGGTCCGACTTCCCGAACCAGATCAACAACGTGCTGGCGTTCCCGGGCATCTTCGCCGGGGCCCTTCAGGTGCGGGCGTCCCGTATCACCGAGGGGATGAAGATCGCCGCGGCCGAGGCGCTGGCGGCGGTCGTCGGCGACGACCTGGCGGCCGACTACGTGATCCCGTCGCCCTTCGACGAGCGGGTGGCCCCGGCGGTGACGGCGGCGGTCGCCGCCGCGGCCCGGGCCGAGGGAGTCGCGCGCCGATAGCTCCTCCGGGTGGACGGGCTTGCATGCGGGCCCGTCCACCTCTGTGGGGCCGGGTCCGTTTGCGGCCCGCTGGTGCGGGTGGCGTTCGGTCGCCCACGTGCCCGAGCGGCTTGCGTTCGGGTGCCCGCCATCCAAGTGGGGCTGGATTTGCTTTGTCGGCCCCACCGCGGGTCGTCGGCCCGTGTGTCTGTGCGGGGTCGGGATCGCGGCCCAGCGGCATTCTCTGTTGCCCTTGCGGCCGCCTGTCCACGCGGGTGACCTTCCGGGTCCCCCTCTTCCCGGCGCATTGCCGGAGCCGGCGGGAGACGTCCCGACACCGCCCGTGCCGTCCCGGGCATCTCTCCCGCTCCGGGCCGCAGTACGACAGCTGTGCGCCCCCTCGGGGACACGCGTCACAGCCGGGCCAGGTTCCCTACGGCAACCGCGGAGCCTATCGTCAAGGTCATGTTCGCTGCCTACGCCGCCCGTATCGACCGCGACCAACCCCTGACCGGCCTGGAGTTGGGAGAGCGTCCCGCCCCCGAGCGCAGGCCCGGCTGGACGACCGTGAACGTCAAGGCCGCCTCCCTGAACCACCACGACCTCTGGTCCCTGAGGGGTGTCGGCCTCTCCGAGGACAAACTCCCGATGATCCTCGGCTGCGACGCGGCCGGCGTCGACGAGGACGGCAACGAGGTCGTCCTCCACTCCGTCATCGGCCAGACCGGTCACGGCGTCGGCCCCGACGAGCCCCGCTCCATCCTCACCGAGCGTTACCAGGGAACCTTCGCCGAACAGGTCTCCGTACCCACATGGAACCTGCTGCCCAAGCCCAAGGAACTCTCCTTCGAGGAGGCCGCCTGCCTCCCCACCGCGTGGCTGACGGCGTATCGCATGCTCTTCACCAACGCGGGCGTCCGCCCCGGCGACTCCGTTCTCGTCCAGGGTGCCGGCGGCGGTGTGGCGACCGCCGCGATCGCGCTCGGCAAGGCGGCGGGGCTGCGGGTCTTCGCCACCAGCCGTGACGAGGCCAAGCGCAAGCGTGCCCTCGAACTGGGCGCCGTGGAGGCGCTGGAGTCGGGAGCGCGGCTGCCCCAGCGCGTGGACGCCGTCATCGAGACCGTCGGCGCCGCCACCTGGTCCCACTCGGTGAAGTCGCTGCGGCCCGGCGGCACCCTCGTCATCTCGGGTGCCACCAGCGGCGACCGTCCCTCGCACGCCGAACTGACCCGAATCTTCTTCCTGGAACTGAAGGTCGTCGGCTCCACCATGGGCACCAAGGACGAACTCGAGGACCTGCTGTCCTTCTGCGCCGCCACCGGAGTGCGTCCCGTCATCGATGAAGTCCTTCCGCTGGACCGCGCCCGCGAGGGCTTCGAACGCCTGGAGTCGGGCGAGCAGTTCGGCAAGATCGTGCTGACCGGGAACTGATCGCCGCTCTGGTCCGCCGCCCACCGGGCGGCCGCGATCTTTTCCTCTGTCAGCTGATAGCTGTCAGCTGTGGGCTGTAGGCCCGCGGCGGGCTCGGACCTTCCGAGCCCGCCGCGGGTTTTTCAGGCCCTGGATTGTCAACTAGGGTTGACAATCCCTGTGCGTCAACCTAAGTTGACAGCATGACCGAAGCAACGGATCTCGCCGAGCGCGCGGGCGATCGTGATCCACGGATCGGGCTGCGGGCCGTCGCCGCGCTGCGGAGGCTGCTGGAGCAGCTGGAGGCGGTACAGGTGCGCAGCGCGCGCAACCAGGGCTGGTCGTGGCAGGAGATCGCCGCGGAACTCGGAGTCAGCAGGCAGGCCGTGCACAAGAAGTACGGGAGGCAGTGATGTTCGAACGGTTCACCAAGGACGCCCGCGCCGTGGTCACCGGAGCGGTCGAGCACTGTGAACGGGCCGGTGAGGCGCGCGTCGAGGAAGCGCATCTGCTGCTCGCCCTCCTCGACCGTGAGGGCAGCAGGGCCGCCTTCGCCCTGGCGTCACTCGGGCTCACCGGGCGGCGCGAGGCGGTGGTGCGGGAGCTCGCCGAGGCTCGCCGCCGCGGCGGCCTCTCCCGGGCCGACGCCGATGCCCTCGCCGGGCTCGGCATCGACCTCGCGGAGATCGTCTCCCGGGTCGAGGAGACGCACGGCGAGGGCGCGCTGGCCACCGGCCGTGCGGGAAGCGCACGGCGAGCCGGACGCCGTCCGTTCGACCGGGGCGCCAGGGAGCTCCTGACCGTCTCTCTGCGCACCGCCCTCGCGCATGGCGACCGGCACATCGGCGATGAGCACCTGCTGCTCGCCCTGACTCTCCGCCCCGGCATCCCCTCCGAGGTCCTCGCCGACCACGGAGTGACCCATGCCGGCGTCGAGCGCGTGCTGTGGGGTGGGCGAGCGGCACAGGCCGGGTGAGGCGAGTCCTCCGGCGGGATGCTGCCCTTGCGGCGCACGGCAGCCAAGCAGGTCCGCTGCCCATGCGGCTGGTTGATGGTTGTGGGCGAGTACCGCCGTCTGTAGGGGTGTCTCGCCCACAACTACGCGTTCATTTGCTGAGACGCTCGCATGGGCCGTGCTGAGATTCCCGCGTGGTCCCTCGTGTCATTTTCGCCAGAACAGGTGGTGCGTCACGCCGCTCGGGCTGGGCACGACCTCGAGATGGAACCGGTCGAGCAGTTCATCGGGCGACTCCCAGAGGCGCAGGCCGGACCCGAGCTTCACCGGCGAGACCGCTACGTGCAGGGTGTCGACGAGGTCGGCATCAAGGAACCGCCGGACGGTGGTGACCCCGCCGCCGAGTCGGACGTCCTTGCCCTGCGCCGCCTCCCGCGCCTGTTCGAGGACCGTGATCGGGCTGCCCTCGACAAAGTGGAACGTGGTGTCGGAGAGCGTGATCGAAGGACGCTTGTGGTGGGTCATGACGAACACCGGGGTGCGAAACGGGGGCTCGTCACCCCACCAGCCGCGCCAGTCATGGTCCTGCCAGGGCCCACGCTGGGGGCCGAATTTGTTGCGGCCCATGATCTCGGCGCCGATGTTGCGTGCGAAGTCCCGCGTGAAGTAGTCGTCGAGGCCACGGCTCCCGCCGGGGTCGGTGCGGTTGGGCCAGCTCGCCGTGGCGCCGGCCCAGGCGAACAGCCTCTCAGCATGGGCGAGGCCGAACGGATTCTCGAAGCTCTGGTGCTGGTGCTCACCGGCACCGATCCCGTCACTCGAGACGTTGAAGTTCATGAGTCTCAGTAGCTGATCCATGTGTTTCCTCATCAGGTCCTGGTCGCAACCTCGTGTGGCGAAGTGCCCCACATCAGGTCGTCGAACGGGATGTGGCCGGATCGACAGCGGCCCCTGACTTTTTTCCAAGGCGTGCCCGGCGTGAGAGTTCACGTGCGTCGTTCGGCGGCGTCCCCGTGTCGGCCAGCGCGGCGTCGAGCCGGTAAGAGACGCGCGGAGGTGGGACTGTCGGTTGCGCGCGGGCAGCCGAGGCGACAGGCAGGCCAGGCCGATCTCATTGAACCGATGGATCACGTCACGGACGGTGTCCTCCGGTGTCCTCGTCGGCCTGCACCAGCTTGGTGATCACGGGCACCTGGTTGCCGCCGGCCGAAGCGAGCAGCGTCATCGCGCGTCGGTACCGCACCGAAATGGTGCTGCCCCGGCGCACGATCTGCTGCAGCTTCTGCCCTTCCTGGTCGGTCGACCTGCGCAGCCGGGAAGGAGGCATCCCGTGGCAGCCCAGGCGGCGCCGCGCCCGCGGTCCGGCCCCGCGGTAGAGGTGTCAGCTCTTTCCTGACCGCAACGTCGCCCCGATATGAGCCGCAGCCGTCGACAGATGGCGGCGGGCCTCGCGGAGCTGGTCCTCCGTCACCCCGTGGTCGCGGGCCGCGTCCCGGATGTCGTCGCGGAAGCGGTCCAGAAGCCGGTCGAGGGCACGGGCCGGGTCGCCCGAGAAATCCTCGTGCGCCCAGGAGGGTTCGTACGCTCCGGGGAAGTCCTCGGAGGTCGTCGAGTACTCCGGGGCATCCGGGGCCTTCGGCGTGCCAGCGGCTCCGGCGCGTCCGAAGCCGTACTCCTTCCCGAACTCACCGAACTCCTTGGCCAGTTCGGTGATGCCCTCTCGGACGCCGGTCGGCCAGTCGCCGCGCGCGAAGTGGTCCTGCACCTGCTCCTGCACCCGGCGGGCTATGCGCTGCACATCCTCCTGCGCCTGGGCGCGCGCCCGCTCCTGGGCCTCCCTGGCCTGGTGGCGGGCGCGCTCGGCCTCCTCACGGGCCCGCCGGCTCTCGTCCTTGGCGCGCCGCGCCTGGTCCTTCCACTCCTGCTTGACGCGGCGCATCTCCTCCTTGGCGACGCGCCACGCCTCCTTCTCGGACTGGTCGGTGTGCCCCCCGTACGCATCCCCGTGGCCCTTGGTGCCCCGCTGGGCCTCGGAGACCGCTGCCCGCATCTCGCGGCGCAGGTCTCCCGCAGCCCCCCGGACGTCGGCGCGGATCTCGGCGGCCAGCTCCGCGACGGATTCCCGGATCTCCAGTTCCAGATCGGCCAGTTCGGCGCTGCGCTCGGACAGTTCGGCGCGGCCCGCGTCCGTGATCGCGTAGACCTTGCGACCGCCCTCGGTGGTGTGCGTCACCAGGCCCTCGGCCTCCAGCTTGGCCAGCCTCGGGTAGACGGTGCCGGCGGACGGCGCGTACAGGCCCTGGAAGCGCTCCTCCAGGAGCCGTATCACCTCGTAGCCGTGGCGCGGCGCCTCGTCGAGCAGCTTCAGCAGGTAGAGGCGCAGTCGTCCATGGGCGAAGACGGGAGGCATGTCAGAGCCCCTTCTGCTCGGTCGGACCGGCGGTCGTGCCGTTGGAGGAACGATCTGACGAGACGGTGGTGTCGCCGCCTGCGGAGCGGTCCGCGGGTGGCGCGTCCCAGGGCTCGTCCTCGGCGGGCGGCCGACGGAGCAGAGCGATGGAGCCGGAGACCGTGGTGGCCTTCACTCGGCCGGTGCCCCCGCCCAGGCGGCCCGTGATCTTCTTGGCGCCCCACTGGCCGCTCACCCGCAGGTCGTCGAAGGCGTTGGACACCGCGCCGCTCGCCGTGTTCGCCTCGACCTCGGCGTCCGCGGGGTGGGGGAGGCGGATGGCGATCTCACCCGAGACGTTCGTCAGACGGGCGTCGGTGGGGCCGCTCGTGGGATTGAGGTCGAGGATGATCGAGCCGCTCACGGAGTCGGCCTTCACGACGGGGCAGGTCCCCTCGATGACCGTCAGATCGCCGGAGACGGAGTTGAGCTTCAACTCCCCGCTGACGCCCTGGGCCTCGACGCTCCCGGACACCGTCGTGGCGCGGACCGGTCCGGAGACGCCGACGAGTGTCGTGTCGCCCGTCACGCCCTTCACATCGGAGCCGCCGTCGATCCCGGAGACCATGGCGTTGGCCCCGACCACGCCCACCGCCACACGGGTGGACGCAGGGACCGCCAGGGAGACCACCGCGCTGCGGCGCCAGCCCTTGGAGTCGAGCCACTTGAGGAACCCCTTCCAGGGGAGGTCCTCGTACGCCACAGTGAGGGCGCCGTCCTTGTGGGTCACCACGAGCGGCGGCCCCTCGATCTCCGAGACCTCCAGCCGCGCGGAACTCTCGTCGGTGCCCACCACGTTCACCGTTCCGTTGACGATGCGCACATGGAGTGCCGTCACCGGGGCGTCGAAAGTGAGCTTCCTCGGCTCTGCGACGGACCACTCTGACATGGTGCTGACCTCCTCGGCCGGGGCGGACAGGCATCCGCGAGGGACGGCGGCGCGGACATGCGCGACGACGCCGGACGACTCCGCGGACGGGGCTCCCGACGCGCCATATCGCGTCTTCTGCAATTCACGATATATCGCGGCTGGGGAAAGTCAAGGCGCCCATTCGGGGGAACGCGCGGACGGGTAGCGACGCGCGCCGGCGACGAGGGAGTGTACGGGAGGAAGAGGCCGAAACGCCCTGAAAGTGGCGCGCCGAAGGCGGTGTGCCGAAGGTGGTGTAACGGCGGAAGGCCCCGGGGCGTGCGAGTCACAGGAGAACGGCGAGGCGCCATCAAGGCCGCCCCCGTGCACCGTCGTTCCGCCGGATCGACAGGGCCACCACCGCCTCGGCACCTGGCTGCCGTGCGGCGGCCGGTGATCACGCGCCAGCCCGTCCGGAGGGGCAGGTCACCCGGAAGCGTCGACGGACAGGTCACGCGAGGAGCGCGCCGGGCAGTCGGACGGATCCCGAGTCACGCGGGGGGCGCAAGCCGGACGATCGAGCAACCCGGACGAACTCAACAAACTGACCGCGCCCACACTGGCCGGTTCCCGACGGCTCGCGTACGGCACCCCGCCGGCAAGCACGAGACGACGCGCCGACGGGCGCCGCCCGCCACCGCTCGCGACCGTGCCCGACGTCGCAGGAGGCCGCCCCGCCACCCCTCGCGACCGGTGGTCAGGCCCGCAGAGGGCGGGCCCCGGCGCCGCTACGGTCGTGCCCGACACCGAAGAAGGCCGCCCCGCCACCGCTCGCGACCGTGTCGGACGCCCGCAGAGGGGCCCCGCCGCCACGGTCGTGCCCGACACCGAAGAAGGCCGCCCCGCCACCGCTCGCGACCGTGACGGACGCCCGCAGGAGGCGGCCCCGCGCACGCAGAACACCGCCCCGGCGCCGCTGTGGCGGTGCCGGGGCGGGCGGCGCGGGTGCTACTCGTCGTCGTCCTCGTCGTCCAGCCGGGCCAGCCAGGTCGCCAGGCGCTCCACCGGCACCTCGAAGTCCGGATTGAGATCGACGAACGTACGCAGCTGCTCGGCGAGCCACTCGAAGGTGATCTCTTCCTCGCCGCGCCGCTTCTCCAGCTCTTCGATACCGCGGTCGGTGAAGTACATCGGTGGTGCTCCGGAGGTTCGCTGAGGGGGTAGGAGAGGACAAGAAAAGGATAGGCGGGAGCGCGGTGGTCCCGCGGGTCGGCTGTGCTCTCGCGTCTCGTCCGCCGTGTCGCTAGCCTGCGCAGCGGCAGACGGGATCACGGGGGTCCGGGGGAGCGGGGGATGCCATGGCGGACGAGTCGACGCGGATAGCGCGCATCGAGATGCCGGACGGAACACCTGTGTGGGCCCGGATATCCGGGGCCGAGGAGCTCGCGGTGCCGTCCGGGGAGCTGTCGTACACGGACACCGGTTTCGCCGACCGGGTGGAGGCACAGGTCGAGAGCCTCCACTCCGTGATCACCGGCGTGGCGCGTTCGCTGGCCGGACCGCTCCGCGCCGTACGGCCCGACGAGGTCAGCGTCGAGTTCGGGATCGAGCTGACCGCGAAGGCGGGCAAGGTGGTCGGACTGCTCGCGGACGGCGAGGCCAAGGCGGGCATCACGGTCACCCTGACCTGGAACGGTGGCCCGCCACCGCCCGGCACGCTCGACGGCACCCCAGGCACGCTCGACGCCACCGCCGGTACGGGCGACGACACACCGGGGACCACACCGTCCCCCGCGGCCGGCGTCCCGGACGCGGGCGCTTCCCCCGGCGCTCGGGGGCACGGCGGCGCCGATGCGGCCGGCGGCGGGAGCGGGGCATGACGGACGGGCACGCCCGGGGCGCATCGAGCGGCCTCGACGCGGCCCATCGTGCGCTGCGTGAACTCGTCATGGCCGCGACCGTGCGCATCCATAGCCCGAGGGTCGGGTATGCCCTCGACGAGCCGGGAACATTCCTCGGCAGCGGGTTCTTCGTCGCGCCGAACTGGGTTCTGACCTGCGCGCACGTGGCACTGGGCGGGGAGGGGGACGAGGTCGCCGTGGTCTACGAGAACGGTCCGGGGCGCGGTGGCTCCGTCGTGCCCGGCGCCGTCGCGGCCACGGTCCCGGAGCGCCCGGCGGGGGCCGTGCGCGGCAACTGGCCCGCCCCGGACCTCGCGCTCGTCCGGCTCCGCGAGCCCGTCGACCACGACTGCGTCTACGTCTCCGAGCGGGCCGCCGCGTATTACGGCGAAGGCAGGGTGTTCTACGCGGGCTGGACCGTGCTGGGCGGCCAACTGCAGGTCATGGACGGACCCCTCTCGGTGCAGGGCACCCTGGGAGGCTGGTCCTCGGGCGTGCAGATGCGCCTCGGCCACAACGACCTTCCGCCGGGTGTCTCGGGAGGCCCCGTCATCGACCCGCTGCGCGGCGAGGTCATCGGCGTCCTGAAGTCCCGCTCGGACCACGGCAGCGGGGGTACGTCCACGGGGATCGAGCAGTTACGGGCGCTGGCCGTGCCCCGGGACGGGATCCGCAGCGAGCACTGCGATCTGTACCAGGCCGTCTTCCACGCCCACGACCGCTACCACAGGGACCGGCAGCGGCACCCCGACTCCGAGCGTCCCACCTGGGCCGATGTGCAGGGCCAGCTCGGCGCACGGCCCGGCCGCGCACTCAGTCCCGACGAGCGGATCCAGCTACTGGGCCGCCTCGCGGACCTGCCGCCCCCGGCCAGCACCCGCGGCCTGCTGGACATCCTCGAGTCGCTCCCGGGTCTGGCGGCCGCGATCCCCCAGCCGGCTCCGCGCGGCTGGCGCGACGGCCTCGGCGCACTGTACGAGAGCGCCCGTGAGGACGGCGCGCT
This sequence comes from Streptomyces sp. NPDC046900, assembly GCF_040644975.1. Taxonomy (NCBI): domain Bacteria; kingdom Bacillati; phylum Actinomycetota; class Actinomycetes; order Kitasatosporales; family Streptomycetaceae; genus Streptomyces; species Streptomyces sp. NPDC046900. The sequence continues at coordinate 72,137 of NZ_JBEYXD010000026.1, read as the reverse complement.
GGAACTCGTGATCGACTACGCGATGCGAGTCATGTCCGCCGACCGGCCCTTCGAGACGCCCGGCACCCAGGACGCGGAACAGGCCCTGTGGGAGTGGCTGCGGCAGAGCGCGGAGGGTCTCGGCACGCGGTACCGGCACATTCTGGCGCAGCGGCGGATCGATCTCCTCCGGCCACGGCACAGCCCGGGGTCCGCCCCGCTGCCCCCGCAGCGCGGAAGGCGCGATCCGTTGGACCTGGTCCCCGTCGCGCCAACACCCGCGTCGACCGGTTCCACAGCGTTCGCGCCCTCGAACGACCTTGCGCCCGGACTCGAAGGGTCCTTGGTTCACGACCCCGCGCGCGGGGAGCGGGTCGAGGCGCACACGGCCGATCGCGCGCCACGCCCGTGCGCACTGCTCGAACTCGTCCAGCGGGGCTGGGAGCCGGACCGCTGCGACTGGCGGATCTCGGTGGCCCGGCCCGACGGCGAGGTCGTCCGCCTCGAAGAGGCCGAGCGGCTGCCGCTGGACGCGTTGCCGGGACCGCTCGTCGGCCCCCTCGCGGAAGCCTTCCGCCACTGCGACCGGCCCGGCCGGCCCGCCCTGCTGCAGGTCGCGCTGCCCCGGACGCTGCTCGGACTGCCGGTCGACACCTGGCAGTTGGGTCCGGACGGCACGCCGCTCGGCGCCGAACGCCCTGTCGTCGTGCGCTCGGCCGACCGTGACCAGCTGCCCGACGGGGCGGAGTTCGTACCGTACGAGAAGGACCCGCTCGCCGACGACGAGGAGCAGCGGGAGCGGGAGGCCCGCTGGCACTGGGTCCATTCGCACGATGCCCGGCCCGAAGTCCTGGACTGCGACGACGGATTGCGGATACCCGTACCGCCACTGAACCGGCTGCGGGGCCTGCCGCACGGTGCGATCCCGATCCTGTGCCGCTACGGCGACCAGCGGTTCGAGGACGACACGGTGGCGCTCACGCGGATCGTGCACGGCGGCTTCGGCGTCGCGCTGTGGCGCCGCTGGCGCGGCCGACGGGACGCGGTGTGCGGGGAGTTCCACCGCCGGGCGGGCGACACGGTCGCCGGGGCGGGCGGCGCCGAACGGCTTCCGGAGCTGGTCCACACGTTGCGGGCGGGGCTCCGGGCCGGCCGGACGGAGACGTACTGGGCCGAGGGCATCGCCCTGTTCTACGACGACCCGCACCGGCCGCTGCCGGGGAGCGACGACCTGCTGGAGGCACCGTGAAGCGACCGCGCCGAAGGCTGTACCGCGCTCTTACCAGGCTTCCTGTGGATGGATACGGTGAAGCACGTTCGGCGGCCATGGCGGACGAGTGACGACGAGGACCGGATCATGACCGAATCCAGTGAGTGGCTCATCTACCGAGGCGCCGGGGAACCCCACGACGGGATCGAACGGCTGCCCGACCCTCCGCCGTGGCGGGACTTCAGGGGCCGGGAGGCCGCGGCCGCGGGCGTCGACGGCGACGGGTCCGAGGACCGCAGGCTCGGCGCGTACCGGCACCTCGCCGAACTGCACCGGCCCGGCGCCGAGGAACTGGAGATGATCAACGCGGCGCTCTATCTGCGCCGTCCCCTCCTCGTCACCGGCAGCCCCGGGGCGGGCAAGAGCACCCTCGCGCACTCCGTCGCCTACGAACTGGGTCTCGGCAACGTCCTGCGCTGGTCCATCGTCAGCCGCTCGACGCTCCAGGACGGCCTCTACCACTACGACGCCATCGCCCGGCTGCAGGATGTGCAGATCGCGGCGCAGGGAGGATTCGGGACCGCGGCCGGTTCCCCCGGATCGGCGGAGAGCATCGGCAGCTACATCCGCCTCGGGGCCCTCGGTACCGCCCTGCTGCCGTCCGACGTTCCGCGCGTGCTGCTCATCGACGAGCTGGACAAGAGCGACATCGACCTGCCCAACGACCTGCTCAACGTCCTGGAGGAAGGGGAGTTCGCCATCCCCGAACTGGAACGCATCGCCGACCGGTTGCCCGACGGCGAGGCCGAGGTGCTCACCGCCGACGGCACGAAGGTGCGCGTGCGTGACGGCAGGGTCCGCTGCCGCGCCTTCCCCTTCGTCGTCCTGACGAGCAACGGGGAGCGCGACTTCCCGGCTCCGCTGATGCGCCGCTGCATCCACCTCCAGCTCGGCCGCCCCGACCACAAGAGGCTCGCCACCTTCGTCCGCGCGCACCTGGGCGACGAGGCGGCCCGTTCGGGTGACGACCTGATCAGCCATTTCCTCGAGCGTTCGCGCAGCGAACTCCTCGCGGCCGACCAGCTGCTGAACGCCATCTACCTCACCGACGCGGCCGCTCCGCCGAGCCGCGAACGCCTGGCCGACCTGCTCATCCAGCGACTCGACCGGCCGAGGTGAGAGTGATGCCCGACGCAGCGGCGCGCCACGGTCCTGTCCGCCCCGGCGAAGGACCCGGCGCCGGACGCCCCGTCGTACCCCCGGCCGACCCGATCACCGAACTCGTGGCCGTGCTGCGGGAGATCGGGCTCGATCCCGATGGCGAGCAGCTGTGCGACGCCCTCTGGCTGGCCCGCTGGACGCGTCCGGCGCATTCCGGAGACGCGGCGCCGGAGCAGCCGGCGCGGCCGGCCGTACCCGCCGTTCGGCCCGGCGAACAGCCGTCGGGGGGCCTCCCGGCCGCGGACCTGGGCCAGGCCGACCCGCTCCCGCCCGAGCCGTTGCCGCACGAGCCGGAAGGCGACCGGCGCATCGCCCTGTACCCGGTGCCCCAACAGGGCGGGGAAAGGTTCCGGGGGCAGGGACGGGCCACCGCGCTGCCCGTCGGTGTGCCCGTCGCCCCCGCCTTCCCCGCCCCGCTCGAACTCCAGCGCGCATTAAGGCCGTTGCAGGGGTACCGGAGCGCAGCGCCACCGCTGAGGTCGGTGCTCGACGAGACGGCGACGGCGGAGCGGAGCGCCCGCGCCGGAGGTCTGGTACTGCCGGTCTTCCGGGCGGTGACCCGGGCCGACGCACGGCTTCAGCTGGTGATGGACGCATCGTCGTCGATGCGGGTGTGGGACCAGATGTTCGCCGAACTGGAGCAGGTCTTCGCGCAGTTGGGGGCCTTCTGGGACATCCAGGTCAGCTATCTGCACGAGGGTCCGGACGGCGAGCCCGCGGTCAGCTTCAGTCCCGAACCGGAGGCCGCACCGCTGCACTCCGCCGACCGGCTCAGCGACCCGACCGGACGCCGTATCACCCTCCTGGTCAGCGACTGCGCGGGTCCGCTCTGGCGCAGTGGCCGTGCGCACCGTCTGCTGCACCACCTGGCCCGCCAGGCCCCCGCCGCCGTACTCCAGCCCCTGCCGCAACGCATGTGGAACCGCACCCGGCTTCCCGTCACCTATGGGGAACTGACCCGGGGAGAGACGCTGGGCGGCGCCGCCGCGCTCCGAGTGCGCACTCCGGCCGGGCCGTCCCCTGATTCCCGGCGCGGTGCGCTCCCGGTTCCGGTGCTGCCGCCGGAGCCGGTGGCCCTGGGGGCGTGGGCGCGGCTGCTGTCCGGTGCGGGCGCCGGTCCGGTGGCCGGCGCCGTGGGCTGGGTACGCGCCGACCAGCCGTCCGCCTCGGCGGCACGCCCGGGCCGCCGTCCGTCCGCGCTGGAACTGGTCAGCCGCTTCCGCTCCACCGCCTCCCCGGCCGCGGGCCGGCTGGCCGTCTACCTCGCCGCGGCCCCGCTGTGCCTGCCGGTGATGCAGTTGGTGCAGCGGACCATGCTGCCCGGCTCCGGGCCGTCCGAACTGGCCGAGGTCCTGCTCAGCGGTCTGCTCTCACGTGCCAAGGAGGACCACGGCGCCGACGGCGTCCAGTGGTACGAGTTCGCGCCCGGCGTCCAGGAGTCCCTGCTGTCACCGCTCGGCCGGGACGAGGCCATGCTGGTGCTCAAGCACTGCTCGGAGTACATCGAACAGCGCTTCGGAAGGGGCGGTCCCAACTTCCCCGCCCTCGCCCTCGCGCAACTGGGCAACGGCGGCTCGGGGCGCCCCTATGCGCCCGGCGCCCCCTATCCGGAGGAGAACGGCGACAACGGCGGCGCGACCCTCGTCCCCCAGCCCTTCGCGGAGGTGGCCGCCCGCGTGCTGGAGCGCTTCATGCCCCTGCCGGAGCAACTGGCGCTCTACGGCAGCCGGGGCCGCCCGGGGCCGGCCACGGAGCGCCCGACGCACCAGGCCGTCGTACGGGCCCGTGCGCTGGTCGAGCAGTTCGACCAGGAAGGCATGGTCCAGGACCTGATCGACGCCGTGCAGCTGTTGCGGGGCGCCACGGAGCACGAGCCGGCCATCGGCACCGACCCGGAGCTGTGGGCCGAGTACGCGCACTGCGTCCTGCGGTTGTGGGAGGTGCTGGGCGGCGCGGACTTGCTGCGGGAGGCGGAGACGGCCGCCGACCGTGCCGTGGCCCACCCCCGTGCCCTGCGCGAACGGGCCGTACTCGCGCGGGTGCTGCGCGCCGCCGCCACCGACCGCAGGCGACGCGGCGACGAGCGGGGCGCGCTCGAACTGCTGCGCAGGGCGGACCGCGAGTACGCGGTGGCCTGCGCGGCCCCGGAACTGAACGAGGACGAGGCGCTGAGGCTCACACTGGAGCGCGTGGGCGCACTGGAGGCGCAGTGGAGCCTCGGTGGCGACAGCGCGCTTCTGCAAGGCGCCGTCGGCATGCTGGAGGCGTTCGCCGACGCCTGGCCGGACCTCAGCCGGAGGCCGCCCGAACTGCCGCTCGCCCACGGCCGGGTCCTGCTGCGCCTGTCGGACGCCACCCTCGACCCGGAGCAGGCCCGCCGCTATGCCGAACAGGGTGCGCTGTCGCTGCGCAACGCCCTGGAGACCGCCCCCGAGGCGGACGGCGGGACCCACGGGGAGCGCCCCCGGGAGCGGGTCCGCATCCTGCTCGACCTGGTCGATGCCCTGCTGAGGTCCGGCGGAGCCCTGGACGACGCGCAGGCGCGCGTGGACGAGGCACTGAGCCTCACCAGGGACCAGGGTCTGCGCGCCGCCCTTCTGGTGCGCGCCGGACGCATCAGGGCGGCCCGCTACGGCGAGACGGGGGATCCGCGCGAACTCGTGCAGGCCGCGGACCGCTTCGAGCAGGCGGCGCAGCGCATGTCGCGGGACGCGCCCGCGCACGCCGATGTGCTGGCCGAGTGGGGCGAAGTACTGCTGCGCCGGGCCGGGCTGGACACCGGTCACCGCTCGTCCGAGCCGCTGTCCCGGGCGATCCGGGTGCTGCGGGACTGCCGCACGGAGACCCCTGCGGGCAGCCCGCACCTCGGGCACCGCCTGCTGCTGCTGGGCAAGGCCCTGATGCTCCGCTACCGGGCCAGGGGCGACCGGGTCGATCTGCGTGAGGCCGAACACCTCCTCGGGCTCGCGGCGGCGGAGGCGAACGAACCGCTGCTGGCCGCCCGCTGCTGGCTGGAGGTCGGCCAGGTGCAGTTCGAGGCGTACCAGAGTCTGGGCCGCCCCGCGCGCCTGGACGAGGCGGTCGACGCGTTCCGGGCCGCCGCCGAGTCGGCCCGTGAGGCGGAGGAGAGGGCCGAAACGGATCGTCGACGCCGGGAAGCCGTCGAACTCGGCGCGCAGGCACGCCACTGGCGGGGTATGTCCTACGAGGCGGCGGCCCGTCCGCGGGCGGCCCGCGAGGCGTACCGGGCCGCCCGGACGGAGTGGTCGAGGCTGCCGGAGGACCACGTGGGCACGGGCGAGCCGACAGCACGTCAGACGGCCCAGCGACTGGCTGAGCTGGAGTGAGCGGGGCGAGGGGAGAGGGACAGGCGATGGACATACGCGAGGAAGCGTCTTCCGGGGCGCCGGATGAGGGAGCGGGCCCGGTGGTCACGCAGGAGCCGCTTCCGGATCTGCTCGGGCTCGACCTGGACGAGCTGAGGACGCTCCGGCATCCGGTGCTGACCGAGGTGCTGGAGGAGTTGAGGGAGCGGGCGGCGCAGCCGAGCGAGATGCTGTGGGGCTTCAACAACTCCTTCTGAGAGGAGCGGAGGCCTAGGCGCCATCGGGAACGGTCCGACTGGCGCCGTGACGCATCACTTTCGGTCGAATGTATTGCCCAATCAGTCACTTTCGAACGTAGTGCGTTTGCGCCGGCCCGTGGGTAGGCATAGCCCCTGTACGGGTAGGGGGCCGTGCCGCGGAGGGGCGAACCGCCACAGCACGAGCCGTACGGCATGGGGGTGCTGGAGTGTCGCCGAACGCCGCTCCCGAGCACATCCCGGAGGAACCCGGATCTCCGAGTGTCGCCGGTGAAGGGCGCCACCCCTTCCGGCAGTTCATCGTGAAGGTCAACGGCCGGTGCAATCTGGCCTGCAGGTACTGCTATCTGTACGAGGGTCCCGACCACACCTGGCGCGACCGGTCGGCCGCCGCGTCGGCGGAGGTCCTGGACCGCACCGCACACCGCATCGCGGAGCACGCCCGCGTCCACGACCTGGCTGCGGTGTCGCTGGTCCTGCACGGGGGCGAACCCTTGCTCGCCGGCGCTGAGGCGCTCGCGCGCTTCACCGACCTCGTCCGTGACCGCGTCCCGGCCGCCTGTGCCGTCCACCCGGTCGTCCAGACCAACGCCACGCTCCTCACCGAGCGCCGCGTGGCCACCCTGTCCCAGCACGGCATCCGCATCGGCATCAGCCTTGACGGAGGCCTCGCCGCCCACAACGCGCGGCGGGTCGACCACTCGGGCCGCCCGTCGTGGCCGGCCGCAGCACGCGGGGCACGCCTGGTCGCGGACCGGTTCCCCGAGTCGTACGCCGGAATCCTCACGGTGGTGGACCCCGTGCTGGACCCGCTGGAGACGTACGAATCCCTGCTCGCCCTGCGCCCGCCGGCCCTGGACCTTCTCCTGCCGCACGGGAACTGGTCGGCCCCGCCACCGCACCTGGACGGCGCGGGAACGCTCTACGGCGACTGGCTGTGTGCCGTGTTCGACCGATGGTGGGACGCCGCACGGCGGGAGACCCGGGTGCGCCTCTTCGAGGAGTGCCTGGCGCTGCTCATCGGCCTGCCGGCCGCAACGGAGTCGCTCGGCCTGTCGCCCTTCGACGCGGTGGTGGTCGAGACGGACGGGTCCATCGAACAGGTGGACTCGCTGAAATCCGCGTACGAGGGCGCGGCGGAGACGGGCCTGGACGTCTTCCGGCACGGCTTCGACGACGCACTGGGCCATCCGGGCGTGGCGGCCCGGCAGTCGGGCGCGGCCGCGTTGGCGGCCCAATGCCGGGCGTGCCCCCTGCTCACCGTCTGCGGCGGCGGCCACTACGCCCACCGCTACCGAGCCGGAAACGGCTTCGCCAACCCGTCCGTGTACTGCGCCGACCTGCAGCGCTTCATCCGCCATCTGGCGAAGCGCCTCGCCGACGGCGCGGCACGGGCACCCCGGGCGTCCGTCCCCGCCGTCTCCTGCGAAGGGAGCACCCCGTGATACTTCCGGCGGTCCCCGACCGTGCCCTCACCGAACTCGGCCGCACCGAGGGCGGCCCCGACACCCTCGCACTCCTGGTGCGCGACCAGGACACCCGGCGACTGCTGGTGGTGCGAGCGGTGCTCGACGCGGTGGAGGGGGCGGACGACGCGGTGTGTCCGCCCCGGGCGCGGGCACGGATGCGGGAGGACTGGGCGTTGCTGGTGCAGGCGGACCGGGCGGGGCCGCCGGGGGGCTACGGACCGGAGCGGGAAGGGGCAGGGCCGGTCCCCGGACCCGTGAGCCTCTCGCACGGCGTGTCCGTGTCCCGCCGCTCACCCGCCCGCGACCGGCTCCTGCATCCGCTGATCGGCCCCTGGGCCAGGCGCTGCCTGCGCGGCCTGGAGGCGGAGCCGGGACCGCCGACGGAGGAGGGCGCTCGGGAACTCGCACGGGACCTGGCCCACTTCAGCGCCGCCGCCGCGGTGGCCGCGGCTCGCGCCGGGATCTCCTTCAGCGTGCGGCTGAGGGGGCGGGACGGGGTGCTTACGCTGCCGTCGCTGGGGGCGTTGTACACGGTCCAGTCCGGGGACGCGATGGTGGACGTCCTCTGCCGGGACAGGCGTCTGATCATGCGTCAATCAGGGGCTTCCGACATCGTCGTGCATCTGGAGGACGGGGTCGGCGCCTGGTCGGGCTCACCTGCGTGGACACCTGCGTATGCGTTGCCGGGTCTGGTGCCGGGTGCTGAACCCATGGCTGTGGACGACCTCGATCCATACCGCACGGTGAGGGACGGGTCGCTCCACCACGGGCTGAGCGGTCCGACCACCTTGGACGAAGGCGAGCGGAAACGCTGGGCGCAGGCCTGGGCGGATACAGCGGGGGCATTGGAGATCGGGGGAGAGGACCGGGTGGCTGAGGCCGTCGGCCTGCTGCGCTGTCTGGTCCCGCTGGCCGTCCCTCCCGGTACCGACCCGAAGGGCAGGGGCACCGGCAGTTGCAGCGGCACGCGACGTGAGGCCTTCGGCGCTCTGCTCAGCAGTACCCCGCCGACCCCCAAGGTGTTCGCGGCCACGCTTGTGCACGAGCTGAACCACACGAAACTGGCAGCGCTGAGCGACATGGTGATACTCCATCAGGCTGCTCGCGAGGAGAGGTACTTTGCCCCCTGGCGACCCGATCCGCGACCGTATGACGGATTGTTGCAGGGTGCCTATTCACACCTGGCGCTCGCGGACTTTCATCAGCGCTGCGCACTCGCCGCCGTGAACCAGGCCGACCGGGAGTCCGCCTGGACTCTGCACGCCCGCTACCAGGCTCAGGTGGGGGCAGTACTGCCGGTGCTGGTGGGTTCCCCTGAACTCACCGTGGTAGGTCGGCGGTTCGTAGACGAGATGGTCGGGACGTACGAGCGGATGGCTGGTATCCCCGCACCTCGAGGCCATGTCGTCCAAGCGCGAGCATACGTCGAGGTGGCGCGTGCCCTGTGGGTGCAACGGCACGGTCCTCGGCTTTCGGCGGCCGAATGAGTGAAGGTCCCCACACCAAGGGGACTCTTGCGCAAAGATCGAAAGACACACTACGAACCGAAGCCTCAGTTGTCGGTTGCGGCCGGCGACCTACCGGAGCACAGCGCGGAGGTTCTACGATTTTGGGAATGACGCGCAGGGAGGCCGCTGCATGTCTGGAACTCATACGCCGGTTGGATCAACCGAGAAGGGGGCCAGGAAGCAGACCGTCACGATCAGCTTCGCCGGGTTCAACCGGGCCTGGGCTGCCTGGATCGGTGACCGGCTCGAGCGCCGCGGGCTTCGTGTCGTCTACCTGCGCTGGGACTCCCCTTCGGAGGTCCCCCTCGAGGACCTCCTGCGCGACCTGAAGCTCGCCGAGGGCCGCATCCTCATCATCGTCAGCGAGTGGTACTTCCAGTTGGGTCCGCGCACCCACGAGGAATGGAACGCTGCCCTGCGCAAGGTCGTGGCTCCCGAGCCCTCTCGTTTCGCGGCCGTGTCGGTCACCACCAACACCGTGCCGGTGGCCGCCGCGGTGCTCGCCGCCGTCGACCTCACCAACATGGGTGCCGAAGAGGCCGAGCGCCGGATGCTGGACCGGCTGGACCTGCCGACCGCTCCGCTGCCCGGCTCCACGAACGGTCCCCGGCGCGGGCCGCGCTTCCCCGCCTCCATGCCCGAGGTCTGGGGCGGTGTCCCGCGCCGCAACACGCGCTTCACCGGCCGGGAGTCGCTGCTGAACGACGCCTACCACGTCCTCCAGAGCGCCGAGCCCGGCGCGGGAGTCGTGACGCTGCACGGCATGTCGGGCGTGGGCAAGACGCAGCTGGCCGCGGAGTACGTGTACCGGTTCGGCTCCGAGTACGACGTGGTGTGGTGGGTCAACGCCGAGAAGAGAGTCAGCTACCGCCGCGTCCTCGCGGAACTCGCTCCGAAACTGGGGCTGGCGACGGGGCAGGAATACGGTGAGCGCCTGCGCGCCGTCCGCGACTCGCTGCGCCGGGGCGACCCGTACGCGCGCTGGCTGCTGGTCCTGGACGGGGCCGACGAGCCGGACCAGATCTGGGACCTGGTGCCGACCGGCCCCGGGCATGTCCTGATCACTTCACGGAACCCGGAGTGGACCGAGCACAACAGCAAGCTGCTGGAGGTGCCCGTGTACGAGCGCTACGAGTCCGTGGCCTTCGTCCGCCGCCGTGCACCGCGGCTCACCGAGGCCGAGGCCGACCAGCTTGCCGAGGCCCTTGAGGACTTGCCGCTCCTGCTGGACCAGACGGCCGGCTGGCTGAACGACTCCGACCTGTCGGTCGAGGACTACATCGCCCTCCTGGAGGGCGGTATCGACCAGGACGTGGTCAAGGTGTCGGCGGACTTCCCGCTCGCGTTCCAGACGGCGTGGTCGATACTGCTGAACAAGCTGCGTGAGACGGTCCCGGAGTCCGTGGACCTGTTGCGCCTGTGCACGTTCTTCGCGCCAGGATTCATCCCCGTGCGACTGCTCAAGGAGATGCCGCACGACGAGCTGCCCGAACAGGTCGCGGGACTGCTCAACGACCCGCTCCTGTGGAACAAAGCGATCAACCAGCTGCGCCAGTACTCTGTCGTCCGCCTGGAGTCCCACGACACGACCTCCGACGACGCGGCGGCCTCTGGCGAGTCGTTGTATCTGCACCGCATGGTGCACCAGATCGTCGGCAAGGACATGCCGGACGAGGACCGCGAGGAGTTCATCGAGGTGGTACGCCAGTCATTGGCGGCAGCGGACCCCCGCAGGCCGACGGACCCGGAACTGTGGCCCGTGTACGCGGAAATCGTCCCGCACCTGAAGTACGCGGACGTCCTCAACAGCACGGACCCGGCCATTCAGCGTCTGGTCTTCAACTGCCTTCGCTACATGTTCTTCTCGGGCGAGTACCAGGCCGGGATCAAACTCGGCGAGCGCGCTCTGGAAGCCTGGCGGTCGCTGCTGGGGGAGACCCACCCCCGCATCTGGGAACTGACCTACCACTACGCCAACCTGCTGCGCGCGGTCGGTGACTACGGCCGTACGGAGGCCATCGAGCGTATTGCCGTCGACCACCTGCGGGAGGAGCGTGGGCCGCAGGATCTGGAGCACCTCCGCGCGGCGGGCGGCCTCGCCGCCGACCTGCGCGGCCTGGGCCGCTACGACGAGGCGCTGGAACTCTCGCACTGGCTTCTGACGGCTTATCGCGAACTCCTCGGCGAGCAGGACTCCCGTACCCTCAACGCGCAGAACAACGTCGGCGCCACGCTGGTGCTGCTCGGCCGGTACGAAGAGGCCCTGGAAATCGACCGCCGAACCCTCGAAGCGAGGCGCCTGCTACTGAGGGCACGGCATCCATGGACGCTCTTTTCCGAGATGTCCTACGCCATCGACCTGCGTCTTCTGGGGCGCTACACCGAGGCGGAGTCGATCCAGGCGAAGAACGTCGAGGAACAGCTCCACGTGCTGGGCGCGAACAACCCCTACACGTTGAAAGCTCAGCACAACCTCGCCTTCTGCCACTACCGCAGGGGCGACCGTGAGGTGGCGGGGAAACTCTTCGCCGACGTGCTGGAGCGGTCTGAGCGCGTTCTGGGTGAGACGGATCCCGAGACCCTCCGGTACGCCACCAGCCAGAGCTGCTTCACACGCGAGCACGGCGACATCGACCGGGCCCGCGAGCTCAGTGAGGCCACCATCGCTCGCTACGAGGTCATGCTCGCCGAAGGACACCCGTTCGTCGCGGGAGCCCGTGCCAACCACGCCCTGATCCTGCGGGGCGTGGGGGAGCGTGATCACGCCCATGTCCTGGTCGAACAGGCTCTGACCGACATGACCACGGCCGTGGGGGAGAGCCACCCCTGGGCCTTGGGCTGTGCGATCAACGCATCGGCCCTCCGCAGCCTCGTCGGTGATCCCGATTCGGCGGCCGAACTCAGCAAGGTCACCGCCGCCCGGGCCGCCGAGGTGCTCGGCCGGACGCACCCGCTGACGCTCTCCGCCCGTATCGCCCAGGCCGCCGACCTCCGCTCCGTACGGGACCGCCAGCAGGCCGAGAAGCTGGAGCAGGAAGCATTGTCGGACCTTGCGGCGACGCTGGGCCCGCAGCACGTCCACACCGTCTCGGCACGCGCCCGCACCCGTCCGTTCTGGGATTTCGAGCCCCAGACCTCGTGACCGATCGCGGCCTTCCCCGGTGCGTCTGACCGCGCGCGGCCCCGGGGAAGGACCCCCGGCTCTCTCAACCTGCGTGCACCAGAGGGGAACTACCTCGGCGAGACCCGTGGGCGTGCCGACCAGGCCATCGAGGACGCACGACGAAAGGGCCCGGCCCCGGGAAACCCCCGGGGCCGGGCCCTTTCGTCAGCTGTGCTCCGAGGCTTACGCCTCGAACACCTCACGCACCAGCTGCTCCTGCTCCGCCTGGTGGCGCTTCGCCGAGCCCACGGCCGGGGACGAGCTGTGCGGGCGCGAGATGCGGCGCAGGCGCTCGCCGGCCGGGATGTCCGCGCCGACCGCCAGGTCCAGGTGGTCGATGAGGTTCAGGGCGATGAACGGCCAGGCGCCCTGGTTCGCCGGCTCCTCCTGGACCCACAGGTACTTCTCGGTGTTCGGGTACTTCTTGATCTCGGCCTGGAGCTCCGCACCCGGCAGTGGGTACAGGCGCTCGAGACGGATGATCGCCGTGTCCGTCACACCGCGCTTCTGGCGCTCGGCCTCGAGGTCGTAGTAGACCTTGCCCGCCGTGAAGACGACCTTGCGGACTCCGGCCGGGTCCACCGAGGAGTCGCCGATGACCGGGCGGAACTGGCCCGTCGTGAACTCCTCCGCCTTCGACGCGGCGGCCTTGAGGCGCAGCATCGACTTCGGCGTGAAGACCACCAGCGGCTTGTGGTGCGGGTTGTGCACCTGCCACCGCAGGAGGTGGAAGTAGTTCGACGGCAGGGTCGGCATCGCGACCGTCATGTTGTTCTGGGCGCAGAGCTGCAGGAACCGCTCCGGGCGGGCCGAGGAGTGGTCCGGGCCCTGGCCCTCGTAGCCGTGCGGGAGGAGCAGGGTGACGCCGGACGTCTGGCCCCACTTCTGCTCCGCCGCCGAGATGTACTCGTCGACGACGCTCTGCGCGCCGTTGACGAAGTCGCCGAACTGCGCCTCCCACATCACGAGCGCGTCGGGGCGGGCCAGCGAGTAGCCGTACTCGAAGCCCATGACCGCGTACTCGGACAGCAGGGAGTCGTAGACGTTGTAGCGCGCCTGGTCTTCCGACAGGTACTGCAGCGGGGTGTAGTCCTCGCCCGTCTGGCGGTCGATCAGCACCGCGTGGCGCTGGCCGAAGGTGCCGCGGCGGGAGTCCTGGCCGGAGAGGCGGACCGGCGTGCCCTCGAGGAGCAGCGAGCCGATGGCCAGGGTCTCGCCCATGCCCCAGTCGATCGTGCCGTCCTCGACCATGGCCGCCCGGCGCTGCAGCTGCGGCAGCAGGCGCGGGTGGACGGTGAAGTAGTCGGGGATGTTGACCTGGGACTCGGCGATCCGCTTGACGACCTCGGCGGACACGGCCGTGTCGACCGCCACCGGGAAGCCGTCCTGCGGCTCCGGCGTCGCGGCCGAAACCGGCTGCGACGTGGCCTCGCGGACCTCGGTGAAGACCTTCTCCAGCTGGCCCTGGTAGTCCTGCAGCGCCTGCTCGGCCTCCTCCAGCGTGATGTCGCCGCGGCCGATCAGCGACTCGGTGTACAGCTTGCGCACTGAGCGCTTCTTGTCGATCAGGTCGTACATCAGCGGCTGGGTGAAGGCCGGGTTGTCCGACTCGTTGTGACCGCGGCGGCGGTAGCAGATGAGGTCGATCACCACGTCCTTGTTGAACGCCTGGCGGAACTCGAAGGCCAGACGCGCGACGCGCACGACCGCCTCGGGGTCGTCGCCGTTCACGTGGAAGATCGGGGCCTCGATCATGCGGGCCACGTCCGTCGCGTACATGGAGGAACGCGAGGACTCGGGGGCCGCGGTGAAGCCGACCTGGTTGTTGATGACGATGTGGACCGTGCCGCCCGTGCGGTAGCCCCGCAGCTGCGACATGTTCAGGGTCTCGGCCACCACGCCCTGGCCCGCGAAGGCCGCGTCGCCGTGGATCGCCACCGGCAGGACCGTGAAGTCCGTACCGCCCTTGTTGATGATGTCCTGCTTGGCCCGGGTGATGCCCTCGATGACCGGGTCGACCGTCTCCAGGTGGGACGGGTTGGCGGCGAGCGAGACCTTGATCTGCTCGCCGTCGAGACCGGTGAAGGTGCCCTCGGCGCCCAGGTGGTACTTCACGTCGCCGGAGCCGTGCATCGACTTCGGGTCGAGGTTGCCCTCGAACTCGCGGAAGATCTGCGCGTAGGACTTGCCGACGATGTTCGCGAGGACGTTCAGACGGCCGCGGTGGGCCATGCCGATGACGACCTCGTCCAGACGGGACTCGGCCGCGCTGTCGATCACCGCGTCGAGCAGCGGGATGACCGATTCGCCGCCCTCCAGGGAGAAGCGCTTCTGGCCGACGTACTTGGTCTGCAGGAAGGTCTCGAAGGCCTCCGCCGCGTTCAGCCGGCGCAGGATGCGCAGCTGCTCCTCGCGCTCCGGCTTGGTGTGCGGGCGCTCCACGCGGTCCTGGATCCACTTGCGCTGCTTGGGGTCCTGGATGTGCATGTACTCGATGCCGGTGGTGCGGCAGTACGAGTCGCGCAGCACACCGAGGATGTCGCGCAGCTTCATCATCGACTTGCCGGCGAAGCCGCCGACGGCGAACTCGCGCTCCAGGTCCCACAGGGTGAGGCCGTGCTCGACGATGTCCAGGTCGGGGTGCTTGCGCTGGCGGTACTCCAGCGGGTCGGTGTCGGCCATGACGTGGCCGCGGACCCGGTAGGAGTGGATCAGCTCGAAGACGCGGGCGGCCTTGGTGACGTCGTCGTCGTGCGAGGCGTCGATGTCCTTCAGCCAGCGGACCGGCTCGTAGGGGATGCGCAGGGCCTCGAAGATCTCGTCGTAGAAGCCGTTCTCGCCGAGCAGGAGGTTGGCGACGACGCGCAGGAACTCGCCGGAGGCGGCGCCCTGGATCACCCGGTGGTCGTAGGTCGACGTGAGCGTCATGACCTTGGAGATGCCGAGCTTGTTCAGGGTGTCCTGGGAGGTGCCCTGGAACTCCGCCGGGTAGTCCATCGAGCCGACGCCCATGATCACCGACTGGCCGGGCATCAGGCGCGGGACCGAGTGGACGGTGCCGAGGCCGCCGGGGTTGGTGAGGGAGACCGTCACGCCGGTGAAGTCGTCCATCGTGAGCTTGCCGTCGCGGGCGCGGCGGACGATGTCCTCGTAGCCCTGCCAGAACTCGAAGAAGTTGAGCGTCTCGGCCTTCTTGATCGCCGCGACGACGAGCTGGCGGTCACCGTTCGGCTTCACCAGGTCGATGGCGAGGCCGAGGTTGACGTGCTCAGGCTTGACCAGGGTCGGCTTGCCGTCCTTCTCCGCGAAGGACCAGTTCATCGATGGCATGGCCTTGATGGCCTGGACCATCGCGTAGCCGATCAGGTGCGTGAAGGAGATCTTCCCGCCCCGGGCGCGCTTGAGGTGGTTGTTGATGACGATGCGGTTGTCGAAGAGCAGCTTCACCGGCACCGCGCGCACGGACGTGGCCGTGGGCAGCTCCAGCGAGGCGTTCATGTTCTTCACGACGGCGGCTGACGGGCCGCGCAGGGTCACCAGCTCAGGACCCTGGGGCGCCTCGGCCACAGCCTCGTCCTTCTTGGGCTGTGCGGGCGCCGCGGCGGGCTTGGCAGCCGCGGGTGCGGCGACGGGCTTCGCGGCGGGCGCGGCCTTCGCCGGGGCAGGGGCGGCGGCCGGCTGCGCAGGAGCGGCCGGGGCCGGCGGCGCGGCCGGAGCCGTGGGAACGGCAGCCTGGGCGGCGGGCGCGGCCTGGGCCGACACGGTGGTCTCCGCGGCCCCCGCGGCCGCGGTACCGGCCGCGGAGGCAGGGGCTCCCGGCTTGTAGTCGGCGAAGAAGTCCCACCAGGCACGGTCTACCGAATTCGGGTCCTGGAGGTACTGCTGATAGATCTCGTCGACGAGCCACTCGTTCGGACCGAACGCGGCCGCGGGGTTCTTCCCGGCTTGGTCGTCGGTGGAGATGCTCGAGTTACTGGGGGACTGTGGCGACACGGCGGCAACCGCCCTCTTCCGCTTCACAAGGTGATTGGACAGCGGGAATAAAGGCTACGCCTCCCCGACCGCGAAGGTCAGGTCAGGCCGGTTCATCGTCGTGTAAGTCACACCGGAAAGCGTGTTTCGGGGCTGGAAATGGCGGGAAACAAGGTGGGTTCCGGTTCTCGGCGGATACGGCGGACCCGGCCCGGCGCGGGGGATGCGCGGGCCTCTGCCTGATCACACGTGTCCGTCAGCGGGGACGTGTATGGATCTTGTGGCTCCGCTTTGAACTTTACGTCAACCGGACGCGGATGGCTCTCCCGGAAGGGTGACCTGGATCCGGCAGCCGCGGGGGGATTCGGCCACCCCGATCCGGCCGCCGTGCAGCTCGACCGCCCAGCGGGCGATCGCCAGGCCGAGGCCCGTGCCGCCGTCGCTGCCCGGCCCGTGCGGCCGGTTCACCGCTCCGCGGTTGAAGCGCTCGAAGACCCGGTGCCACTCCGACTTGGGGATGCCGGGACCCTCGTCCAGGACCTCGAGCTCCAGCGACTCCGGGTGCGTCCCGCGCCGCGCCTTCACGGTCACGCGCCCGTGCGGCGGGCTGTGCTTGACCGCGTTGTCGATCAGGTTGGCCACGACCTGGTGGATGCGCTCGGGGTCCGCGTGCGCGGTCAGCTCCGGCGGGGTCACGTCCAGATGCAGATGGACATCGGTACGGGTGTGGGTTCCGGAGCCCGAGGCGATGCCCGCGCGAGCGGAGGACACCATCTGGGCCTCCTTGAGGACGCCCGAGAGGTACGGCCACACCTCGAAGCGGCGCTTCTTCAGCGGAACCACGCCGTTGTCCAGGCGGGAGAGGTCCAGCAGGGTCTCCACCAGGCGCCCGAGCCGTTCCGTCTGCTTCAGCGCCGTGCGCATCGTCTCCGGGTCGGCGGCCGATATCCCGTCGACGATGTTCTCCAGCACCGCGCGCAGTCCCGCGATGGGCGTGCGCAGCTCGTGCGAGACATTCGCCACGAGTTCCTTGCGTTGTCGGTCCTGGGCCTCGAGCTCGTCGGCCATCAGGTTGATCGTGTGGGCCAGGTCGCCCAGCTCGTCCCGGCGTGTGTCACGCACCCGGCGGGTGTAGTCGCCGTGCGAGATGGACCGGGCCACCGTGTTCATCTCGTCGAGCGGAGCGGTGAGCGAGTGGGCCACGAACTGCGTGATCAGCAGGGTGGCGATCATCGAGAACACCGTGATGAAGCGGAGCTCGGTCTCGGTGCGCACCGCGATCAGCAGCAGACCTGTGGTGATCAGCACCGAGATGACGACCAGTGCGCCCAGCTTGGTCTTGACCGAGAACGGGCGAACGCCGCCCCAGGGCTCCCCGGGGCCTCTCCGTGGCGACGGCTCGCCGCTCATGGCGTCGGGGTCTCCAGCGCGTAGCCGACGCCGTGCACGGTACGGATGCGTTCCGCGCCGATCTTCCGCCGCAGGGCCTTGATGTGGCTGTCCACGGTGCGGGTGCCGGAGGCGTCGGCCCAGTCCCAGACCTCCGCGAGCAGCTGCTCGCGGGACAGGACCGCGCGCGGGGTGTTCGCCAGGCACACGAGCAGGTCGAACTCGGTGGGCGTGAGGTGGACGTCCTCACTGCGCACCCGGACCCGGCGCTGTGCGTGGTCGATCTCCAGTTCACCGAGGCGCAGGATGCCGGTGCGCGGGGTGGCGGCGGCCAGTGCGGCCCGCTCGACCCGGCGCAGCAGCACATGCACGCGCGCCGCCAGTTCCCGCATCGAGAACGGCTTGGTCATGTAGTCGTCGGCGCCGACGCCGAGCCCGACCAGCATGTCCGTCTCGTCGTCGCGCGCGGTGAGCATCAGCACCGGTACCGGGCGCTGTGCCTGCACGCGGCGGCAGACCTCCAGGCCGTCGAAGCCCGGCAGCATGATGTCGAGAATCAGCAGGTCGGGCTGCCAGGCCTCGGCCGTGTCGACCGCTGCCGGGCCGTCGCCGGCCGTTTGCACGAGGAATCCCTCGGCGCGCAGGCGGGCGGCGATGGCGTCGACGATCGTCTGGTCGTCCTCGACCACCAGAACCCGCCGCTGCGCGCCCGGGGTCGCCGTCGTGCCGTTGTGTGCGGTGTGTGTCTGCTCCATCGCCCGCCCCTGGGGTTGCTTTCCGGAATCCGTGGGGTGATCCCATGACTGCGTTTGACGCTTGAATGATCCGCGTCAGGGATGCAGCGTACGGGGAGTTACCGCCGGTCGGCTATCCAGGTCTGACAGCAAGATGCACGACGTCCGGAACGCCCCGGGCAACCGGGACCTCTTCGGTACGGACCTGCTGGAACCCGGCATTCCAGAGGGTTCCTTCAAATTCCGGAGAGGGTTGTGCCGACCATACAGCGAGTACTCCTCCGGGCCTCAACAGGCGTGCGCAGCTTGCCAGTCCTGCCGTCGAGTACAGGGTTTCGTTGTCGTCGGTGACGGTCCAGCCGGGCCCGTTGTCGATGTCGAGGCACAGTGCGTCGTACGTGTCCGATGTCTCATTGACGTATGCGACGAGATCCGTTGCGAGGAGGCGGGTGCGCGGGTCGGCCAGCGCGTCCGCGGTCAGGGCGGACAGCGGGCCGTCGCGGTGCCAGTCGATGACGGCCTGGTCCCGTTCGACGACCGTGATCCCTCCCCAGCGGGTGTCCGCCGCGGCGTGCGCGAGCGAGAAGCCGACGCCGAGTCCGCCGATCAGCACGTGGGGCCGGGGGCGGTGGTCCAGGGCGTCGCGGGCGGCGTCGACGAGCAGCCGCTCCGAGCGCCCGTCGGAGGTGTCCATCAGGAAGCAGCCGTTGGCGATGATCTGCAGCAGTCCGCCCTGGCGCCGCAGCACCACCTCGCCGTAGGGGCCCGAGCGGCGGTCGAGCACTTCTGGGGCGTCGTAGGTGTCGTACGGATGAGCCATGGGTCACATTCTGGTGACGCGATCTGCTGCTGACGACCGATTTTGGTCGGGAGGGTACGCCGTTCCCCGGCTCGGTGCGCCGAACCCGGCGCGCTCAGCGTCGTGACCTGGCCCGACCGCCGTTAGGGCGCGAACATCCGTTCGCGCGGTTGCGCCGGACGCGCGAGGCGTCTGAGAAGTTGCTTTGAAATCGGGACGGTGGTGGCGTCGGTCATAGACAGCGACCCCTGCGACGCCAAGGGTGGTGCGTGACGGAAGGAGCGCCGCGCCTTGGAACGCACGGTCTCGGCGGCTGACGCCACGTTCACGGCCCCGGGGACGGGCGCGCCATTCCTTGACGGCATGCCGCGCCAGCGCACGGCATCCCAGCCGGCCCTTCCGGCCCTCTGCCCGCCCGCGCCGAAGGCGGGGCCGCGTCCCTGGCTGCTCCTGCCCAACCCCGTGGCCACCCCCTTCACCTTCGGGTACGCCGCCGTCCTCGCCGTCACCTCGCTCTTCGCCGCGTACGCCGACCCGGCCCTGGTGCACACCCTGTACCAGCAGTCCAGCACCGACGTCGCCCATCTGGTGCGGACCCCGGTGCCGGTGCTCATCGCCAGCGCGCTGTGGATCGCGGGCGGGGTCACCTCGTCGTACACGCTGGTCTTCCTGCTCGTGCTGACCGCGCTCGAGCGGCGGATAGGAGGACGGCGCACGGTCGTCGTCTTCCTGCTCGGGCACGTGCTCGCGACCCTGGCCACCGAGCTCCCGGTCGGTCTGTGGGTACTGGTCGGCGAACTGCCCGACAGCTCCCTGCACCGCCTCGACTACGGCATCAGCTTCGGCGTGGCGGCGAGCCTCGGCGCACTGACCGGCCTGCTGCGGCCATGGCTGCGCTGGGCGGTGCTCATCGTGTTCGGCGGCATACTGCTCCAGGACCTCGTCGCGTTCACGGACCCCCTGAGCAACTGGGGCCATCTGATGTCCCTGGCCATCGGGATCGCCATGTGGCCGCTGGTGCGGCGGTGGCGGAAGAGGCCCCAGGAGGCCGCCCCCGCCCGGTAGCCGCTCCCGCCGGTCCGCCGGTTCGGTCAGCGCTCCGGCGGTGTCCACACGTAGGGCGTCGTCGTGGTCACCGCCCGGAAGCCCAGACGGCGCAGGATCGGGGCGCTGTCGTCGGAGGCGTCCACCTGGAGGTAGCGGCCGCCGCGTTCCGCCGCGAGGGCCGCACGCACCGCGACCAGCGCTCGATAGATCCCCTTGCCCCGCCACCGGACCAGCGTCGAGCCGCCCCACAGGCTCGCGAACTCGGTCCCCTCGCGGAACACCAGCCAGGCCGCCGAGACGACCTCCCCGTCCGCCTCGGCCACATGGACCGCGATCTCGTCCGGCGCGGCGGCCACCCGGCCGGTCAGGTCGTCCGCGAGCCAGCCGCAGTCCTCTCCCCAGACGGCCGATTCCATGGCGGCGATGCGGCGCATGTCCGCCTCAGCCGTGACGCGGCGCAGCGTGACGCCCTCCGGGAGGACCGGGTGCCGTACCGCCAGGTCCGCGGTTCGCCCGATGACCACCGTCTCCTGGTCCTCGGGCACGAAGCCGGCAGCGCGCAGCCGGTCCACGAGGTCGGCCGGGGTGTCGTGCCCGCGCGTCTTCCACTCCACCGCCTCGCCGCGGGCGGCGAAGTAGTCGCGCTGCCGGACGATCAGCCGGTCGAGCTCGGCCCCGTACACCCCGAGGTCGCGCGGCCCGCTGACGAGCCCACGGAACTGGCCGACGATCCGCAGCAGCGGACCGTCGTACTCGTGGGCGACTCCTGCGGGAGGGCTCGGCGGGGCACCGCGCATCTGGTCGTCGTAGGCGGCGAGAAGGATCTCCGATTCCGTCATGAGCAGACCGTACGGCGGGCGGCGGGGCGACTGCCGGACGGTTGAGCTGCCCGGCGGTGCGCGGGCACGAGGGCCGTTCGGCCGGGAAGCGTTGCGCTCCCGAGGGCGTTGGGACGACATCGGCATCGCTTCCCACCCGGCCTGACGTGCCGTCAACGGAGGTGGCAGGCCTGATCGCTCAGAGCGAACGTCTCCTGGGGAACAATCGAATCCTCCTGGACATTGAGTCCGTGTAGCTCAACTTGACTGCCGAAGGGGAGATCATGGCTGCTGAGTCCACGGCGTTCACACCGCTCGCTTTGCCCGTGCTGCCGCTCGACGGCGAGGTCGTGCTGCCCGGCATGGTGGTTCCGCTGGACCTGAGTGATTCCGAGGTGCGCGCTGCGGTCGAGGCCGCCCAGGCCGCCGCCCGGTCGGAGCCCGGAAAGCCCAGGGTTCTGCTGGTTCCTCGTGTTGACGGGACGTACGCGGGCACGGGTGTGCTCGGCACGGTCGAGCAGGTCGGCCGGCTGGCCGACGGCGACCCGGGCGCCCTGATCCGCGGCCGCGGCCGTGTGCAGATCGGCGCCGGGACCACCGGGCCGGGTGCGGCGCTGTGGGTCGAGGGCACGAGGATCGACGAGACCGTTCCCGACCCCCTGCCCGGCCAGGTCGCCGAACTGGTCAAGGAGTACAAGGCGCTCGCCACCAGCTGGCTGAAGAAGCGCGGTGCCTGGCAGGTCGTGGACCGTGTCCAGGCGATCGACGACGTCTCCGCGCTCGCCGACAACTCCGGCTACTCGCCGTTCCTGACCACCGAACAGAAGGTGGCCCTGCTGGAGACCGCCGACCCGGTGGCCCGGCTCAAGCTCGCCACTGAGCAACTGCGCGAGCACCTCGCCGAGCAGGACGTCGCCGAGTCCATCGCCAAGGACGTCCAGGAGGGCGTCGACAAGCAGCAGCGCGAGTTCCTGCTGCGCCGTCAGCTGGAGGCCGTCCGCAAGGAGCTGCGCGAGCTGAACGGCGACGCGAAGGAGGGCGAGGAGTCCGACGACTACCGGGCCCGGGTCGAGGCCGCCGACCTGCCGGAGAAGGTCCGCGAGGCCGCGCTCAAGGAGGTCGACAAGCTGGAGCGGTCCAGCGACCAGTCGCCCGAGGGGTCGTGGATCCGCACCTGGCTGGACACGGTGCTGGAGCTGCCGTGGAACGAGCGCACCGAGGACGCATACGACATCCTCGGCGCCAAGGCCGTCCTGGACGCCGAGCACTCGGGCCTCGAGGACGTGAAGGAGCGGATCACCGAGTACCTGGCGGTGCGCAAGCGGCGCGCCGACCGCGGCCTGGGGGTCGTGGGCGGGCGGCGCGGAGGTGCCGTTCTCGCCCTGGTCGGGCCGCCCGGTGTGGGCAAGACGAGCCTCGGCGAGTCGGTGGCGCACGCCATGGGCCGCAAGTTCGTGCGGGTCGCGCTCGGCGGCGTACGCGACGAGGCCGAGATCCGCGGTCACCGGCGTACCTATGTCGGCGCCCTGCCCGGCCGTATCGTCCGCGCCATCAAGGAGGCCGGCTCGATGAACCCGGTCGTCCTGCTCGACGAGATCGACAAGGTGGGCTCCGACTTCCGGGGCGACCCGGCGGCCGCCCTGCTGGAGGTTCTCGACCCGGCCCAGAACCACACCTTCCGCGACCACTACCTCGAGGTCGAACTCGACCTGTCCGACGTCGTGTTCCTCGCGACGGCGAACGTCCTCGAAGCCATCCCGGAGGCCCTGCTCGACCGTATGGAGCTGGTCCGCCTCGACGGCTACACCGAGGACGAGAAGGTCGTCATCGCCCGCGACCACCTGCTCCCGCGCCAGCTGGAGCGGGCAGGGCTGAACAAGGGCGAGGTCACGCTCGACGAGGGCGCGCTGCGCAAGCTCGCCGGCGAGTACACCCGGGAGGCGGGCGTACGGAACCTGGAGCGGTCGATCGCACGGCTGCTGCGCAAGGTCGCGGCCCAGCACGAACTGGGCGAGAAGGAGCTGCCCTTCACCGTCCGCGACGAGGATCTGCGCGGCCTGATCGGGCGTCCGCACCACGTGCCCGAGTCCGCCCAGGACCCGGCCGAGCGGCGCACGGCGGTCCCCGGCGTGGCGACCGGTCTCGCGGTCACCGGCGCCGGCGGTGACGTCCTCTACGTGGAGGCGTCGCTGGCCGATCCGGAGACGGGCGCGGCAGGCCTGACGCTGACCGGCCAGCTCGGCGACGTGATGAAGGAGTCGGCGCAGATCGCGCTGAGCTTCCTGCGCTCACACGGCGCCGAACTGGAGCTGCCCGTCGGCGACCTGAAGGACCGGGGTGTGCACATCCACTTCCCGGCGGGCGCGGTCCCCAAGGACGGACCGAGCGCGGGCGTCACGATGACGACCGCACTCGCCTCGCTGCTGTCCGGCCGCCTGGTGCGTACGGACGTGGCGATGACGGGCGAGGTCTCGCTCACCGGCCGTGTCCTGCCCATCGGAGGGGTGAAGCAGAAGCTGCTCGCCGCTCACCGGGCGGGTGTGAAGACCGTCGTCATCCCGAAGCGCAACGAGCCCGACCTGGACGACGTGCCGGCGGAGGTGCTGGACAAGCTCGACGTCCACGCCGTCAACGACGTCCGCCAGGTCCTCGAACTGGCGCTCGCGTCGGCCACGAACGACGCGGCGCCCGAGGTTCCCGCGGCGGCGTGACGGACGTCGCGGGATGAAAGAAGGCCCGGGCTCCGTGAGGGAGGCCCGGGCCTTCCCGTGCGACCGCTCAGGGGACGTCGGCCGTCGGCGGGGGCCTGCACTCTGTCGGGTGCGCTGGTGCGTTGTGGGTCCGGGGATCGCTCCCCGGGCCCCGGCCGGGGGTCTGTGGCGCTAGCCGTTGGCGAGTGCCTGGACCCTGTCGAGGGCGCCGTTGAACTTGTCGTGGTCCCCGACCGTCGGTCCGGACGACGTGTACTGCCACATCGTGTAGTACGCCCAGCCGGCCGGCAGCGTGCCCGGGTCGGCGGCGTAGCGGGCGATCCACAGCGGGTCGGACGAGGCGAAGCCGCCGTAGTTGCCGGTGCACTGGGTCCACCAGCTGGTGGCCGTGTAGATCACGGCGTTCCGGCCGGTACGGGCCCGGTAGGTGTTCAGGAAGTCGGTGATCCAGCTGACCATCGCGCTCGCCGACTTGCCGTAGCAGGCCGCCCCGTACGGGTTCCACTCGATGTCGAGCGTGCCCGGCAGCGTCTTTCCGTCCCTGGACCAGCCGCCGCCGTGGTCGACGAAGTAGTTGGCCTGGGCGGCGCCGCTCGTGGTGTCCGGGGTGGCGAAGTGGTACGCGCCGCGGATCATGCCGATGGTGTACGAGCCGTTGTACTGCTGGGCGAAGTAGGGGTTCGTGTAGTAAGTCCCCTCCGTCGCCTTTGAGTACGCCCAACGCACGCCGCTGTTCCACAGCGTGGACCAGGCGACGTTGCCCTGGTAGCCGGAGACGTCGACGCCTTCCGTCTGGGCGACGAGACCGGGTGCGGGCGCGCCGCCTCGGCCGTCGTGGCCCAGGACGCCCATGCCCATGTACGCGGTGCCACGGGCGGGTGTGCCCGCGGCGTGGGCCGGGAGGGCGGTCAGCAGGGACAGCAGGGCGAGCAGGGCGAGCAGGATTCCGGCCGCGAGCAGGCCGGGCTGCCGGAACGATCCGGGTCTGTGCACGGGCATACGAGCCTCCGGGTGGCTCGGTGGGGGGAGACGCCCGGGCGGGCCGGGCGCGTGGGGAGTGCCGGTCCCGGGCTACACAATGGCGTGAGCATGCCAGAGACGTCAACGAAGCTAGGCACGTGGACCCGGGCTGGGAAGAGGGGTCGGAGAACGCCGTTGGTCTAAGCCTGCGAAATACTGGCAGAGCTGCGGCAATGGCGATGCTCGGCGGAAACTTTCAGGAACGGGAAACCGGGGCAGGGGTACTGACGTGCACGAGCATGGAAACGGCGAGGAGCGCGGGAGCGAGTCCGGCGTGCCGGAAAGCGGTCTGGAATGCGGCGGCGCGGACCGGGAATTCCTCTCCCTGGAGCGTGAGCTGACGGTGTTCCTGCGACGGGCGAGGGCCAATCAGGGCGAGATGGCCCGAGAGGTCCACCCGGACCTGGAGCCCGCGGCGTACGGTCTGCTCGTGCGCCTGGACGAGTACGGCCGGCAGCGTGCGACGGAGCTCGCGGCCTACATCGGCGTCGGCAAGGCCACCATGTCCCGCCAGTTGCGCGCCCTGGAGGACCTGGGCCTGGTGGCCCGGGAGCCGGACCCGGCGGACGGCCGGGCGTGGCTGGTCCACCTCACCGAGGAGGGCCGTACCCGGGTGGGAAACGTGCGTGAGGCGCGCCGTGCGCTGTACGTGCGGGAACTGTCCCACTGGGACCGGCGCGAGGTGGCCGAACTGGCCCGCCTGCTGAACCAGTTGAACCAGAGCATGGAGAAATAGCCTGCTCGGGGGCTGCGCGGACCCCGCACGGCTCCCCGCGAGCCGCTCACAGCTCCACGTACACCACCGTCGCGTCGTCGTGCGTCTTGCTGCGGCCCAAGTACGCCCGCTCCTCGCGGTCGGCGGTCTCCAGGGTCCGTACGCGCTCCACCAGTGCCGCCGCCCCCTCCTTGCGCACGAGCGAGAACAGATCCGTCCAGTCGCCCTCGTGGAACTTCTCCGTCCAGCGGGTCGCGCCGTCCGTCAGGGCCGTGAGCGTGCGTACCGCCGCACGCGGCAGCTCTCCCGTCACCGCGCGGGCGGCGACCGACGGGTCCGCGGCCGCCGTGAAGAAACCGCCCTCCTTGTTGCGGACCGTCGCGTCCGCGATCGCGTCCGTCGCCAGACTGGCGCGCGGTATGCGGGCGAGGCGGTCGTCCAGGAGAGCGGTGACCGTGCCGTCGGGGGCCTCGATCAGCAGGGCCGAGTCCGACAGGACCAGATACTCCACCGCGGCGTGCGACCAGCGGGCGAGGACCACGGTCGCCTGGGGTGTGCGCGGGTGAGAAAGGTCACAGGTGGAGGTGTGGGTGTCGGCGGTGCGTCGGACGGCGGCCGAGAGGATCTCCGCCAGGGTCAGATCCCGGCGGGAAACGGACAGTTCGGTCAGTGCCCCGCCGAGTCGTGTGCTGAACCAGTGGACGGAATGAAGACAGCCGTAGTCGGCCGGTGGTGGAGTCACGCCGTCCAGGACGACCAGCGCCCCACCCTGTCCTGAAGCCGGAAGCGCGAGTGCGGCGAAGTCCTCGTCGGGGCGGGCCGGGTCGCCGGGCTCGGAAATCAGTTCAGTACGCATTCGGCCAGTCTGCACGAGCCCTTCACAAGGTCCACCAGAGGTTGGCGACGGTCGCCGAAAGGGTGCGACCGGCCTGGTCAGGCGCCTGGTTTGGTACGGAATGATCGGCTCCGGTGGAGCGTGGTGGCGAATACTGCCAAAGTGCGTCGCCGACGTCCAACCGGCCCGCCGTACGGGGCCCCCGGGCGGGCTCGGGGAACTTGCCCGCCAACTCCCCGCCGATGTTCACTCCTTCGGGTGGCGGGTCAGGCGAAGCGAGACCTCTGCCCACCGGCACTGGGAGGGTCGAAAACCGTCGTACCGGGTCGACGCCCCAGTAGACGGACCGTCACCCGGGCCCATGGGTTAACGAGTCAGGAATGCGAGCACCGGTGCAGATGAAGCGGCCTCGGCGCACAGGCAAGCAGACGACCCCCGAACGGAACGCCTCGTCCGGGTCCGCGGGCAGTGGCCGTCCCGCCCATGTGCGCAACCGGCTGATTGTCGCCGTCGCCGTGGTCGCCGCGGCGATCGCCGGCGCCGGGGCGCCGAGCGTCATCGCCGCCTCGGGACAGCTGAGCGACTCCCAGAGCCTCGTGACGCTCACCGAGCAGACACAGGACGCGCTCGTCCTCGCCCACTCGCTGGCCGACGAGCGCGACGCGGTCACCTCGTGGATGGCCGCCGGGCGCCCCAAGTCCGCGACGCCCGCCGAGCAGCGCAGCGCCGGCGTCGACCGCGAGATCGAGGACCTGCGCGCCGATCCGGACCTCCCGGCGGCGCTGCGCAAGGACCTCGACGACGTGGGCTCCGTACGCAGGGCGGCGCTCGTCGGCAAGAGCAGCGCCCTCGAGGCGCACCAGGCGTACTCCGCCGCCATCACCGAGCTGCACGCCCTCGCCGACCAGCTGGCCGGGAAGATCCCGCCGCGTGCGGGCTCCGGCGCCTATGCGCTCGCCGAGCTCGACAGCGCGGTGCAGCAGGCGGCCGCCGCCCGAGGACTGCTCCTCGCGGCCCTGAACATCCCGCGCACCACCCAGACCACGATCGACCCGATCACCGGCCTGCCGACGACCACCACCAGTTCCTCGCACGCCGACACCAAACAGCGCGACGCGCTCACCGCCGCCGCACAGCAGGCCGCCGTGCGCTCCGACGCGGCCGTCGCCGACTTCCACGACACGGCGCCCGCCGCGGCCCGGAACTCGTACGACTCCACGGTCAACGGCCCCGAGGTCACCTCCGCCGAGCAGTACCTCAAGGCCCTCACCGACCAGCCCACCCTCTCCGACAGCGACCTCGGTCTCAGCTCCAAGAAGGTCGAGGCGGCGCTCTCCGCCCGCGTCGACCTCATGCGGGGCGTCGAGTCCTCGCTCTACGAGAGCCGCAGCAAGGACCTCGCCCATCTGCGCGACGACGATGTCACCGCGCTGGAGATCCGCATCGCCGCCCTCGGCGCGCTCATGCTCGTCGCCGTCGGCATCGCCACGGGCATGGCGCGCAGCCTCACCCGCCCGCTCGCCGTCCTCCGTATCGGCTCGGCCCGCGTCGCCGCCGACCCGGCCGTCGAGGAACCGGTGAAGTTCACGGGGCGCAACGACGAGTTCGCCCAGGTCGTCCGCTCCGTCAACGCCCTGCACGCGCACGCCGTCGCCCTGCAGGAGCGCCTGAACACGCTGGAGGCCGACCGCAAGCACCTGGTCGGCCAGCGCCAGACCATGGCCGACGAACGCTCCCGGCTGCGCAACGAACTCACCGAGGCCTCCGCCCACCTGGAGCAGGTCCGGCACAGCATCCACTCCACCTTCGTCAACCTCGCCCTGCGCACCCTCGGCCTGGTCGAGCGGCAGCTCGGCGTCATCGAGAGCATGGAGGAGCGCGAGCAGGACCCGGATCGGCTCTCCACGCTCTTCAAGCTCGACCACTTCGCGACGGTCATGCGCCGGCACAGCGAGAACCTCTTGGTCCTGGCCGGCACCGAGCACGTCCAGCAGCACGCCGGACCCGTGCCGCTCGTGGACGTGGTCCGCGCGGCGGTCAGCGAGATCGAGCGGTACGAGCGCGTCCGGATCGCCGCGCTGCCGCCGCACGCGAACCTCGCGGGCTTCGCCGCCGACGACCTCTCGCACCTGGTGGCCGAGCTCCTGGAGAACGCCACCTCGTTCTCGCCGCCGGACGTCGCCGTCGAAATCTCCGGCTGGCTGCTGGAGAGCGGCGAGGTGATGCTCTCCGTGCAGGACGAGGGCATCGGCATGAGCGGCGAGCGGATGAGCCGGCTCAACACCCGCCTCGCCGAATTCGACCCGGACGACCCCTACGACCAGGAGAGCGGCGAGGGGCTCGGACTCGGACTCTATGTGGTGGCCCGCCTCGCCCACCGGCACGGCGTCCGCGTCCAGCTCCGCGAGCAGAAGCAGGGCGGTGTCGCGGCGGTCGTCGTCCTGCCCAAGCCGCTGCTCGCCGCCGCCCCGGCCGCCGCCGTGCCCGCCTCGGGACCCGCGGCGGGCGGCCCGCACACCATGTCCCTGCCGGGCGCGGACGCGGAGGTCAACTCCAACGTCCTCAGCAGCCGTTCGCGGATGACCGTCCTGGAGCCCGAGGGCGACGAGGACCCGCTGATCGCGGCGGCGGCGCAGGCCGTACGGGAGCGCACGGAGACCGAGGGGCCGCAGGAGCCCGTACGGGACGAGGACGCCCTGCTCGGGGAACGGACGGCGTGGAACGGCGGGCCGGCACGGGAGCCGGTGGCCTTCGTGCCCGAGTCCGGTCCCGAGACCACGATGGAGCTGCTGCTTCCCTCGCCGCGGACGGACGCACCGGCCCCCACTCCCGTCGCCGACATCCCCGCCCAGGCGCCCGCCGACCCGTACGCCATAGGGCCCGACACCCACGAACGCATCGCCGACGGGGGCGAGTCGCGGCCCGCCCCCGCGCCGCAGGAGTCCCGGGAAGAGCCGGACGAGTCCGAGGTCCCCCGCCTCACGGCCAAGGGCCTTCCCAAGCGCACCCCGAAGATCTCCGCGCCCGCCCCGGCCCCCCGGCAGCGCTCCGGTGGTGTGGACGCCGAGGCGCTGCGCCGCAGGCTCGGCGGCTTCCACCGCGGCGCCGCGGAGGGCTACCGCCACGTCGAGGCGGAGAACGCCGAGAAGACGGCGGAGACCCAGGCCCCCGCACACCGGTCCACGGCACCACAGCACACGGCTACACCCGGCACGGCACAGGACGTAGAAGCATCGGGGGGCACAGTCGAGGAGGCAAGCAGTTGACCGCGCCCAGTACCTTCGGTCTGAGCAGTGAGGCCCGCAACCTGCACTGGCTGCTGACGAACCTCGTCGAGGAGGTGCCGGGACTGCTGTCGGTCGCGGTGGTCTCCTCCGACGGCCTGCTGCTCCTGTCCTCCGACCCCGGCCGCAACCTGGGGGCCCGCGCCGGGCAGGAGGGCAAGACCAGCGGCCCCAAGGGGTCCTCCGCGGACCTCGCCACCATCATCTCGGGCATCGGCAGCCTCACCATCGGTGCCGCCAAGCTGATGGACTCCGGCAAGGTCAAACACACCATGGTCGCGATGGACGAGGGCAGCCTCTTCGTGATGTCCATCAGCGACGGCTCGCTGCTCGGCGTGCACGGTTCGGCGGACTGCGACATGAGCGTGGTGGCCTACCACATGGCGCTCTTCGTCGGCCGCGCAGGACATGTGCTGACGCCCGAACTCCGCAGCGAGCTACGCAAGTCCCTCGAGGCCCAGTCGGCGGGGAGCGTCCGATGAGCAGCACACCGAAGAAACTTCCCGTGCGGGGCGGCGACCGCAAGCCCGCCCGGGTGCGCCCCTACTCGCTCACCGGCGGACGGACCCGCTTCGGCCACGTCCTGCTGGTCGAGACCTTTGTGGCCGCGCTGGACGCCCCGGAGGAAAGGCGTGAACTGACCAATGGTTCACTGTCCACCCGGGTGATGCCCGAGATGCGGGCCATCGTCGAACTCTGCCGCCGTATGCGCACGGTGGCCGAGATCGCCGCGCTGCTGAGGATGCCGCTCGGAGTGGTCCGTGTGCTCCTGAGCGACCTCGCGGACCAGGGAAAGATCCGTGTGTACGGAACCGGTCACGGCCCTGGACAGCCGGACCGCGCTCTGCTGGAAAGGGTGCTGAGTGGACTCCGTCGTCTCTGACGCCTCCCCGGGCGTCTCCCCCCTCCTCGACGGCGAGGAGCAGCTGAAGTCCTGGCAGACGGACCGTACGCGGGCACCGATCGCCACGAAGATCGTGGTCGCGGGCGGCTTCGGCGCCGGCAAGACCACCCTCGTGACCGCCGTATCGGAGATCACGCCTCTCCAGACGGAGGCGCTGATGACCGAGGCCAGCGAGGAGACCGACGACCTCACCGGGACGCCCCAGAAGCTGACCACCACGGTGGCCATGGACTTCGGCCGCATCACGCTCGACGACGACCTGGTGCTCTACCTGTTCGGTACGCCGGGCCAGCAGCGGTTCTGGTTCATGTGGGACGACCTGGTGCGCGGCGCGATCGGCGCGGTGGTGCTCGCCGACACCCGGCGGCTCGCGGACTGCTTCCCGGCACTCGACTACTTCGAGAGCAGCGGCCTGCCGTACATGGTCGCGGTCAACCACTTCGACGGCAGCGACCGGTTCGAGCCCGACGATGTGCGCGAGGCCCTCACGATCCCCGCACACATACCTGTCATGATCATGGACGCGCGGCGCCGGATCTCGGTGATCGAGACCCTCCTGGCCCTCGTCGGCCACGCGCTCGACGTCACCCCCGAGTAGCCCCGATAGGAGCACCACCCGCATGCGGAAGATACTCGTCGTCGGAGCCGGCCAGTCCGGACTCCAGCTCGCCCTCGGCCTCCAGTCGCACGGGTACGAGGTCACCCTGATGTCCAACCGGACCGCGGACGAGATCCGCACCGGCCGGGTCATGTCGACGCAGTGCATGTTCCACACGGCGCTGCAGCACGAGCGTGATCTGAAGCTGAACTTCTGGGAGTCCCAGGCCCCGAAGATCGAGGGACTCGGTGTGTCCGTGGCCGGTCCGGAGTCGCAGCGCGCGATCGACTGGGTGGGCAAGCTCGACGGATACGCGCAGTCGGTCGACCAGCGCGTGAAGATGGCCGGTTGGATGGAGACGTTCGCGCAGCGCGGCGGCCAGCTGGTCATCCACGGTGCGGCGGTCTCGGACCTCGACTACTTCTCCCGTACCTACGACCTCGTGCTGGTCTCGGCGGGCAAGGGCGAGCTGGTGTCGATGTTCGGCCGTGACGCCTCGCGCTCGCCCTACAGCGAGCCGCAGCGCGCCCTGGCGGTCGCCTACGTCCACGGGCTCGGCCCGCGCCCGGAGCATCCGGAGTACGACGCGGTCCGCTGCAACCTCGTGCCGGGCGTCGGCGAACTCTTCGTCATGCCGACCTTCACGAACACCGGTCGCGCGGACATCCTCTTCTGGGAAGGCATCCCGGGCGGCCCGCTCGACGTCTTCAACGGTGTCAAGGACCCGGCGGAGCACCTCTCCCTGACCCTGGAGCTCATGGAGCGGTTCACGCCCTGGGAGTACGCCCGGGCCACCAAGGTGGAGCTGACCGACGCGAACGGCACGCTCTCGGGACGCTACGCGCCCACGGTCCGCAACCCGATCGGCCGACTGCCCGGCGGCGGGCTGGTCCTGGGTGTGGCCGACGTGGTCGTGGCGAACGACCCGATCACCGGACAGGGTTCCAACTCGGCGTCCAAGTGCGCCGCCTCCTACCTCGCTTCCATCCTGGAGCACGGGGAGAAGGAGTTCGACGAGGCCTGGATGGAGCAGACCTTCGACCGCTACTGGGACGTGGCCCAGTACGTCACCAAGTGGACGAACGCCATGCTCGGTGTGCCGCCGGAGCACGTCCTGAACCTGATCGGCGCGGCAGGCGCGATGCAGCCGGTCGCGGACCGCTTCGCCAACGGCTTCAACGACCCGGCCGACTTCGAGAACTTCTTCTACGACCCGGCGAAGACGGAGGCGTACCTGGCCTCGGTCGCAGGAGCCTGACGGGCTTCTGGCCAGCGATTCGACCGTCGTCACCGGTCGTCATTGGTCGCCTTGGACGACCCAGAGACGGCCCCGGTTGTGTTGCCGGGGCCGTCGGCGATTCACCGGATGTGAGCCCTCGATGGGACCTGTGGGCGGGGGTGGTCGCTCAACCGCAAGACGTCCGGATAAATCGCCAAGGTCAAGCAGCACCACTAGGACACCCGGACATGAGACAAGCAAGCAGTGCCATGCCGAACCGGCCCGGCGTCAGGACGGCCCTGCTGTGGGAAGCCGGCTTCGTTCTCGCAGCCATGTGCTGCTGGACTGTGCTGGCCGCGATCTACGACAACGCCGCCTGGGCCGCCCTGCTGGACGGTCCCAAGCTGCCGCTCGCGGCAAGCTTCCTGGTCGCCGTGTCACTGGTGGCCAGCCGGCTCCTGTGGATGAGCGGCCGCACGGCACTGAGGGCTCTCGGTTACGCCATCACCGCGCTGCGTCTGACCGGTGTGCTGATGGTCTGCCTGCCGGTCGCGCTGGAACTGTACGACTACGCCACCACCTGGTGACGAGCGCAGAGAGCCTGCGCCCGAGGCGGCGGGGCCGGCCGACGGCTCGTCCCCGGTCCGCCGCCACCCGGTTCGTCCCTGAACCGCCGGACGGGCCCTGGTGGCTGCGTCAGGCGACGTCACTCTGCCGGCCACCTCGCGGAGGCGTCAGCCGCCATGCGGACGTCAGACCGTGTGCTGATAGGCCGGATAGGTGAGGTAGCCGGCGTCGCCGCCTTGGTAGTACGTGGTCTCGTCGACGGGAGCGATCGGCAGGCCGACGCGGAGGCGTTCGACGAGGTCGGGATTGGCCAGGAAGCCGCGGCCGAAGCTGATCAGGTCGGCGCCCAGGCCCAGCCAGTGGTCGGCTTCCCCGCGGCCGGTCTGCTTGGGGCCCATCGGGAGGACCGGATTGACGATCAAGGTCCCGGGCCAGGCGCGGCGCAGACCCATGAGCACCTCCTCGTCCGTGGTCGCCTCCAGGTGGACGTAGGCGAGTCCGAGACGGGACAGCTCGGTCAGCAACGCGGTGTTGAGGGCGAGCGCATCGGTCTCCTCGACGCCCCAGAAGCCACCCCCGGGGGAGAGACGGATGCCCGTCCGGGCCGCCCCGATCGCGTCGACCGTCGCGGCCACGGCCTCCACGGCGAACCGGATCCGGCCCGCGATCGTGCCGCCGTAGCGGTCCGTGCGCCGGTTGGCGTTGGAGGAGAGGAACTGGGAGATCAAGTAGCCGTTGGCGCCGTGGAGCTCGGCACCGTCGAAGCCCGCCTCGATCGCGCGGCGGCCCGCCTCGGCGTACGCGTGGGCGTGCTCGGGTACCTCGGCGGTGTCCAGTGGACGCGGGACCGGTGCGGGCTGCGGGCCGGTCGGGGTGAAGACGTCGCCCACCGCGGCGATCGCCGAGGGGCCCACGGGCTGATGGCCGGTCGTGTCGGGGTGCGAGACCCGGCCGCCGTGCATGAGCTGGGCGAAGATCCGTCCGCCGCTGGTGTGCACGGCGTCGGTCACGGCACGCCATGAGACGACCTGCTCCTCGGTGTGCAGTCCGGGCGTGCCCGGGTTGGACTGCCCGACGAGGCTGGGCTGCACGCCCTCGGACACGATCAGTCCGGCCGTCGCGCGCTGCGCGTAGTACGTCGCCATGGACGGTGTGGCAAGGCCGGCGGTCGCGGCCCTGACACGGGTCATCGGGGCCATCACCATCCGGTTGGGCAGGGTCAGGTCGCCGAGTCGGTAGCTGCTGAACAACGTCGTCACGTCGGGCTCTCCGTCCGTACATCGTGTGCCCGGACGTCGGGCACGGCGCTACGCTAAAACCTGACATGGATGTCAGAGGCAAGTGGTGTGGCGTGGTTCACCACAGGAGGCAGTCGTGCGGATCGGCGAGCTCGCGGCGCGTACCGACGTCAGCGTCAGGTCGCTGCGGTACTACGAGGAGCAGGGGCTGCTGACCAGCAGCCGGAGCACCAGTGGGCAGCGGCACTACACGGAGGCCGAGGTGGAGCGGGTGCGATTCATCCAGCGCCTGTACGCGGCGGGCCTGTCCAGCCGGACGATCTCCGAGCTGCTGCCGTGCGTCGACACGCCCAGCGAGCGCAACTCCGATGCCGCTCTCGAGCGGATGGCGCAGGAGCGCAACCGGCTCTCCGAGTACATCGACGAACTCGTGCGGACCCGGGACGCCTTGGACGGCCTGATGGTCACGGCCCGGGCCCACCGCGAGAGCCTGCTCACTGCGGCCGGTACGGGACCGAGGCGCTGAACGCGCACAGTGGTTCCCCCGAGGCCCGGCTGTGCGTCATCGCCGGGCCTTCGGACGACCCGGCGTCGGGGGACGGGGCGTGCGCCGCCGGTTCCTCCGCGCCCTGCTGATACGGCCCACCGATCTGATCGGCGGCGTATTTCAGGGCCCGCCGCCCGCCACGGAGGGCGGTCGGTCGTCGCCCGCGGTGCCCGAGGCTGTCGCACTCGGCTGTTCGGTGACGGTCCCGGCCTCCTCGAACGCGGCCAGTGCCGCCAGTTCTTCGGGGCTGAGCGAGGCGAGCAGTTCCTCGGTGTCCTTCAGCTGCCGCTCGACGGCGTCCCGCGCCGTCTTCTGCCGGTCGGCGAGGGTGAGCTGTTCGTCGAGGGCCTTGCGCGCCTGGCGGGCCTGCTCGTCGGCCTGCCGTTCGAGCCTGGCCAGCCGCTGCACGCTCTCGGCCCGCTCGCGCGCCAGCCGGACGATCACACGGCCCACGTCGATCGCGTACTGAGGATCGCGGGCGAGCAACAGGCGTACGTACAGGGAGAATTCCGTGCTGCTCTGGTACTGCTGGCGGGCGAGCCGGCCGACCGCGGCCCGGCTGCTCTGCAGGGCGAGCCGGGTCCTGGCGAGGGACACGTCCAGCCGGGCGACCTCGGCCTGCTGCTTCTTCAGTCGCTCCGTAGTGGCGTTGTAGGTCTTGTCGGCCTGCTCGGACTGCAGGTAGCGGAGCTGAAGATCCATCAGGAGGCGCGAGATGGACCGGGTCCCCGGCTGCCCCGCCGGGTTGGTGCCGGGGTCCGGGATGAGGGCCTGCGCAGGGGTGGTGACGAGCAGGGGCGAGGCGGCCAGCGCCACCGTACACACCAGGTGGAGCAGCCTTACCGGCATGTCATCACCTCCGAGTCGCGGGTGGCCCCTCCACCCCGCACCGGCAGGATGAGACGCGTGCCACCGGGGCGCCTGCCCGGTGGTCGGTTCGGCGCAGGAAGGTCACCCGTCGGCGGTGCCCGCGTTGCCGCCCGGCGTGGCGTCTGGCGTGCGGCGCGGCTTGGACCACGGCCACCGGAGCCGGCCGCCGCGGTCGCCCTCGGGGTCGTACTCGTACTTCCAGCCCGGGTGGAGGCCGAGCTTCCGCGGCGGGCCCGCCTGGACACGCCGGTAGACGAGGACGGTCGGCGGGCCGCCGGCCGCGTCCGGTACCGGGACGCGGTAGGTCTTCGGCGGGTGGCCGGTCGGGCCGAGCAGGATCGGAAGGACGCGGCCGTCCAGGGGGCCGCCCACGAACGGGGTGTCTTGGCTCTTCACGGCACCAGTGTCCTCCGCGCCGGGACGGCGCCTTCGGCACGGTCCTTCGCGCGGCCCCGTGTCACAGCAGATGAGACGCGTCGCCGACCACCGACAGAACGCTCCGGACCAGTCTGCCGACCAGTCCCTCGGTGCTCTCCAGTGCCAGCGCGGCGCGCACCACGGCGGCGGTCTGCGGGTCGCGTCCCGCGCCGGCCACCAGACACGCCACGAACTGCTCCACGAGCCAGTCCCGCAGTTCCTCGACCGGCGGCTGCTTGTCCTCGTCGAGCCAGATGAGGGAGGCGGCCTCCACAGCGGTGATCCACGTCCGTACGGTCATCCGCAGCCGGGTCCCGGGTTCCTCGACGCCGAGGTGGCTGAGGATGTGCTCCGCGGCGGCCCTGCGTACCCCGTCCACGATGGCCGTGGTGCGGGACGTCTCGACCACGCTGCCGCCCTGGAGCAGCGCGCTGAACCCGGCGTCGTGCTGGTCGACGAAGGCCAGATAGCGGTCGAGGGCACGGTTCAGGCGCCGCGTGAGCGGCCCCTCCGGGGGCTCGGCGAAGCACTGCTCGAGCTCCTCGGCGGCCGAGCGCAGGGCGGCCTCGTACAGCTGCTGCTTGCCGCCGGGGAAGTACCGGTAGACGAGGGGCCGCGAGACCCCGGCGGCCTCCGCCACGTCGTCCAGCGAGACATCCTCCGGTGCGCGGTGCGCGAACAGGGACAGCGCGGCGTCGAGCAGCTGGCTGCGCCGCTCCTCGACGCTGAGCCGACGGTACGCGCGGAGTGGGGCCTCGGAGGTCATATTCCGCAGCGTAACCGTGTAGCCGTACGAGACGGTGGCGCAAGCGCGCCGAAGGGCTCTCAGGCCAGCAGCCCCGACGACTTCCACATCCGCCGCCCGGTGCCCTGGAGCACCCCGATGTCGTCGAGGAACGTCGTCAGCTTCTTCGCGCCCGTCTGCATGACCTCGCGGCGGTGGCCGCTCGCCCTCACCTGGGCCACGGCCTCCCGTTTGTCGAGGCCGACGTTCGTGTAGACCTCGGGGTTGACGAAGGCGACCGAGAAGACCCTCGCGAACTCACCGGAGGTGATCCGGGTGAACTCCTTCGACCACCGCGGAGCCGTCAGCATCTGGCGGCGCAGTTCCTCGCGCGCGTACCGGACGTGCCGGGCCTCCTCGACCACGTGGATACGGGTGACACCGCGGATCAGCGGCTGCACGCGCTCGTCGGGAAACGTCAGCCGCTGCATCCAGTCGAGGACCTCCTCGCCGAGCAGCGTGGCCGTGAAGGAACCGGGCGTCGTCGAGATCGTCTTGAAGACGCGGCCCAGATTGCGGTGCGCCCGGCTCACGGGGTACCAGGGGGTCCCGCCGTGCGCGATCAGCCGGGCGAACATCTTGGAGTGCCGGCACTCGTCCTCGATCTCGGTGAGTGCGTAGCGGACGTGCGCGCTCGTCGCCGGCTTGTCGTAGATGTGCCGTACCAGCAGCTGCATCAGAATGATCTCGAACCAGATGCCGAGCGAGGCGAGTGCCGCCGCCTCGTGCTGGGAGAGCAGGATCCGCTGCTCCTCGCTCATCTTCTTCCACAGCGGCGTGTCGTACAGGGACACCAGCTCCGGAGGCCAGAACCACTTCCCGTCCTCGAAGGGCGCGTCCCAGTCCAGTTCACGGTCCGGGTCGAAGGAGTGCTTGGCGGAGGAGTCGAGCAGCCGCTCGGCCACCTGCTCCCGGTCCTTGAGCAGGCCGAGCGCGTCGCGCAGCACTTCGGCTTCGGTCACGGTCGTCATCGCTGTCCCCACCACTCGTCGCACGGGCCGCCGTTACCGGCGGTCACGTCTTATGAGACTGCCTGTCAGCAAGCGCGTCAATCCCTTGTGCGCCACTTGTTGACGCCGCGTCTACCGCGTGTGAGCGTGGGCTGTATGCCGACGCATGAGCTGTACGCCATGGATCCTGGAGACTCCCTCTGGCAGGTGCCCGCCGGCGGTGCCGCGCGGTTCAGCTGGGAGTACGACGACGGACGTGACCGCTTGCTCGCCCTGTACCAGAAGGGCAAGGACAAGCAGTGGGACGGGCAGAAGCGGATCGACTGGGACCTCGAGGTCGATCCGTACGATCCACTCGGCGCGCCGGACGAGGCGCTGAATCTGTACGGGACGCCCTACTGGGCGAAGATGACGGCCAAGGACAAGGGTGAGCTGCGCAAGCACTACGCCTCCTGGCAGTTCAGCCAGTTCCTGCACGGCGAGCAGGGCGCGATGGTGTGCGCGGCGCGGATCGTGGAGTCCGTGCCCGACCTGGACGCCAAGTTCTACTCGGCGACCCAGACGATGGACGAGGCGCGCCACGCGGAGATCTACGCCCGCTTCCTGCACGAGAAGGTCGGGATGGTCTACCCGATCAACGACAACCTCCAGTCGCTGCTCGGCGACACGCTCCGGGACAGCCGCTGGGACATGCCGTACCTGGGCATGCAGGTGCTCATCGAGGGCCTGGCGCTGGCGGCCTTCGGCATGATCCGCGACACCACCGACAAGCCGCTGCCCAAGCAGATCCTGGCGTACATCATGCAGGACGAGGCCCGGCACGTGGCGTTCGGCCGCATGGCCTTGCGCGACTACTACAAGCAGCTCACGGACGCGGAACTGCGCGAACGCGAGGAGTTCGTCATCGAGGGCTGCTATCTGATGCGCGACCGGCTGCGCGGGGTGGAGGTGCTGGAGAACTTCGGAATCCCGAAGGCGGAGGCGGAGGAATACAGCGAGAACTCCGAATTCCTGCGTCTGTTCCGCCAGTTGCTCTTCAGCCGTATCGTCCCCTGCGTCAAGGACATCGGCCTGTGGGGCAAGCGCCTCCAGCAGGCCTACGTCGACATGGGCGTCTTCGAGATGGGCGATTCCAATCTGGACCTGCTGATGGCCCAGGACGAGGAGATCGCCGAGCAACTGGACGCGGAACGCTTCGCGGCGGAGGAGCAGGAGCGGGTCGCGGAGGTGGGGGAGGCCATCGAGGCGGGGGCGGAGGGCTGAGCCGGGTCAACGCCACGTGGACCGATCACTCGGTCGACGGGCGAATCGGCATATTCCTCTGGGTGCGCTGATCGTGCCAGGCAGACTCCGCTGCATGGAGCAATCATGACCGCCGCACGTCAGTACGGGCTGGACGACGGCTATCAGTGGCCGCGTCCGCCCGTAGGCGGCTGGACGGCGGACGACCTCGACGAGCTTCCCAACCTTCCTCCGCACACGGAACTGCTCGACGGGAGTCTCGTCCTCGCGAGTCCGCAGACGCGTTTCCACTCACTGGCCATGCGCTTGCTGGAGAACGTCTTGCTGGATCAGGTGCCCGACCGACTGGACGTCATCCCGGAAATAACCGTCAAGCGCAACCGGCCGGAACCCGATGTCCTGGTGGTCCGTGCGGATGCCGATACAGGTCCGAAGCGGACCTGGTTCCGGCCGGAGGACGTCGTCGTCGCCGTGGAGGTCGTCTCGGAGGACTCGGAGGACCGGGACCGGGAGGTGAAGCTCCGGAAGTACGCGCAGGCGGGCATCCCGCACTACTGGCGCGTCGAGGAGAACCAGGGGCTTCCGGTGGTTTACGCCTACGAAATCGACCCCGCCACCCAGGCTTACGGCCTGACCGGAATCTTTCACGACAAGCTCGAGTTGACCGTCCCGTTCCCGGTCGACATCGACCTCACCGCCCTCGGCCGCCGTCGTTGGACCGAGCAGCCCAGCCCGGCCGGTATCTCGCCGGGCACCGGCTGCGACGATCCCGGTGGGAACGACGTCCGCAGGTTGAACGCATACGGCGTGGGGCCGTGGGCCCGCAGGTGGAGCAGGCGGTCTTCCGCCTCCACGACCGTGGGGCGGTGTCTCGCAGGGACCCACCACAGGACCGTGACCGCCTCCTGTACGCGCTCGAAGAACTCGCGGCGCCGTGCGAGCAGTTCGCGGTGCTGTCCCTGGTACATGAACGCCGTCAGCGCGTTCGCGTCCCGCCATGTCGTCATGTTGACGATCAGCTGGTCGTCGCCGAGGACCGGGACGTCCGTCGCGTTCCCGGAAGGGCTCTGCAGCCGCCAGACGAAACCGTCCGATGCGTCGGCCACCGCGTTCACGGGGTCCAGCGCGTCCACGAAGTCCTTCAACTGCGGTGAGTCCAGCGGAGCCTTGAGGCGTGCGATGTTGACCTGGGCGAGTTCGTAGCAGGCTTCGGGGCGCTCGGTGTCCGTCATGGACCGAACGTAGGTCGGTACGCGGCGGCGCACCAGCCCGCGTCTCGGCAGGCGGACCGGTCAATGCCCCTTGTTCTGCTCGGAGTTCAGCACCGCCAACATCACCGCCCGGGCGATCGGCGCGGCGTCCGAGCCCCCGCTGATCTCCCCCCGCGCACCCGCCGAGTCCTCCACCACCACGGCGACCGCCACCGCCGGCTCCATCGCGTCGTACGCCTGCGCCCAGGAGATGAACCAGGCGTACGGCCGCCCCGCGTTGCCGACGCCGTGCTGCGCCGTGCCCGTCTTGCCGCCCACGGTGGCGCCGGGGATCGCCGCGTTGCGGCCCGTGCCCTCCTCCACGGCGTCCGTCATCATCTCCCGCAACTGCGCCGCCGTCGCCGGGCTCATCGCCTGGTGCAGGGCGCGCGGTTTCGTGCTCGAGACCTGCTCTCCCGCCCTCGTCGTCGTCCTCTCCACCACGTACGGGGCGTTCACCGAGCCCCCGCCCGCCACCGCCGCCGCGACCATCGCCATCTGCAGGGGCGTCGCCCGTGTGTCGAACTGCCCGATCGAGGACAGCGCCAGCTGCGGTCCGTCCAGCTTCCGGTCGAAGGTGCTCGGTGCCACCGCGAACGGGATCCTCAGCTTCTGGTCGTTGAAACCGAACCGCTCCGCCGTGTCCGCCATGTTCCGCAGCCCGGCCTCCACACCCAGCTTCGCGAACACCGTGTTGCACGACCACTCGAGGGCATAGCGCAAGGACGCGTCCACGCAGCCCTCGGCCTCGTTCGTGAGCGTCGTCGTCGTACCGGGCAGCACATAGGGGTCCGGGGAGTCGGTCGGCGCGTCGAGGTCCCGCACCACCCCGGCGTCCAGCGCCGCCGCCGCCGTGACCACCTTGAACGTCGAACCGGGCGGATACGTCTGCCGGATCGCCCGGTTGAGCATCGGTGTGGCCGCGTCCCCGTTCAGCCGCTTCCAGGCCCGGACCGCGGACGTCCCCGACCCGGAGAGCTCTCCCGGGTCGTACGACGGGACCGAGACCAGCGCCAGGATCCGCCCGGTGGACGGCTCGATCGCGGCCACCGCACCGGTGCGCCCGGCCAGACTCTGGTACGCCGCACGCTGTGCCGTCCCGTTGAGGGTGGTGACGACGTTGCCGCCCGGGCTGCGGGTCCGGGTGACGTCGTTCCACAGGGGAATCGGGGCCAGCAGCGGATCGGTGCCCGAGAGCACCGCGTCCTGGGTGTTCTCCAGCAGCGTCGTCCCGTACACCTGCGAGGCGAAGCCGGTGACGGGCGCGTACAGCGGTCCGTCCGTGTAGGTGCGCTCGTAACGGAACATCCCGCCGCTGTCCCGCGAGCCGGTCACCGGGCGCCCGTCGACCACGATGTCGCCGCGCGGCTCGCCGTACCGGGCGATCGACTGCCGGCGGTTGGCGGGGTTGTCCGTGTAGCGGGAGGCCTCGAAGATCTGCACCCGGGTGGCGTTCACCAGCAGGGCGACCAGGAGCAGCACGCACAGTGCCGCGGCCCGGCGGATGGTGGGGCTGCTCCCTGGGCGGGCCAGGTCGACGTCCTGGGGGAGGCTCATCGCGTCCCCGTCCCGTCGTACTGACCGCGTGCCGAGTGGCTGATCCGGATGAGCAGCGCCACGATGATCCAGTTGGTGACGACCGACGAGCCGCCCTGGGCGAGGAACGGCATCGCCATACCGGTCAGCGGGATCAGGCCGGTCACCCCGCCCGCGATCACGAACACCTGGAGCGCGACGATCGACGCGAGGCCGATGGCGAGCAGACGCCCGAACGGATCCCGCAGCGCCAGGCCCGCCCGGTAGCCGCGCTCCACCAGCAGGGCGTAGAGCAGGAACAGCGCGGACAGGCCCGCGAGGCCCAGCTCCTCGCCCGCCGTGGCCAGGATGAAGTCCGACTTGGCGGCGAAGCCGATGAGGATCGAGTGGCCGCGCCCGAGGCCGGTGCCGAGCGCCCCCCCGGCGGCGAACGCGAAGAGGGACTGCGCGAGTTGGTTGGGACCGATCCCGGCCTCGATGGAGCCGAAGGGATGCAGCCAGTCCGTGACCCTGGCGTGGACGTGCGGTTCCAGCCGGCCGACAGCGAGCGCGCCGAGGGCGGCGAGCAGCACACCGACGGCGATCCAGCCGGTGCGGCCCGTGGCCACGTACAGCAGCACCACGAACAGCCCGAAGAACAGCAGCGAGGTGCCGAGGTCCCGCTCCAGGACCAGCACTCCGACACTCAGCAGCCAGATGGCCACCACCGGGCCGAGGACCCTTCCGGTGGGCAGCTGCAACCCCCACACCCGGCGGCCCGCGAAGGCCAGCGCATGGCGGTTGGCGGCCAGGTATCCGGCGAAGAAGATCGCGAGCAGGACCTTCGCGAACTCGCCCGGCTGGATGGAGAAGCCCGCGACCCTGAGCCAGAGCCGGGCGCCGTTCACCGCCGGGAAGAAGATCGGCAGGGTGAGCAGGACCAGGGCGGCGACCACGCAGACATAGCTGTAGCGTTGGAGCACCCGGTGGTGCGGCAGCAGCAGCACCACGACGATGAAGAGGGCCACGCCGAGCGTCGACCAGTACAGCTGGGTCGGGGCGGCCCGGTCGCCCGGGGTCTCCAGGTCGAGGCGGTAGATCAGCACCAGACCCACGCCGTTGAGCAGGACGGCGATGGGCAGCAGCAGCGGGTCGGCGTACGGGGCGCGCAGCCGCACCGCGCAGTGGGCGAGCAGCGCGAGCACGCCGAGACCGGCGCCGTAGTGGGTGGCGCCGGGCGGGACAGTGCCGTTCTTCGCGAGACCGACGGCGCAGTAGCCGTACATGGAGATCAGGACCGCGAGCAGGATCAGGCCGAACTCGGTGCCACGGCGCCGGGGCGGGCGCAGGGCGGGAGCGGGGGTGTCCGCCACCGTCCCCGTGCCGGGCAGTCCTGGCGTTCCGGGCTCGATCATGTGCGGAACGTAGCAAGCGGCGACCGTGATGTCCTGTTATATCGGCCCAATCAGCTCGTTCCGGTACATCTTTGTGTTTCCGGTCCGGGCAGCGTCAGCGTGGCCACCGCCCCGCCGTCCGGCGCGTCGGCGAACTCGAGTGTGGCGCCCAGCACCTCCGCCTGTCCCAGCGCGATCGTGAGCCCGAGGCCGTGCCCCTTGCTGCCGCGCTCGGTGCGGAAGCGCTGCGGTCCGTGCGCCAGGAGATAGTCGGGGTATCCGCTTCCGTGGTCCCGTACGGTGACCCGCGGGCCGTCGACGGTCAGCACCACCGGTGCCCGCCCGTGCCGGTGCGCGTTCGCCACCAGATTGCCGAGTACGCGTTCCAGCCGGCGCCGGTCGGTCTCCACACGGGCGTCGCGCACCACCCGTACCTCGGTCCTCGTGCCGGAGGCCCGCACCACCCGTTCGGCCAGCGGCGCGAGCCGCTCGGTGTCCAGTTCCAGACGCTCGCTCCCCGCCTCCAGGCGGGAGATCTCCAGCAGGTCCTCGGTGAGCGTGCGCAGCGCGGCCACCCGGTCGCGCACCAGCTCGGTCGGCCGTCCGGGCGGCAGCAGCTCCGCGGCCGCGTGCAGCCCGGTCAGCGGGGTGCGCAGCTCGTGCGCCACGTCCGCGGTGAACCGCTGCTCGCTCAGCAGCTTGCCCTGCAGCGTGGCCGCCATCGTGTCGAGGGCCCCGGCGACCGCGGCCACCTCGTCCTTGGGGCGCGTCGGGTCCTTCGCACGGGGGTCGTCCACGCGCGCGTCCAGATCGCCGGCGCTGATCCGCCGGGCCACCTGCGCCGTCGTCTGCAGCCGCCGGGTCACCCGGGTCACCGCGAACATCCCGACGAGCAGCGTGGCGCCGATCGCCAGGCCCGAGGACCACAGGATCGCCCGGTCGAGGGCGGCGATGATGCGGGCTCCCTGCGCGTAGTCGCGCCGCACCGCGATCACCCGGCCGCCGTCGGCCGGGCCCGCCGCCCACATCGTGGGCCGGGCGCCGCCGGTGCCGACCATCGTGCCGCGCCGCCCGCCCGCCGCCAGCTTCCGCAGCTGCTCAGGCAGTCCCGGCAGATCGAGGCCCGCACTCTGCGGCAGCCGGTCGCCCGCCTCGTACGCCCGTGCCGCATCGGTGAGCCGGGCCAGCGCCCGGCCCCGGGCCTCGCCGACGGTCCGGTCGGTGACCTGGGCGTGGACCAGGACACCGAGCAGCGCGGCGAGCCCACAGCACATCACGGCGATGAAGGCAGCCGCCCTCCAGGTGAGGGTGGCCGTCCAGCGGGTCAGCCGCCCCACGGGCCGTCTCACGGAGATCATCGGGCGCTCTTCGGTGGGCCGGCCGCAATGGGCCGCCGCGGTGGTGCGGT
Source organism: Streptomyces sp. NPDC046900 (assembly GCF_040644975.1). Taxonomy (NCBI): domain Bacteria; kingdom Bacillati; phylum Actinomycetota; class Actinomycetes; order Kitasatosporales; family Streptomycetaceae; genus Streptomyces; species Streptomyces sp. NPDC046900. The sequence goes on along the minus strand of NZ_JBEYXD010000026.1, from coordinate 27,777 downwards.
GCCCACTCGCAGGATCTCGTCCCTGGTCGCCAGCATGGCGCGCTGCGCCGGGTCCCAGGCCCACACCGTGCGGAACGCGTATCCCGGCAAGGTCGACGGCGAACGGATGATCACGTCTCGGCCCGCCAGCTCCACACTGATCACACTGTCCGAGGTGCCCATGACCTGCACCAGCCGGTGGTTCTCCACGGTGTCCACACGCACCGCCAGCTGCTCACCCGGAAAGCGGATGCCGAGCACCAAGTCGTCCCTTCCGTCCCCGGTGAGATCGCGGTAGTAGGCCCGGAGCAGCGGACACCGTCCCTGTCCGTCCTTGGTGCCGCACTCCTGGAGCCGCTCGCGCGTCGTGGCGTACACCGCGTGCGGTCCCGCGTACGCCTCCGGGTGCGCGGCCACCTCGGCGCGGACGACGGCCAGCGGGTCGACCCGGTGGACGTCGTCACCCGGAACGGTGACGCCTTTGACGGGCTGGGTGTGTGCGACGCCGTAGTCGAGGGCCGGCGCGGAGGCGGGCGGCAGCCGGGGCCACAGCCGCTCCGGGCCCACGGCGGTGGCGGTGGGGCCCGCCCCGCGCAGGGCACCGGAGTCGCCGCACCCCGCCAGGAGCAGAGCACCGGCGGCGAGACACAGGACTGCGCACACACGACGGCTGGAGAACACGGAGTACGTCCTTTTGGTCGCCTGATGGCCGATTGCTCACTCTATGGCCGGGTGGCGACTTCACTCCGCGAGTTCCTCCAGGAGACGGGCCGTGTCCAGACCGGCCCGCAGGTACTCCACGAACAGCTCGTTGTGCAGCGCCCAGGGTCCTCGGCGGGCGCGGATCATCCCGATCGCCTCGTCGGCGCTGTGACCAGCGCGGACCAGCGCCTGCGCGACGACCAGGCCCGAGCGGTTGTACCCGTGGTAGCAGCGGACGAGGACCCGCCGGCCGTCCTCCAGCGCATCGTCGGCCGTCTGTGCGAGTCGTATCACTCCCGCGATCTGGGTCCCGTCGAGCGGACCGTCCGGAATCGGCCACACATGGTGCTCGACCCCCTCGTCCGGCCCGTGCCCGGGCAGCCGCAACAAGGTCAGCACCAGATCGAATTCATCGCGTACGACCGCGAATTCCAGCTGCCCGGACCGTCCCGCGTACTCGTGGCCGCCCATCCACAGGCCGGGCACGATCTCGCTCCACGGGCTGTCCGGAGCGGGAACATCGGGTTGCTTCCTGCGGGTCCGCAACAGTGCCTCCCACCGACTCCCCAACTGCTCACAAAGGTAGCCGGGTTCTTGCCCCTGGAGCACCCCGCCTGTTCCCATGGTCGAGGGGTGATGGTGCATGAGTGGACTGCGCGTCGTACCGACCTGGCGCCACGGACAGGAACGTATGTACGTGTGCGGCGCCGACGGGCGGAACGTCGCCTGGTACGACCGGGACGCGGGCCGTGTGAACCTGCTCAGCGAGGATCTGCGACAGGACGTGCTCGACGCGCTGGGCCCGTTCCTGACCGGACCTGTGACGGTGGGACCACCCCCTGTCCCCACCCCCGCGGAGCTGGCAAGGCTCACCCTCCACCCGGACGACGACCTCGCACCCAACCGTCCGGGCGAGGCCCTGCTGGTCGCCCTGGACCGCGACCCGGGGCCCGCGCACCGGCTGCGCCCCGACCCGAGGCGCCGGGCCCTCGCCGCGGAGCAGACGGTCGGCGAGACCCTCGACGCGCTGGAGGGCGCGGGCTGGCACACCCTGCACTCGGTGCCGCTGCCGGGCGGGGACCGCATCCACCACCTGGCGATCGGGCCCGGCGGCCTCTTCGCGGTGCGCGCGCTGCACGCCCGCAGACAGCGCGTCCACGTCGCCGATCCGCTGGTGACGGTCGGCCGCCACGAGCCGCTGCCGCTGCTGCGGCGGGTGCGTGCCGACGCGGATCGTGCGTCCTACGCGCTGACCGCCGAGGTCCATCCGGTCCTGGTCCTGGTGGAGCCCGCCCGCCTGGAGGTCGCCGAGCTGCTGCGCGAGGTCCGCGTCCTGAACGTCACGGACCTCACCGGCCTCGCCCGTCTGGGCGGCATGCTGAAGCCCGCGGACGTCGAGGCCCTGCACGCGATGGCCCGGGACCGGCGCATCTGGTCGAGGGTGTGACGGATCAGGGCACCGGCGCGGCACGGGCGGGGTCGAGGAGCGGGGCCAGGAGGTCGCCGTACGCCTGGAGGCGCGGGGCGAGGTCCTGCGCGCGGTAGACGAGGCTGCCGGGGGACCCGCAGTCCGCCACCTCCTCCCATGTCACCGGGGCCGACACGGTGGGTTCCGCACGGGCGCGCAGCGTGTAGGGCGCCGCCGTCGTCTTGCGCGCCGCGTTCTGGCTCCAGTCCACGAAGACCTTCCCCGGCCGCAGGCTGCGGGTCATCCGGTGGACGACCAGCCGGGACATCGCCTTCTCCGCCTCCACGGCGAGCCGCTTGGCGTACTCCGTCGTCTGCCGCGACGGCGTCGGCTCCATCGCCGCCAGCAGGTGCAGTCCCTTCGAACCCGAGGTCTTCGCGTACGCCTCGATCCCGTCCGCCGCGAGCCGCTCGCGCAGCCACAGGGCGACCTCGCAGCACTCGACGACGGTGGCGGGTGCCCCCGGGTCGAGGTCGAAGACCAGCCGGTCCGCCTCGTCGGGCGCCTGGACACGCCACTGCGGGGTGTGGAGTTCGGCGACGAGGTTGGCCGCCCACATCAGGCTGGGCAGGTCCTGGATCACCACCATGCGGGCCGGGCCCTCCGAGCGCGGCACCTCGGCCCTGGTGACCCAGTCGGGCGTACCCGGCGGCACGTTCTTGGTGAAGAACACCTGGCCTTCCGGCCCGTCCGGATAGCGCAGGAAGGAGACCGCACGATCGTGGAGGTGGGGCAGCAGCGCGTCCGCGGTGGTCGCGTAGTAGTGCAGCAGTTCGCCCTTGGTGAAGCCGGTCGCCGGATGGACCACCTTCTCCAGATTGCTCACGGCCAGCCGTCGCCCCTCCACCTCCGCGATCGGCGTCATACGATGAGAATCCCATGAAATCGGCTGATATCCATGGAGAAGGGGTGCGGTACGTGCGATCCATCTGGAACGGCACCATCTCGTTCGGCCTGGTCAGCATCCCCGTCAAGCTGATGAACGCCACCGAGAACCGTTCGATCTCCTTCCGCCAGATCCATCTGGCGGACGACGGCCGGATCCGCTACCGCAAGTTCTGCGAGCTGGAGGACCGCGAGGTCCCGTCGTCGGAGATCGCCAAGGGGTACGAGGACGCGGACGGCACGGTCATCCCGATCACGGACGAGGACCTGGCGAAGCTCCCCCTCCTGACCGCCAGGACGATCGAGATCATGGCCTTCGTACCGGAGGACCGGATCGATCCGCTCCAACTGGGCACGGCGTACTACCTCTCCGCGAACGGCGCTCCGGCCACCAAGCCGTATGCGCTGCTGCGGGAGGCGCTGCGGCGCAGCGGGAAGGTGGCCGTCGCCAAGTACGCGCTGCGGGGACGGGAACGCCTGGGCATGGTGCGCGCGGTCGACGACGTGCTCGGCATGCACGGGCTGCTGTGGCCGGACGAGATCCGGGCGCCGGAAGAGGTGGCTCCGGACAGCGGCGTCACTGTCCGGGGCACGGAGCTGGACCTGGCGGACGCGTTGATGGACACGCTGGGCGAGGTCGACGTGGACGAACTGCACGACCAGTACCGCGCGGCGCTCGAGGAGCTGATCACCGCGAAGGCGGAGGGCAAGGAGCTCCCGTCGGCGCCCGAACCGGAGGGCGGCAAGGTACTGGACCTGATGGCGGCCCTGGAGAAGAGCGTGCACGCGGCGCGGCGGTCACGGGGCGCGGGGGCGGGCGAGGGGGCGGGGGAGGCCGAGGAAGCCGAGGTCAGACGCCTGCCGACCCGGAAGGCGGCGCGTACGGCGCCGAAGGAGGTCGGCGGCAAGAGGTCGACGGCGACGACGAAGAAGGCCGCGGCGGGGAAGACGGAGCAGAAGAAGAGCACGACCGGGAGGACCACGGCGAAGTCGGCGTCCGCGCGGAAGAAGACGGCTCCGGCGAAGGCGACGGCAGCGTCGAAGGCCACGGCGTCGAAGGAGACGACGTCCGCCAAGTCGACGGCGAAGAAGACCGCGGAGAAGAAGACGGCGGCGAAGAAGACCGCGGAGAAGAAGACGGCGGCGAAGAAGGCGCCTGCGAAGAAGACAGCGGCACGCAAGCGCACCGCCTGATGCGCTGCCTGCATCTGCGCGCGCCGGCGGTGACCGCCCGTGGCCCGGAGTCGCACGGCCGCCCGGCGCCCGTGTGCGACGGGCGCGGACGGTCGTGCGGCTCCGGTGGCGATGCCGGGGCGCGACCGGGGCTGTAGCCCTCAGCCGCTGTTACGGGGTGCCGTCACCGAACGGTGAAGGTGACCGTGGCCGTGCTGGTCCCGGCGGGCAGCTTGGTGGTGTCGACGGCCAGGTACTCGCCGTCGTCCTGCTGTCCGTCAGGGAGGATCTTGGAGTGCAGGGTGTACGGCGCGGCGGTGTTGGAGACGCCGTCGACGCCGAAGTCGCTGTCGTTGCTGATGACGAGCGTGCGGCCGCCGTCGGTGGTGGCGACGCCCTCGACCTTGTCGTGACCGAAGAAGCCGCCGGTCGGGTCGAGCTGGGTGACCAGGGCCCCCAGGTCCAGGTACGAGCTCTTGGCGACCGGAGTGACACCGGCCGCCTTCAGCGCGGCCTGGGCCGTGGCGGTGTTGCCGTCGCCGACGTACGCGTCGATGGTCTGGTGGTTCGGGCCGACGAGCAGCCCGCCCTTGGCCGCGTCGTACGTGGCGCCCGGCACCTTGGCGGAGGGACCGACGTCGGTCGCACCGCTGATGTCAATCTTGAAGAGCTTCTTGAACGCGCCGGGCTCCATGTTGCCGTCCCGCTCGTCCACGGCGAAGGTGGTGTTGCTGAGCGCGGTGATCTCACTGACCGCGCCGCTGTTCACCTTCGGGTCGTCGAGCAGGTAGACGTACTCGTGCGTCGCGTGGGTGCGCAGGTTGTACGTCACGATGCGCAGCGCGGTGACGTTCTTGGTCTTGACGCCGGCCGGCAGGTCGGGCTGCTGGAGCGCGGACTGCATCATGCCGACGAGCGTGCTGCCGTCGGGCGTGATGGTCAGTCCCTCCATGCCCTTGTTCGGCACCCGGGCCGCCAGTTCGGCGGGGAGCGAGCCGTCGAAGGGGGAGAGGCGCTCGATCGCCCGGCCGTCGCGGGAGAAGTGCGTGATGAACGGCCCGTACTCGTCGGACACCCAGAAGGTGCCGTCCCGCATGACGACCAGGCCCTCGGGGTCGTAGCCGTACGGCGAGGCGGGCAGCGCGTTGCCGGCCAGGTCGATCAGCGACTCACCGGTGTTCGCCTGGGTGTTCACATGCCCGTTGTACGGGGTGCCGTCGGCGGCACGCAGCGGGATCGTCTTGAGGACCTCGGCCTTGGTGCCGACGAGACGGATCTTGGCGAGCGTCGGGACGAAGTCCGGGAGCGGGAGCGCCTTGCGGCCGTCGGGGGTGTCCACGTTCGGGCCGCGGTCGGTGATCCCGTAGAACTCGTTCTTCGAGCCGGGCACCTGGTAGAGCGACGAGCCGTAGGCGCCGCCCGAGATCTTCACCCCGCCGACGGTGGCGAGCGCCGGCAGGTGGGTCCGGTACAGCCGGACGGCGTCGCTGACCGTGTAGTCGAAGCTGTCGGTGCCCGTGAATCCGGGGTCCGGGGTGTAGCTGAACGAACCGCCCTGATCGACCGTCAGGGTGCCGTGAGCGGTCCTGGTGTGCGAGACGAGGGTCGCCGGCTTGCCGTTGTCGTTGGCCAGAAAGCCGCGCCCGTGCACGGTCAACGTCCGGCCCGCGTGGGCCGTGTAACGGTCGGAGCGTGCCTTGAGCACCGGACCCCGGCCGCCGTGAGCCGTCTGTGCGGCGCTCGCCAGGCTGCTGCCGGCCAGCGACAGCACCAGAGCGGTCGCCGCGGCGGTCGCCATCCTCAGACGAGACATCTGTTCCTCCTAGTCCGTGCCTCTCCTTGCGGGATGCACGAATGGCGAGCTTCGTAAGGGCACATGTCCGGCGCAACAAGGAAGACTTGCGGGGAGACAGTGATCGAGTGACGGGAAGGCGTCCGGCCACAGCCGTTCTCGGTTGTGGCCGGACGCCGTCCGCTGTGGTCCTTTTCCGTGCCGCCGACGAGCGCAGGGACGATCCCGTGCTGCGGCGTCAGGATCGTGGCGACCGCCTTCACGCCGCCCCGGTGCCCCGCGGATGGCCCGGATTCGGCCGTCGATACCGATCTGGGTGGATGCACGAAGCCGCAGCGGGTACACGGCGAAAAGCCTTTCGATGCTCGGACCCTGCTCGCAGCGACAGTAACGGAGACCAGATGAGGGCCTGCCGATCACCTGTGCCGTCTCCACTTCGCGTGTCCGCCGATGTCGTGGGCGGCCGGTACCGGTTGGACGCGAAAATCGGTACCGGAGGCGTCGCCGACGTCTATGAGGGGATGGATCTCCGCCTCATGCGGCCGGTGGCCGTCAAGGTCTTCCGGTCCGGCGCCGACCAGGAGATGGAGGAGCGCTGCGCCGACGAGGCCGTCCTGCTGGCACGCATGCAGCACCCGGGGCTGGTCACCGTCTACGACGCGGGACGGCACAAGGACCTCGGCTATCTGGTCATGGAACTGGTCAAGGGCCCCACCTTGAGCCGGCGTATATCGAGCGGGCTCCTGACACCCGGACACGTCGCCGAACTGGGCGCCGCCCTCGCGGGCGCACTCGCGCATGTGCACGCCGCCGGCATCGTGCACCGTGACGTCAAACCGTCGAATGTGCTGCTGGATGACGCAGGAAACCCGCATCTGGCCGATTTCGGCATCTCCCGGATGATGAACGCCACACGGCACACGGCCTCCGGCGCGCTGATCGGCACCGCGGCGTATCTGGCCCCCGAGCAGGTCCTCGGCAAAGGCATCGGGCCCGCCGCCGACATCTACGCGCTCGGCCTGGTGCTGCTGGAATGCCTCAAGGGAGAACTGGAGTACGACGGCACCCCGTTGGAGGCCGCCATCGCCCGACTCCACCGACGGCCCGACATCCCCTGCTCGGTGCCCCCGGACCTGGCTCACCTCCTGAGTGCCATGACGGCACTGGACCCGGAGGCACGTCCCACCGCCGGCGAGTGTGCCGAGGCGCTGTCCGCCCTCTCCCACGGCCCGGTCCCGGTGCCATCCGCGGAACACCTCTCCGACGCGGCCACCACCCAGGCCGCCGGGATCAGGAGCGGAGAAGGGGCCGGAGGGCCGGCCGCGCGGCAAGCGGCTCGAGGCGGCCGCCGTGTCCGGGCCGTACGGATCATCCAGGGGTCGTCACCAGAGCCCGTCACCCACCGACGACCGGGCCGAGTACGGGGCGGCTCCCGTCGCCTGGCGCAGGTCACCGGCACCGCGGTCCTCACGGCGGTCCTGGGGGCGACCCTGTCCGCCTCCGCCGACCGGGGTGACTACGGCGCCGACCGGGCCGCCTCGGGGGCACCCGGTTCCACACAGCATCCGTCCACCACGTTGGCCGAGAACACGCCGAAGCGGGGCGTCCCACCGGCGCAAGCGCCTTCCGGCTCTCCCGCGGAGACCCACGGCCCTGCGACCGTCACGGACCCGTCCCGTGACGCCTGGCACTCCCCGAGCTCCCTGGACGGCAGCACCGTCACCCGGACTTGGGCACTCCATGAGTCCGACTGGCAGGAAGAGGCCCGTCACGGCGCCCAGCAGACCCAAGACCCCGCCACCCGGCGGGCCGAGCGCCCTACGCAGCCGAAGGACGGCCCCGGGCACAAACACCACCCGGGGAAAGAGGAGGCGAGCTGAGGTCCTCGGGGGAGTGGATGGGAGCGCAGCTCACCCCGAACGGCGAACGGCGATAAGCGCAGGGCCAGAGGCGTAGGGCGGTCGGCGAAGTGCGGCCGCGGGCGTAGGGCTACTTGTGTTTCCCGTTGCCCTTGCCGCCGCCGGTCTGCCCGTTCCCGGTCGCGCTGTTCGCGCCCCCGGAGCCGTTGCCGGAGGCGCCCGTGTTCCCCGTGCCCTTGCCGGGGTTCGGGGTATGTCCGGCTGACTTGCCCGTGCTGCCCGACCCGGTCGTGGCCTCCGCGAGTTCCCGTGCGCAGTACGCGGCGACGTTGTCCTTCCCGCCCGCAGCCGCGATCAGCCGCTGCCAGGCCGTGGCGTCGAGCGCCTTGCCGCGGTCCTTGACGTGCTCGTAGGCGCGGCAATGGGCCGCGGTCTCCTTGCCGGTGACCGAGCCGTGCTGCGGTCCGAGGCCGCCGGGGGAGGCCGACGAGGCCGCACCGCCCGTCCGGTGCGGGGCGACCGCCGACGGGTGAGCGGTCCCTCGGCCGGCACCGTCCGCGGACGAACCGGCCGACCCGATCGCCGCGACCGCCACACCGCCCAGGGCAAGGCTCGCGAACACCACGCCGAAGGTCGTCTTCAGGGACCGCCCGGCATGCCGCTCCCCGGGCACCCGCCAGTCGTCCCGGCGCCGGGTACGTGCCCGGTGTGCGCCCGCGGCCTGGGCGGTCCGGAAGGCGGCCAGAGCCCGCTGCTCGGCGTCGGGGTCGAGATCGCCTTCGCGCATCGCGGCGGCGAGCACCGTCTCCAGCGCGGCGTCGTCCCACGCGTCCCATGATCCGGACACGGCGTCACCAGGGTGCGTACGTCGGCGGCCCGGAGGTCCGTCGCCGCTCAGCCGTTCACCCATGTCGCGCTTCCGTTCCCTGTCCGGTGTATCCGATTCATCCGGTACTGCCGGGTTCTGATAGTCGTCCGCCGGCTCACTGCCGCCGCCGTCGTTCATTCCGACTCCCCCAGCGTCCGGGAAGTCTCATCCGTCACACCCTCTCCCGCCTCGCTGCCGACGCCCAACTGGCGGGCGAGGCGTTTCAGGCCCCGGTGGGCGGCCGTGCGCACCGCTCCCGGGCGCTTGCCGAGGACGCGTGCGGCGGCGGTACCGTCCAGGCCGACCACGACCCGAAGGAGCACGGCCTCGGCCTGGTCCCGGGGGAGCCCGCGGAGCAGTTCCAGGGCCCGTTCGGTGGAGAGGGACTCCAGTGCCTGATCGTGGGTGCTGTGCGGGCCGGGCAGGTCCAGTACGTCCTGCTCGATCGCTCCCGGCCGGGGCCGCACGCGCTGGCGGCGCAGATGGTCCAGTGCCCGGTGCCGGGCGATCGTGGCCGTCCAGCCGCGGAAACCGGCCCCGTCCCCCTTGAACCGTCCGAGGTCACGGGCGATCTCCAGCCAGGCGTCGGACGCCACGTCCTCCGCCTCGTCGCCGACCAGTCCCCGCAGGTAGCCGAGCAGGCCCGGCTGCACGATCCGGTAGGCGACCGCGAAAGCGGCCTCGTCCCCGTCCTGGGCCCGCGCGACCGCCGCGCCCAATTCCCCGTCGTGCGGCTGCACGCGCCGGGGTTGTCGTCCCTGGCCCAAGACTGTCCTCGTTCGCACCGGTTCATAGCGAGTCCGTACCGTCCGACGCACTCCGGTCGCATCGGCGGCCCCCATGGTGACCAGCGCCAGTTCTCACAGAAGTGTCACAACGCCTCAGGGCATACCAGGTCGTCGCTGTGCCGCTGCGGCCCGCCGAACGGCGCCACTACGGGCCTCCGGTACGGCAGTTCGAGGAATCCGGCCCTCTCGGGGCGACGTGTCCGCGCGGGGTCCGGGGCGAGTGACCGTTCGCCGGCGCCCCGCGAGCCCGGTGCTCGTAGGGGGGGTGCGCGGCCGGCGCGGTCCCGGCAGTGATGTTTCGTGTCGGTCGTGCGCTGTGTGAGTGGTGCCGGGCTCGCGCCCGACCAGCCGGAGGCAGTCGTCCGGCGGGACGCCGGCACCGCAAGCGACCCGTCCCGGGTCCTGCTCCGTGCCGCCGTTGACTCCCCCCGAGGGCGGCACGGGGTGGGACGGGGTGGCCGGGACCCCGTCCACTGCACGAGGTTCCGGCCGCCCCCTGCACGGCGCACCGTCGGTGGACACCGGGCGGGACGTCGGCGGGGATCGGGGGATCGACGTCAGGCGAGGATCGCGGTCCTCATCAGGGCCGCCGGTCCTTGGGTTCGGGTGAGCCCGCGGTCGCGTCCCGGCACAGCAGCCGCAGCGAGCCGAGTCCGTCGAAGCAGCGGGTGGCCTCGGCTATGGGATCCCACAGCCGTCCGTCGGCGGTGCGGATCCAGTGGTCGTCGCCCGCCGCCCACCACTCGGCGTCCGCCTGGCGGATGATCACCTCACCCGCGTACGCCCCGAAGCCGCGCAGCACGCTCTCCACGGCGGCCAAAGGCGTCTCCTCCCGCCGGAGGTCGTCGATCATGCGGTCGACGCGCCACAGGCTCGGTGCCGAGTAGTCGAGATGCAGCCGCGCCCCCTCCCGCATCGTCGCCACCGTGTCCGCCGCCCACCGCACGGGCTTGGCGGCGGCATGAGGTCTGGTTTCCTGCTCTGTCGTCACACACGGAGAAGCGAGGTCAGCGGCCGATCCGTCACTCCGCGCCCGGGATTCCGGCAACACGCGCAGAATGCCCCCGGCCGCGTCGGCGCCAAGATCGACGGCTCTTCCCGGAACGGTCGTCCGCCGGGCGGAGTGATGTTCGGGCGCCTCCGTGCGCTCCTTCTGTGATGAGCACGTACTTCCATCTGCGAGCGGTACCGCCCCCGGCGCTGCGCAACAGTGCGGCCTGGCTTGAACGACTGTTCGAGGGTGATCGGGAGAACGCCCGGCACCTGTTCGTCCAGCACCACGATGAGGTGCTGGACAGCTGCCACCTGGATCAGGAACTCCTCTACGCGGCCGGCGCCTCCCCGCATCACGCGGACGACCGGCCCCGGTCCCAGGTGGTGCTCGGCGGCCGGCCGGTGTTCCATCCCGACCGGGACAAACCGCCGTTCCTGGTGCTGACGGCGGCCCAGGCGCACCGGGTGGCCTCATTCCTGACGATGGCCGACTTCGACGCGCTGTGGATCTTCGCCCGCGACGAACTGCTGCCGCGCTACGGCGGTGCGACCGCGGAGCCTGAGACGCGAGGCGCTTTCGCGGCGGCGCACCAGCGGCTGACGGCGTTCTACGCGCAGACCTCCGAGCACGGGGAGGCGGTGGTGAAGTGGCTGCCGGCCTGAGACGCGCCGGCCGGGCCTTCGGGGTGGAGTGAGCGCCGGGGCGGCAGCGTAACCGGTACCGCGGTGTGGTGGACGCGGCGGATCCCGTCCGCGTCACCTCGGAGAGAGCGGCACCGTGACGTGCCTGCCTGCCCATCTGCCGGCTCGCCTCCCGGCCGACCCACTAGGGCGGCCTTGTTACCGCCCGGTCGATGACCCCATTCATGGGATTCGTCCCGTTCTGCGAGGCCGAGGTGTAACACATTCGGCCGAGTTGGCTCTTTCCAAGCGGGCGACCGAATCGGTCCGCCGGGGGAGGGGGCCACTCCTGAAGTGGCTCGTGCAGCGGCTGGACGAAGGCGGCGGAGCGGACGCGAGTCCGTACGGCGCGCCGGATGCAACCAGGACGGTTCCCGGTGGTCCGCGCCCCCACGGCCCCCATGAGACATCGCAGTTCGTACCGAGAGGACAGTGATCCCAGCCCATGAGCGGACACCGGCGCCGACCACCGCAGCGCTCCATTCGCGGCACGGGTGCCGGCAGTCACCCCGCCACGGGTCGCCGGGCCTCTCGTCATCAGGCGCCCGGACGGGCCACGTCACGCCCGGCCCGGAGAGCGGCGCCGGGGGGCAGACGATGGATCGACTATCCGCGCGGGGGAAGAACGGGACCGCGCCGCTGGCTGCCGTCGGTGCGTCAGCTGCTGGGAGTCTTCCTGGTCTGTTTCGGTGCCACGACGGCGGCCGTCGGGTACGCCTACGCCACGGTCACCATCCCTGACCCCAACCCCAGGACCCTGCTCCAGAACAACGTCTACTACTGGTCCGACGGCACCGTCCTGGCGACCGACGGCAGCGTCAACCGGCAGAACGTCACGCTCTCGCAGGTGCCCACCGACGTGCAGTGGGACTTCATCGCCGCGGAGAACGCGTCCTTCTACACCGACCCGGGCATCGACCCGCAGGGAATCCTCCGTGCCGCCGTCCACATGGCGGAAGGCGGCTCCGTCCAGTCCGGGTCGACGATCACCCAGCAGTTCGTCAAGAACACGTACCTCGATCAGTCGCAGACGGTCTCGCGCAAGTTCAAGGAGCTGCTGATCTCCACCAAGATCGGCGCCGCCATGAGCAAGCAGCAGATCCTTCAGGGATACCTGAACACCTGCTTCTTCGGCCGTCAGGCCAACGGCATCCAGGCCGCGGCCCGCATGTATTACGACCTCCCGGTGGAAAAGCTCAACGCGAGCCAGGGGGCCTTCCTGGCCGCGGCGGTCAACGAGCCGAGCCTCTTCCAGTACGCCGACTCCGACCCCGCGGCCAAGGCGCACGCGAAAGCGCGCTGGTCCTGGGTGCTCGACCGGATGGTCACGACCGGCAAGCTGACCCCGCAACAGCGGGCGAAGTACGCGGCGGCCGGATTCCCGGCGCCCACGAAGTGGAACCGCGGTTCGGCGTTCACGGGCCAGGTCGGCTACCTGGTCCAACTGGCCAAGTCGTACATCCAGGGACACGACCGGAACATCACGGACGGCAGCCTGAGCCGGGGCGGCTACCAGATCCACACCACCTTCGACAGAAAGAAGACGACGGAGCTGGCCCGGGCCGTCGCCACGGTTCGCAAGCGACGCCTCGACCCCGCCCACCGATCGGTCGACCGGGACGTCCAGGCCGGGGCCGCCTCGGTGGATCCCACGACCGGCAGGATCGTGGCGGTCTACGGCGGTGCCGGCTTCGACCAGGCCCACTACTCGGACAACGCCGACACCTCCGGAGTCCCGGTCGGCTCCACCTTCAAGCCGGTCGTCCTGGCCGCCGCGCTCCAGCACGGAGCCGTACTGCGGCCCGGCAAGTCCCCGGAGCCGATCACCCCGGACAGCAAGTTCAACGGCGACGACGGCATCCAGATCAAGGACCAGCAGGGCAACTACGTCGCCGACCCCAAGGACCCCACCGGGCTCCTCCACCAGCACAACGACACGCCTGACCATTGGGGCTACATCGATCTGCGCAAGGCGATGGAGCAGTCGGTCAACACTCCGTACGTGCAACTGGGCGAGGACGTCGGCTACCAGAACGTGGCCGGTACCGCGGAGGCCCTCGGGCTGCGCACCAACAGCCTGGCGGCCCCGAGCGCCGGCTTCTACATCGGCACCTCCACACCGAGCGCCATTCGGATGGCCGGTGTCTACGCGACCTTCGCCGCGAGCGGTATGCAGACCACGCCGTACTCGGTGACCAAGGTGACCCACAACGGCTCGCCGCTGACCGGCTTCACCGCCCCCGCCCCCGTCCGGGCCCTGCCCGCGGCGGTCGCCGACAATGTGACCGATGTGCTCCGGGGCGTCATCGCCCGGGGCACCGGCACCAAGGCCCAGGCCGTCGGCAGGACCGCGGCGGGCAAGACCGGAACGACCGACGACTACCGGTCGGCCTGGTTCATCGGCTACACCCCGCAGCTCGCCACCTCCGTCCTCCTGTTCCGGGAGGACCCGAACCACCCGCGGCTGGAATCCCTGGTAGGTGTCGGTGGCCTGCAGAAGGTGTTCGGTGGCGACATCCCCACCGAGATCTGGACCGAGTACATGCGCGGCGCCCTCGCCGGCCTGCCAGACGCCCCCTTCCCGGCGCCCGCCTCCCTCGGTCACGGCACCAACGAATACGGCGCTCCTTCCCCCTCGCCCTCCAAGCCCCGCAAACATGCGGACGGGCAGGACGGGCAAGGGGGCGACCACCACCGCCGCACCGGGAGCACCCGGACGGCCGTCCCTGGGTGCCACCGCCACAAGTGCCATTGATCGCGTCGGCACAAGACCTCGCGGAGGGCATCAGCCACTCACCCGCTTCCTCGGACGGACCTCGAGGGCCCTGGTCGCCGCGGGCCGCCGGACCGGGGGGAGGGGGAGAGCGTCGGCCACCGGCCGGGGCTCTTGCCCTCCCTTACGGCGACTCGACTATGTGGGCATAAACGGACAAAGGCGTGCCGACGAGGGCGCTTTCCCGTGCTTCCCCGCGTCCTCCCACCCCGCGGCCAGGCCGCTGCCGATGCACATTCGGCAGCCGCTCTGCCGGCGTATCGGCCGGTTCCCGTCCCAAGGAGAGGGACAACTCCGCAAGGGTCTTCCGTTTTGACTGGCGGAGGCGTACGTTCCGTTTACCCCGCGACGGCGCCTTCCGAGGCGCTGGCCCGTCGGTACCGGGACGACGGGCCGCGCGGGGGCCAACTTGTGGCGGCCGGAGTCAGGAGCAGTCGGAGCGACAGGCGAAGGGCCTGTCGGCGCAGCTTGGGCATTCGAACAGGTAAATGCCGCCCATGTCGCCGAGCATGAGGCCGGGCGAGCACTGGACCTGCATGCGTTCTTCGAAGGCAAGGTCCCAGATCGTGCCCTCCGCCGGGGTGTCCTCGACGGGCAGCCAGGTGCGCCAGCTTTCGCCGTCGAACTCAGAGCTGTTGATGGTCAGGAGATGGTCCATGCGCCGGCTGCACGTCGGGCACGTGGGCCAGTTCGGCTCCTGTGTCCAGGTCGGGTAGCCGCCGACCTTGATCCCGTCGGAGACGGAGAGGTGGTACCAGTACGACCGACCCGTTTCCTCCTCCAGTTGCTCGAACCTGGCTTCGAGCGCGTCGGCGATGTCCTCCGGCAGGTCCCAGTTCGGGTAGTCGGTGACGCGTTCCGGGTGCAGGACGCACGGGTCCGGCAGGTAGTCGCTGTCGGCACCGCTCGGGCGGGGCGGGGCCGCCGGTGCGAGGTCGCTCCCGGAGATGTCGCGCCAGAAGATCTCGGGGCGGGGTACGTAGCCGTCCTCGTGATCGAAGGGGCACCACAGCACCTGCAGCAGATCGGTGCCGGTCGGGAAGTCCAGGTCAGGCACGTCGGCGGCGAAGAGCTGGAGCACCGGAACGAGGGGGACCGGTTCGTCGGCGGGCGCGGAGTACGCCGTGTGAGGGTGGTCGTCCCCGCAGTGCGGCCATTGCTGCGACGGCGGCCAGAGCGCGGGCCCACCGAGCGAGCTGTCCCGTGCGCCCGGCTCGCCGATACGCGGATGCAGCCGGACGGCCACCTTCCGAAAGGCGGCCACCTCGGGAAACAGTGTCTCGACAGCGACCGGACGCGGCGGGGTGGTGCGGGCCATCGGACGTGCTCCTCGGGCGGGATCGTGTGTTCACAACGGCCGTGGCCGCAGCGGACTGCAGAGTAACGTCACGATTTCTGTCCACGGACAGGGGGACATCCGGGCGGGCGGACCGGCTCACGTCTCCGTCGACGGGCGGTCGATCTCCCTGCCCGGTACGGCTGTTCGTCTTCTGTGGGGCGGCTCGTCTGTGTTCCGGTCGGCCCGGCCCGAGGCGGCCGCTGTGCCATGTCCGGTGTCAGTGGTGGCTGCGATGCTGGCGGCA
The DNA here is from genome assembly GCF_040644975.1 of Streptomyces sp. NPDC046900. NCBI lineage: Bacteria > Bacillati > Actinomycetota > Actinomycetes > Kitasatosporales > Streptomycetaceae > Streptomyces > Streptomyces sp. NPDC046900. Next base: position 12,233 of record NZ_JBEYXD010000026.1, on the reverse strand, counting down.
TGACCCCTTGGAACCTGATCGATCTCGACAGGGCCCTGCGAGCCGGCTGGGCCGTTGACACCTGTTCGCCCGACGACCAGGCCAACTGGCAGCAGAGCAACCCGGCTTGGGGGCACTGCGACATCACGGCCCTGATCGTCAACGATGTCTTCGGCGGTGATCTCATGGTCGGCGAGGTGCACCTCGAGGGCACCCAGCACGGCTTCCACTGGTGGAACCGGTTGCCGAGCGGTGTTGAACTCGACCTGACCCGCGAGCAGTTCCAGCGCGGGCAGACCATCACGGCTGTTCGGGTCGTCGAGCGTCCGCCGGGTCCGTTGCCGCGTCGTTGGGAGGAGTACCTCCTGCTGCGCGAGCGTGTCATCGAGCACCTCGGCTCGCTGCCGGAGCCCGTCTGAGGGTGCCGGGGTTGCGTCGTCCGGTTCAGCGGAACGGCACATCGCGTGGGAAGGGGCCGCCGGCCGACGTCACCGCCGGCCAGGGCCCCTTCTGTCACGGCGGTGACATGAGGCTTCTGTCACCGCGACGGCATGCGACTCGAAGTTCGTCGTCTCCCTTACGGGTTGCCTCGCGACATCCCTTGTGCGCTACCGCCGTTGTCATCCCCTACGCGTCGCCGCCGAGGTCGCCGTCCCGGAGTCGGGCCAGCACCACCGGGTCGATCTTGCCGGGAACCAGGCGGTTCTCCAGGTTCTCCACTCCGGCCCACATGTCCAGCGAGGCGTAACCGCGCGCGGTGACCAGGCTCTGCACCTCCTCCTTCAGCTCACCCGACAGGTCCAGCAGGGCGTCCGGGTCGGGCTTGCCGAACAGCAGCTCGTGCACGTCCAGCAGGCGCCTCAGCTCCGTAACGGGGTCGGGATGGTCGTCCACCCGCAGATCGCAGGCGACATCGCTGCCGCCGCCGTACCCGGCGCCCGGGGACACCACATGCAGGGCCGCGCTCTGGCGGCCCCTGCGGTCACCGCCCGCGGCGTCGCCCGCCGCCAGCACCGCGACCAGCCGCTGGTCGAGGGGCACCTCCGGCGAGGACAGCCAGGCCGACTCCATGGCTTCGATCACCTCGGGGCCGGTGAGGATGTTGCCCTGGATCGCATAACCGTCGCCTGCGGTCCCACCGGCCCAGTCCAGACACTCTTCGCCTGTGTACGTCGCTCCGGGGCCTTCGGGACCGACGATCCCCATCTGCCGGTGCGCGCGCTCCCGGTCCGTGGCCGCAAGACCGGCCACCACGTCCGCCGGCTGCACGCCCGTACGCAGCAGTGCCAGTCCCTGGGGGCGATAGCGGAGGTTGGCCGCCGCCTGGGTGGCCACCGCCCCGGCTCCCGCCTCCGCCGCCGGCACCACGGCGCCGACCGCCAGAAACTTGCTCGCCACTGCTACGCCGAAGGCCGGTCCGGACCGGGCCACGATCGAAAATGTCATGAGAGTGGACAGTAGAGCGGCCCGGACAGCAGCACCAGGAGATCAGCGGCGTCCAAGGACCAGCAGCGGCCGCGGATCCGACGAGGAGCTGATGCAGGTCCACCGTCACTCTATTCAGGCGTATTGTGCGCATATGGGTGATGTTGGGTGCGGCTGGTGTGGTGCCCCACTACCGCACCAGGCCGGCCGCAACCGGCGGTACTGCAGCCCGGCGCACCGGCAGGCGGCCTGGCGAGCCCGGAAGCGATGGGAGGCGGCGGCAACGGCGCGGCAGGCGCTCGTCCTCGCCGGCGCGGAGCTGCTGGCCCGGGCTCAGACCGTGGCCCAGCAGATGGGCGGTGCGTCCCCTGCGCCGGCACCGGGGGCCGGCTGCCACAGCGCCGCGGTGGCGGAGGTTCTCGAGCTGGCCGAGCGGTTGGTGCGGCACGCGGTACTGGCCGACCGGCAGGCCGGGGCGAGCTGGGCGCGGATCGGTGCCGGCTTGGGGATCAGCGGAGGAGCGGCCAGGAACCGCTTCCGGCGGACGCAGGCTGTCACGGACGAGGGGTGGGGCGGGCACGACGGTGCGCAGCCCGACCACACCGGCCCGGACCTGCTGGATCCGCTGCTGCTCCCGGCGGTGCGGGAGACGGGCGCGTCCGGAGGCGGTCTCTACCTGTGGGCCCCGGGCGAGCGACTGCTGCAGCTGGCGGTGGTGACCGGGGGAAGGACCGCCGAAGCGTGGGATCGGGTGGTGCCGTCGGTCGGGAGCCCCGTTGCCGACGCGGTGCGCAAGCGGTGCCTGGTGCGGGTCGCAAGCCACGCGGAACTCGCCCGCCGCTACCCGAGGATGGCGCTCGCGCTGCCCTACCCCTTGTCGATGGCTGCCGCACCGGTCACCACCGGCACCACTCTGTGGGGCGCGCTGGTGCTGTTGTGGCCCGGATCGCACAAGCCGCTGCAGAGTGCCCACGAGCGCGACCTGGTGGTCAGCACGTGTGATGGCATAGGTGCGCTCCTGCAGCATGCCGCCGCCTGCGGTCATCCGGTTCTTCCCGGGCGGACCCCGCATGTGCTCGCCCCGCCGCGAGCCCGTACGCCGAGCCCCCTGGAGGCGCTGGCCGCCGTGGATCTCATCGACCGCCTCTCGGAGGGCTGCCTAGCGCTGGACTTGGACTGCCGGATCACCTTCGTCAGCGCCGGCGCGTGCGACCTGGTGGGCGGCCACGCCACGGACCTGCTCGGGACCCTGCTGTGGGAAGCGCTGCCATGGCTCGATGAGCCCGTCTTCCAGGACCACTACCGGGCCGCGGTGATCAGCTGCCGGCCCACCTCCTTCACCGCCCTGCGGCCACCGGGCCGATGGCTGGACTTCCAGCTCTACCCGGACGCCTCCGGCACCGGCGTCCGCATCACCCCCACCGACAGCAGCGGCCCGGCGGTCCGGGCGGGGCCGGGCCACAGGGACAGCGCGCCGACGCCGACCCGTGCCCGGGCGCTGTACGACTTGATGCACCTGGCCGCCACGCTCACCGAGGCCGTCAGCGTGCGCAACGTGGTCGAGATGTCCGCCGACCAGGTCATGCCGGCCTTCGACGCCCAGGGCTTCGTCCTGTCCGTCGCCGAGGCCGGGCGACTGCGCATCGTGGGCTCCCGCGGATACCGGCCCGAGGTCCTCAAGCCCTTCGACGGCCCTCCGCTCACCGACTCATCGGCCCCCACCGTGCATGCCCTGACCACCGGAGTTCCCCTGTTCTTCGCCTCCCCGGCCGAGATGGAACAGTCCCATCCCGACATCCCACGGCGGACCGAACGAGCCGCGTGGGCCTTCCTGCCACTGATCGCCTCGGGCCGCCCGGTGGGCTGCTGGGTGCTGTCCTTCGACCGGCCCCACCTCTTCACCCCCGACGAGCGCGCCATTCTGACGTCTCTCGCCGGACTGATCGCCCAAGCCCTCGAACGCGCCCGCCTGTACGACGCCAAACACCAGCTCGCCCACAATCTGCAGACCGGCCTGCTGCCGGCCACCCTCCCCGCGGTGCCCGGTCTGGAAGTGACCGCGCGCTACCTGCCCGCGGCCGAGGGCATGGACATCGGCGGTGACTTCTACGACGTCATCCGACTGGGCGACACCACCGTCGCCGCCGCCATCGGCGACGTGCAGGGCCACAACGTGAACGCCGCCGCCGTCATGGGGCAGGTACGCACCGCCGTCCACGCCACCGCCGGCGCACCTCCCGGCGAAGTCCTCGCCCGCACCAACCGCCTGCTCACGGACTTCGACCCCGGACTCTTCGCCAGCTGCCTGTACGTCCACCTCGACCTGGCCCACCACGGCGCCCAGCTGGCCACCGCCGGTCACCCGCCTCCGCTGCTGCGCCATCCGGACGGGCACACCGAGGTCCTCACCCTGCCGTGCGGGCTCCTGCTCGGCATCGACCCCGCCGTCGACTACCAGGCCACCGAGATCCCGCTGCCGCCCGGCGCCCTGCTCGCCATGTACACCGACGGCCTCATCGAATCGCCCGGCACAGACCTCGACGACGCCACCGCCGAGCTCGCCGACCACCTCGTACGAGCGGTGGACCAGCCCCTGGACACTCTCGCCGACACCCTCATCCGCCACACTCCGCAAACCGACCCGCGCAGCGACGACATCGCCCTGCTCCTGCTGCACCGGCAACGCGGCGACGGATGACACCGGCTTGCCGGCTTGCTCAGCGAGAGATTCCGGTGGTCCCTTCCTCAACTGACCACCGCGTGCGGCAGGAAGCACGGCTCCTCGCGTCACAGCCGGCCACGGCGGTTTCACGATCGGCCAGCCGGTCGTACGGCCTCAACCCGCCGGGGTACTCGTCACTCGATTCCATATCGTGCCGCGATGCCGGACGGCCAGCCAGGCAATCTCACCGCCTGATCAATGCCCGCCCGTCACGCGCTCGGTGTGTCGAAGTCGTCCAGCCAGATCACGATTCCGGTCACGTCGTGCAGGACGGCCGCGGCACCCGCTCTGATGGCGGCCGCGCAGCGCCGGGTGGTGAACGAGGCGGGGTCGTACGTTGAGGACATGCCGAGGCCTTCGCCGCGGAACGAGGCGCCCGACCAGTCGACTGCCGTCACGTTGTAGGTGGGTTCGGCGAGTTCCGCGCCGACGACGAGGAACCGTTGGGACAGATGGTTCGGGGTGACCGTCGCCAGCGGGTCGATGAGGTCGTTGCCCGCGCTGACGACGAGGTCCGGGCTCATTTCGAGGGCCTTGGTGAGGGTGGGAAGGAGGTCGGACGTGCCGTCGGCCCGCACCGTCCTGAGGTCGACGTGTTCGGCTTCGGCCCAGTCCTCGACGGCCGTCACGAGCGCCTTGGTCGGCCGGTCGTCACCCGCACTGACAAGGACCACCCGGTAGCCCTTCGGGGGGTGGACGCCGGTCCACGACCCCGGCCGGGGTGTGGTCGTCGACTCGGGAGCGGGCGAGGAGGAGGCGTCGACGAACCCGGCGCCGAGGGCACCCACGGCGGTGGGCTTGGGATGCGGCCCTGACCAGTCGTCGGCGGAACTGCATCCGGTGACCAGGGCGGCGGACGCGACGAGCACGGCAAGGGTCCGAAGCGGGGGGCGCAAGGCGTTCGTCCTCCGAGTGGTGTGAGTGGTGCGTCCCCATCCTGCGGTGCCCGCTCCCGCAAGTCGCCCCCGGAAGGGCGTTTCCTCGAACCTGTTTTCGTACGGTTCGTCGACGAGCCGAGCCGCGTTCACCCGTGACATGGACGGTGCCCTGGCAACTCTAAGGAGCCACATGTCACGACACGTCCGTCGCGCCGTCATCGGGATCACCGTCGCGGTGATCACCTTCCTGAGCCTGGTCCAGCCCGCGTCCGCCCACGGGTTCACGTCGACGGTGTACGTCCACGCCACCGCGAGCGGGGAGAACCGCATACGCACGACGCTGGAGCTCGAGTACGACCTCTTCATCGTCTCCGCCGCCGACTACGAGAAGGACGACCCTCTCTTCCGGGCCGGAGACGCCGCGTTCGACGCCGGCGACACCGCCGGCCAGGCCGCGGCGCTCAACTCCCACGCGCAGTCGGCCGTCTCGTACGTGACCCAGCGATTCTCGGTCACCTCGGCCGCCAACCACTGCACACCGACACGGGTGGACGGCTTCACGATGGGTCGCCGGGAAGGCGTACCGTACGCCGTTCTGCATCTCGACTGGGCCTGCCCCCAGGGAGGCGGGGAACGCCAGGTGCGCAGCGCGCTGTTCCCCGACTCCGAGGGCTATGTCAAAGGCGCCAAGACGATCGTCACCTACGACGTCGACGGCCGTTCAGGGAGTGCCGCGCTCGACGCAGCCCATCCCGCCTTCTCCCTCGAACAGCCGTGGTACCAGCGGTTCTGGGAGTTCTTCCGCCTGGGCGCTGAGCACCTGCTGACCGGTATCGACCACATCCTGTTCCTGCTCGCGCTCATCGCGGGGTCGCGCCGCCTGCGGGAGATCGTGCTCGCGGCCACGAGTTTCACCCTTGCCCACTCGGTGACATTCCTGCTCGCCGCGCTCGGCCTGGTCGATGAGCCGGGCAGAGTCGTGGAGCCCGTCATCGCGCTGTCGATCGCCGTGGTCGCAGGCTGGCACCTGTGGCGGATCCGGCAGCGTGGCGGTCATGCCACCGACCTCGACACCGGTGGCGGTCATTTCAGCCTCGACCGCGCGGGCTGGACACGCCTCGGTGTCGTGTTCTGCTTCGGTCTGGTCCACGGCCTCGGTTTCGCGGGCGCGTTGGGGATCGAGACGGCCTGGTCGTGGACCCTGCTGTGGTCGCTGCTGGTGTTCAACGTCGGCATCGAGGTCGTACAACTGGCCATCATCGCCCTTGTGTTCCCGCTGCTGGCCGTGCTGCGCCATCGTGCGCCGACGGCCGGCCTCCGGGTGACCGGCGCACTGTCGGCGGGAGTGGCGGTCATGGGGCTCGTGTGGTTCACGCAACGGGTGTTCGCCATCTGAGACGGGGCTCATCTCTCGTTCGAAGTTCAATAAGCACCAAGACCACATTTGCGTCCGGTTTACCAATCCCAGAGACCTTTTTGACCTCCAATCACGCACTTCTGTGCCTCAAAAGGAACGAAAGTGATGAGATTCAGACCCAACGCGCAGGTCTCCGGGCCTGCGCGGCACCGCGCGGCCACAGGAGCCGCAGCGGCATTCCTGGGCTTGTCCATGGCCCTCGGTGGCACCCTGGCGTCTCCCGCCGGCGCCGCCGACACCGCCACTCTCAGCGGCATCGTCCTCGGCGTGGGTGCCAACGAGTCCCAGCGCACCGTGACGTGGTACTCCTCGGCGGACACCACGCAGGTCGTCCAGGTCGCGCCGACCGCCCAGGTGGTCAACGGTGAATTCCCCGCCGACGCAGTCACCTTCAACGCCCTCGGCGGGGCGAACATCGCCACCAGCGGCGGATTCAACCGCCACGCGACGATCACCGGCCTGAAGGAGCACACCGCGTACTCCTACCGCGTCGGCACCGAGGGCAACTGGTCCGGGGCGTACGCTTTCAAGACGCAGGACTACGAAGGCGACTACGACTTCCTGTTCTACGGCGACCCGCAGATCGGCTCGTCCGGCGACGTGGCGAAGGACCAGGCCGGCTGGCAGGACACGCTGGACGTCTCGCTGAAGGCCAACCCGGACGCGGAGCTCCTGGTGTCGGGCGGTGACCAGGTCGAGACGGCCAACACCGAGACCCAGTGGAACGCCTTCCTCGCTCCGGACCAGCTGCGCCAGTACCCGTGGGCCGCCACCATCGGCAACCACGACGTCGGCGGCAAGGCCTACGAGCAGCACTTCACCACCCCGAACACCGACCGCTCGGCCCCGTACTACGACAACGGGAACCCGGCGGGCACCAAGTCCGGTGGTGACTACTGGTACATCTACAAGGATGTCCTGTTCATCGACCTGAACAGCAACAGCTACAACTCCGCCAACGGCGGCGGCGACGCGGCGCACATCAACTACGTCACCGATGTCATCAACAAGCACGGCAACGAGGCCAAGTGGAAGGTCCTCGTCTACCACCACGCGATCTACTCGCCGGCCGACCACGCCAAGGACGCCGACAACAAGATTCGCCGCGTCGACTTCCCGACAACGTTTTCCAAGCTCGGCGTCGACCTGGTGCTGCAGGGCCACGACCACAGCTACTCCCGTAGCTACCTGATCAAGAACGGCGAGAAGGCGAACCCGGTCGAGCAGCCCGGTGCCGCCGATGTCTACCCCGGTCCCGGCGGTGTCCTCTACGTGACGGGCAACTCGGCCTCGGGCTCGAAGTACTACGACATCACCGCACCGGACAACAGCGGCACGAGCGGCGCCGGCAACGGTGCGGACCCGCTCAACCCGAAGAACTACTGGTACAACTCGGTCCAGAACCAGGAGCACGTCCGCTCCTACGTGAAGGTCCAGGTGCGGAACGACAAGCTCGTCGTCGAGAACCTCCGCAGCGGCACCTGCGCGGCCCCGAACGCGGCCGTGGAGAAGGGCAACTGGTGCAACAACACCCCCGCCGACCAGCCCGTGGGCTCGGTCGTCGACAAGGTGACGGTGCACCCGTACCACGGCGACAAGCAGGACCTCGCCGTCAACGTTCCCAACCCGGCTCCCGGTGAGTTCGGTTGGACGATCGACGGCTACAACGGCCTGGTGGACCTCGGCACCGCCGAGGAGCGGAACGGCGACCACTTCGTCGCGGTCGGCAAGATCAACCCGCTCCTCGTGTCGGACAGCCGCCGGTCCCTCGCCCCGTGGTCCGTCTCGGCCAATGTGAGCGACTTCCGTGACGGCGACAAGACGTTCTCCGGCTCCTACCTCGGTTGGACGCCGTACGTCCTCAACGGCGGCGCGGGCGCCAAGGCCGGCGACCCGGTGGCCTCCGGCTACGACGACCAGGGCCTGGGCCTGTCCGTCTCGCGCGGCATCGGCTCGGCGGACCAGGGTCACCCCCGTGGCACTGCCAAGCTCGGCGCCGACCTGGATCTGAAGATCCCGGACACCGTCACCAAGGGTGGCTACCGGGCCACTCTGACGATCACCGCACTGAGCAGCTGATCCAGTCCGTTCCACCGGCGGGGTAGGCACCTTCGGGCCGGCCTACCCCGCCTCCCGTGCCAGGAGAACCCAGATGTACGCGCTCGCAATGCGCCGGAAGACCGCCGTCGTCTCCCTCGTCCGCACCGCCGTCCTCGCCCTGCTCACCGCCTGTGCGATCACCGGCCTGAGTGTCGGATCCGCACGCGCCGCGGACGGCGACGTCACCTGGACGGTCAGGACGGCCGCGAACGGGTACGGCGACGACCGGTCCAGCTTCGCCTACGACCTCAACCCCGGCGGCCAGATCAAGGACGCCATGGTCGTCGCCAATCGCAGCAAGGCTCCGCTCACCCTGGCGGTCTACGCCGCCGACGGCTTCACCACGGGCACGGGCCAACTCGACCTGCTCACCAAGGACAAGAAGTCCATCGGCATCGGCGCATGGGTCCATGCCGGCCGTGAGCGCGTCGTGATCCCGCCGGGCAAGTCCGCTCAAGTTCCCTTCACGGTCACCGTCCCGGACCGGGCCGTGCCCGGCGACTACGTGGGCGGCATCCTCACCTCCCTCAGGCAGTCCGACGACGCCGAGGGTGTCAACGTGGACCGGCGCCTCGGCATCCGTATCAAGCTGCGGGTCAGCGGCAAGCTCGCGCCGAACCTCGCGATCGAGAACCTCCGCGTGACGTACGCGGGTTCGTTCGACCCGTTCGCCAAGGGCGACGCCACCGTCACCTACTCGATCCACAACACCGGCAACGCGGTCCTGTCCGCGCAACAGCAGGTGACGGTCGCGGGCGCCTTCGGCCGGCTGCGGACCGAGGCCGGACGCATAGCCCCGTCACCGGAGTTGCTGCCCGGCGAGAGCTGGAAGGTGACGGTGCCCGTCCACGGCGTGGCACCCGGAGTGAGCCTGACCGCCACGGCCACCCTCACGCCCCGGCTGACCGACGCCTCGGGTTCCACCACCTCGTTGAAGCCCGTCGAGGCCACGGCACATGGATGGGCCGTGCCATGGACGCTGCTGCTGATCCTGATCGTGCTGATCGCGCTCATCGCCGGAGCCCTCGTCCTCATCCGCCGCAACCGCACGCGCCGCAAGCTGCGAGAGGACGAGCGCGTCCGAGCAGCCGTCGAGGAGGCACTCAGCAGCCGGCCCGCACAGAAGAGCTGAACGCATCGACAACGCAACCGACGGAGGCTGGCGCCGTCCGGGCGGACAGGCAGCTGATGGGCATCGACTCCCAGGTGCCCACCAGCTCTTTCGTCGTGTGACCACCGAAGGTCACAACCGTCCACGTTTCCCGATGAGCTCACTGAGCGGGGAACGTGAGTCGCAGAACGATCTCGTCGTCGTCGATCTCCCCGGTGGGCTCGAACCCGAACTTCCGATAGAAGGGCCACGGCTCGCCCTCACCGGGCTCGTAGCTGGTCAGCAGCTCGGTGGCGCCGTCCTCCCGAACCAGGGCGACGACCTGCTGGAGCGCCTCTCGGCCGATTCCGCGCCCCTGATGCCGCTTGTCGACAAGCAGGCGCCAGAGGAAGTGCCGCCCTTTGTAAGGACCACTCGGCGGTTTCCACGACAGCATCACGAAGCCGACCGGCTCGTCGCCGCTGTACACGGCGCGGTACCAGGGGTTGGCCTTCGGTTTCTTTGCCGCCTCCTTGAGCGACTTGGACACGGAGGCGACGAACTGCTTCTGGTCATGCCGGACGTGGAGGGCGCAAACGGCATCCCGGTTGTCGTCGGTGATCTCCCGAAGGTGCACACCTGGGGATCTCATGCCACACCCCTTCCGCATCCGGCAGTTGCGCCATCCGGGCCTATGTGAAGTGCCACCACCGGGCGGCATCCCACGCGTAAGCGTCACCGAGGACGCCAGGTCGGACGTCTTCGCAGCGTATGCGACGCAGGCGATCCGGAGCGGAACTGGCACGCCGGGCTGTGGCCGCGCCCGAGGCGGCTTCACGATGCAGTGCGCTGTTCCGCCCGGCCGTGCCGGCAACCGTGTTCCAGGTGGCCGAGGGATCACGCAGACGGTCCAGCCGCAGGGTGTCATGCTCGACGGCCTACGACCCTGGGTACGAACCGTTCTCACGTTCGCTACTCTCCCTCACGCCGGGTGAGGTACATAGAGCAGCGAAAAGAGCTCTGGGGAGGCCGAGATGCTGTTCAACGGGCTGCCGCAAGGATCGATGCCCAAGCTTGAACGCCCGGAACCGCTGCGCGAGCGTGTGTACGGGGCTCTGCTGGAGCTGATCAGCTCAGGGTCGTTGCGCCCTGGCCGGCACCTGGTGGAGAGCGAGCTCGCGGGCCACCTCGGAGTCTCCCGGCAGCCCGTACGCGAGGCGTTGCAGCGACTGAACACCGAAGGGTGGGTGGACCTTCGCCCGGCCCACGGTGCCTTTGTCCACGAGCCGACCGGTGACGAGACCGACCAGCTCTTCGTCGTCCGCGCTCTGCTGGAGACCGAGGCGGCGCGCCTGGCAGCGGTCGGCCCCTCGGGCGAGGGACTTGAGCGGCTGGACGAGCTGTGCGCGACGGGTGAGGCCGCGGTCGCCGCCGACGACGTGGACGCGGTGGTGATGGCGAACGCCATATTCCACGCTTGCGTCGTGGAACTGGCCGGGAACGCGGTGCTCGCGGAGCTGGCCGCCCATGTCGAGCGCAGGGTCCGCCGGTACTACACACCCATCGCCCACCAGGCTTGGGTGGAGCACCGCGAGCTGATCGCGGCCATCGCCGCACGCGACGACGCACGCGCCCAGAAGGTCATGCGCGCCCACACCGAGAACGCCAGGACACGCTTCCCCCCGAGGCAGCGTGGTTGACGCCGACGGGGCCGAACTCCGGGGCGGACCCGACCGAGGTCGCCGAGTTCGACCTGCCTGACGTGCGGGTCGAGTGGCTCAGAGAGCCTGCTCGGCCCAGACGGTCTTGCCGTCGAGGGAGTAGCGGGCACCCCAGTTCTGTGCGAGCTGGGTGACGATGAACAAGCCGCGGCCGCCTTCGTCGATGGTCTTCGCGTGGCGCATCCGCGGCGCGAGGGGATTGCCGTCGTGGACCTCGCAGGTGAGTGTGCAGTCCTTGATGAGCTGCAACCGCAGGGGCGGGGTGCCGTAGCGGACGGCGTTGGTGACCAGTTCGCTGACGATCATCTCGGTCGTGTAGGCGGTTTCCTCGTCCACTCCCCAGAGGGCGAGCTGGCGTTGGGCGTGGGTGCGCGCCGTGGCGACGGCTTTGGGGTGGTGGTCGAGATGCCACGCGGCGACCTGGTCGGCGGGGAACGGGTGGGTGCGGGCGAGGAGCAGGAAGACGTCCCCGTGGCGGGTGTCGTCCCGTAGCCGGTAGAGCACGTCGTCGCACAGATCCTGCAGTGGCCGGTCGGGGTGGGCCAGCGCCTGTTGGAGGGTGTCCGGGGACCGGGAGGCGTGCAGGAGGGATGCGGTGTAAAACGCGAGGACGCTGCCGTCGGCGACGGAGATCGTGGTGGCGGCGAAGGGGGGTCCCTCGGCGGTGCCCAGGGGCGGTCCGCTGGGCAGGTCGAGGATCTCGGTCTTCCCGTCGGGGTGGGCGATGACGGGTGGGGGGTGGCCGGCCAGCGCGATGGTGCAGGTCTGGGCGAGCGGGTCGTAGACCGCGTACACGCAGCTTCCTACGACCGGCGGGGGGTCGCCGGGCGGCAGAGCTGCGCATTCCTGGACCAGGCTTATGGCGGTGTCGTTGAGGCGTGCGAGGAGTTCGTCGGGCTCC
>NZ_JBEYXD010000025.1:11998-107767 GCF_040644975.1 Streptomyces sp. NPDC046900 | reverse complement strand
TACATTTCGAACCCGGAAGCTAAGCCTTACAGCGCCGATGGTACTGCAGGGGGGACCCTGTGGGAGAGTAGGACGCCGCCGAACAAATCTTCAGAAAGAGCCTCAACTCCGGGTATTACCCGCGAGTTGGGGCTCTTTCGCGTTTGCGGCCAAGCTCCCGCGGGGTCAGGCCGTCGCGGGCTGAATCGAGTGATGGCGCTCGGCTGCGGCCCCACAAAAAATGGGCAGCCCCTCTCGCGGCCGGCCGTTACCGTTGCCGTATGCATCCCGTGATCCGGTCCATACGCCCCGAAGAGTGGCCCGCCGTGAAGGAGCTGCGTCTCGCCGCACTCCAAGACCCGGTCGCTCACCTCGCCTTCCTGGAGACCTACGAGGCCGCCGTCGCCAAGCCGGACTCCTTCTGGCAGGAGCGGACGGTCAGCGGGGCCGAAGGGGCGGAGGATGTGCAGCAGATCGTCGCCGAGACCTCGGACGGAACGTGGGCCGGCAGCGTGACCGTACTCATGGAAGAGGCCGGCACGACGGACTGGGCAGGGTTGCCGGTGGAACGGAGGCAGGGCCATCTCGTCGGCGTGTTCGTACGTCCCGAGCACCGTGGGACCGGCCTGACGAAGGCGCTGTTCGACGCCGGACTTGAGTGGGCCTGGGCGCACGGTGCGGAGCGGGTACGGCTCATCGTGCACGAGGACAACGAGCGGGCCAGGGGCTTCTACCGCAAGGTGGGATTCATGCCGAGCGGGGTCACCGTGCCGCTGTCGGAGGACTCCGGCGACTCGGAGCTCGAGATGGTGATGGAGCGGTCCTAGCGCGCCTGCGTCGGGAGTTCGTACTGCGGCCAGCGTGCGCGGGCCTGCTCGCGGGAGCGGAGCAGAGCCAGCGTCGGCAATCCGCGGTCCGCTCCGGTGGAGAGGAGCTCCGGGAGCTGCGGGAGCGGAGCCACGGCCGCCACGTCGTCCAGGACGAGGGTGAGTGGTGGGTCGAGGCGACCGGAGGATGACCGTTCGGCCATGCGCCGGCCGCGCTCGACCACGCTGGAGGCGAGTGCCGTCAGCAAGGGCATGGCACCGGGGTGCTGGCGGGGATCCTCGATGGATTCACCCACCACATAAAGCGTGCCCCCTTCGTTGGCGAAGGAATCCAAGGCGAGGGCGTCATTTCGGTTGGATGTGCATGCCTCGCGGATATTGACCGTGGAGAGGCAGGAGAGGGCGCGTGCCGTCAGTTCCTGTGCCACGTCCCTGCGTTCGGGGTGCGAGGTGAGCGCGGCCTCCAGCTCGCCCGCGGCGCCGGACGACGCCTTCGGGTTGGTGCGCAGGGCCCGTACCGCCTCCTGGACCTGAGTTCCCTGGGCCCAGCGGTGGAGGTGCCGGATCGTGCGGCCCTCGACGGCGGCGGCGTGCAGATAGCTCCGCAGGAGCGTTTCCGCGACATCGGCGACCGCCTGGTCGATACGGGCCGTCGGGCGGACCGGGGCGAGCAGCGCGGCTGCGCGGGCCGCCGCGACCGCCTTGTCCTCGCAGTCGGACGACGGGGACCAGTGGAGCCGGGCCGGGGTGTCGCACAGGTGGGAGGGGTCGTAGAGGAGGACGGGTCCGAGCTTGGCGCGGGCGTCCTTGGTGTCGGCCCACAGGGCGGCAGCGGACGTGATGACGACCGCGGGCCCCTCGGCGTCGAGCACGGCCTGGGCGGCGACGGGGTGGCGGGTGCCGGGATCGCCGAGGACGACGGAGACGGACGTCCAGGCTGCGGAACGCGCTGTGGCGGAGCCGGTCGTCGGTCCAAGGCCGTTCCCGGGCTGTTCGAGACCGGTTTCGGGCCCGCCGTGGCCGGGTCCGGTCTGCACCGTGCTCGCTGCGGCCTGCTGGGCGGCGGCCACCTGTTCCAAGGCGACCGCGAGAGGTACCTCCTGCTGCGCCGGCTCCGGATCCGCCGCACCGTGCCCCGCCGCCGCGGGGCGTGGGGTGGGAACGGGGGTCGTGACGGGGCCGGCGGGCGCGGCGACGGCGTCCCAGGCAGGCGTACCGGCGGTGGCCGTGGCTTGGCCATGGGCCAGAGAGGTGGCGGTTCTGCGGCGCGCCCTCACCGCCTTCCACCGGGCCACGGTGCCGATCACGAACACGGTGACCACGAACAGCACCATCAGTTCGCCTATGAACAGGCCCCAGAACAGCCCGTACCCGGAGAGCTGGTCCCCCGGGGCGTCCGGCCACGCCCCCGTGATGTCGTGGGGCTCCGCGATCAGATGTCGCATCGCCACCGGCGTACGGGTGAACCCGACGCCGTCCGGCCAGGCACCCCGCGAGAACCAGCCCGCGAGGCCCGTGGCCGTCCACACCATCAGCGTCACACCGAGCAGAAAGGCCAGTACGCCCACCAACAGGCCGTCGGGGACGCCTCCCTGGCCGTCGTGCTGCTCCCGCTGCTCCTTGCCTGGTCTCATAGGGATCCCATGTCTACGCCACCGTGGACTCGGACGAGCCGTCCAGGTCGTTCAGCCGCTGTTCCACGAACGCCGCCGCACGCTCCTCCGCCTCCAGCTCCGCGGCGTGCAGGGCGTCGTCGGCAGCGCGGTCGCTGGACGATTCCGTCATCGCGCGGTCGGTGAAGACGAGCGGCCGCTCCATCTCCGTGACCAGGTGTTTGACCACCTGCACATTGCCGTTGACGTCCCAGACCGCGATGCCCGGCGTCAGGGTCGGGATGATCTCCACGGCCCAGCGTGGCAGACCCAGGACACGTCCTGTCGCACGCGCCTCGTCGGCCTTCTGGGCGTAGATCGTCCTGGTCGACGCCATCTTCAGGATCGCGGCCGCCTCCTTCGCCGCCGCTCCGTCCACCACGTCGCTGAGGTGGTGGACGACCGCCACGAAGGACAGACCGAGCCGTCGGCCGAACTTCAGCAGCCGCTGGAACAGCTGAGCGACGAACGGGCTGTTGATGATGTGCCAGGCCTCCTCGACCAGGAAGATGCGCTTCTTCCGGTCGGGACGGATCCAGGTGTGCTCCAGCCAGACGCCCACGATCGCCATCAGGATCGGCATCGCGATCGAGTTGCGGTCGATGTGGGACAAATCGAACACGATCAGCGGTGCGTCCAGGTCGATACCGACCGTCGTCGGTCCGTCGAACATGCCCCGCAGGTCACCGTCGACCAGACGGTCCAGGACCAGGGCCACGTCAAGGCCCCAGGCGCGTACGTCGTCCAGGGCGACGTTCATCGCCTCGGCCGACTCCGGTTCCGGGTGCCGCAACTGCTCCACGATGTCCGTGAGCACGGGCTGCCGCTCGACGATGGTCTCGTTGACGTAGGCGTGCGCGACCTTCAGGGCGAAGCCGGACCGCTCGTCCAGGCCGTGCCCCATGGCGACCTCGATGATCGTGCGGAGCAGGGCGAGCTGGCCCGTCGTCGTGATGGCCGGGTCGAGCGGGTTGAGCCGGATGCCGTGGTCGAGGGCCGCCGTCGGATCGAGCCGGATGGGGGTTATGCCCAGCTCCTCGGCGATGAGGTTCCACTCGCCGACCCCGTCCTCGCCCTGGGCGTCGAGGACCACGACCTGCCGGTCGCGAAAGCGCAGCTGGCGCAGGACGTACGTCTTCTCCAGCGCCGACTTGCCGTTGCCGGACTCGCCGAGGACGAGCCAGTGCGGCGCCGGGAGCTGCTGGCCGTACAGCTGGAAGGGGTCGTAGATGTACCCCTTGCCGGAGTACACCTCGCGGCCGATGATCACGCCGGAGTCGCCGAGGCCGGGTGCGGCCGTCGGAAGGTAGACGGCCTGGGCCTGCCCTGTGGAGGTGCGGACGGGCAGCCGGGTCGTCTCCACCTTGCCGAACAGGAAGGACGTGAAGGCGTCGGTCAGGACGGACAGCGGATCCCGCATCAGGTCCTTACCTCCGAATGCCGGTGGCGAAGGGGAGCGTGTTGACGAAGGCACGGTGGTGCTCGCGGTCGCACCACTCCAGTTTCAGGTACGACTTGCCGGCCGAGGCCCGGATGGTCCGTTTGTCGCGGGCGAGGGCCTCCGGAGAACGCGAGGAGACGGTGATGTAGCCGACCAGGTTGACGCCCGCCGCGCCGCTCGCCAGGTCCTCGCCGCGCTGGTCGAGGCGGGAGTGGGCGGCGATGTCCCGGGGGTCGACGGTGCGGTTCATCTTGGCGGCGCGGCTGGCCTCGGCTTCGTCGTTCGTCTTCTCGGTCAGCATGCGCTCGATGGCGACCTCGGTGGGTTCGAGGTCCATGGTGACGGCGACCGTGCGGATGACGTCCGGGGTGTGGACGAGCAGGGGCGCGAGGAAGTTCACGCCGACCGGGGTCATCGGCCACTCCTTGACCCATGCGGTGGCATGGCACCAGGGTGCACGCGTCGACGACTCACGGGTCTTCGCCTGGAGGTAGGTGGGCTCCATGGCGTCGAGCTCGGCGGGCCAGGCGTTGCGCCTCGTCATCGCCTGGATGTGGTCGATGGGGTGGTCGGGGTCGTACATGGAGTGGATGAGGGAAGCGAGCCGCCCCTGGCCCAGCGGCTGCCGTACCCGGATGTCGGCCTCTTGGAGCCGTGAGCAGATGTCGGTGAGCTCGCGTGCCATGACGACCGCGAGGCCGGCGTCCCGGTCGACCCTCTTGCCTCCCTGCGGCCGTGCGGCGCGCGCCATGGCCTGGGCCTCGGCGGCGAGTTCGCGGGTGTAGTGCATACAGGCGACGAGGTAGGCGCGGTGCTGCTCGCTGCTGGTCGACACCATGGACTGCAGCTGGTCGTACGACTGCCGCAGCCAGGTCGGGGAGCGGTCGTCGCCGCGCTGGGTGACGTCCTTGGCGTGGGCGTCCGGGTCGGCGGGCAGGGTGCGGGCGAGCATCTGGAGCCGGGTGACGAAGCCGTCGCCGTTCGCGACATGCTTCAGAAGCGTGCCGAAGCGGTCGACGAGGGCCTCCTGGTCCTCGCTGTCGCGCAGGCCTACGCCGGGGCCCTCGATCTCGATGGCGGCGGTCACGGTACGCCGGTCGGCGTGCAGCAGTACGGCGATCTCGTCGGGCCCGAAGGGGGCGGCGAGCCAGCTGATCCGGCCGATGCCCGGGGGCGGCCCGATCTCGACCTCGCGCCCGTCGAAACGGGTGCCGGCCTCCATCACGCCGCTCCGGTAGACCGTCCCCTGCCGCAGGGTCCGCTTGTAACTGCGGTTGATCTCGAACCACTTGTAGAACGTGCGGTGCTTGTACGGGATGTACACGGCGGCCAGCGCGAGCAGCGGGAAGCCCATCAACAGGACGATCCGCAGGGCGAGGAGGGGGACGAGGAGCCCGCACATCATGCCGACGAACGCGCCCCCGATGATCAGCAGGATCTCGCCGGACTCGCGGTTCCGGCCGATGATCGCGTTCGGCCGGGCGCGGCCGATCAGATATGTCCGGCGGGGCGTGATCGGATGGGACAGGTGGGACTCGGTCGTCAACGCCCTTCACCTCCCGTGCGGTTGGTACTGCTGTTGCGGGTGCTGCTTGCGTGCGGAGTGTCCGCCGGACTGGTACGCGGAGCGGGCGCGGGGGTGGGGACGGATCCGTTGCCCGGGGTACGAGTGCTGTGCGCGGCCACACCGCCGCTGAGGGGGTTGGCGGGGCGGGGCGGTCTGGCACTTCCGCCACCGCCGCCGCCGTTGCTGTCGGCGCGTGTGCTGTGGGTCTTGATGCCCTGGGCGACGAGGGTCGCCGGAGAGCTGATGACGGCGGCGGCCTTGCTTTCGGCGCCCTGCATGATGCGGTTGTTGCGGGAGGCGACGATCTCGTCGCCGAAGCCGGGTACGAACCGGTAGATCATCGCACTGGCGAAGATGGCGAGCAGGATGATGGCGAGCCCGGAGACGACGGCCGCGAGGGAGTCGGGTCCGTTGTCCGTGGCCAGGGCGCCGGCGAGGCCGAGCACGATGACGATGACCGGCTTGACCAGGATCACCGCGATCATGATGCCCGCCCAGCGGCGGACATGACTCCAGAGGTTCTTGTCGACGAGGCCCGAGTAGACGACGACACCGAGGAGGGCGCCGACGTACAGCAGGACGGCCCGCAGGAAGAGTTCCAGGTAGAGGACGCCGGCCGCGAGGATCGACACGAACGACACCAGGATCAGCATGATGGGGCCGCCGCCGATGTCCGTCCCCTTGCTCAGCGCGCCGGAGAACGCCCCGAAGAACGTGCTGGTCTGGTCCCCCGTGGACTTGGCGAGGACGTCACTGACGCTGTCGGTCGCCGAGACGACGGTGTAGAGGACGAGGGGCGTGAAGGCCGAGGCCAGCACGGTGAGCCAGAGGAAGCCGACCGCTTCGGACAGGGCCGTGGTGAGCGGGACACCCCGCACCGCCCTCTTGGCCACGGCCAGCAGCCACAGCAGGAGGGTGAGGATGGTCGACGCCGCGAAGACGATTTCGTACTGGTGCAGGAACGCCTGGTTGGTGAAGTCGACACTCGCGGTCTGCTTCACGGCCTCACTGAGCTTGTCGACGGTCCAGGAGGCAGCGTCGGCACAGCCCTTGGCGAGGGAGGAGAGGGGGTCGAGGGTGTCGGTGAGGGGGTTGGAGTCAAGTCCTTTTGAGGGGGAGGAGTTGCCTTTTTCGCAGTATTTCTTGGCTGGGCCTGCGATCAGCGAGCAAGGGTCGCTCGAGGGCTTGGGCGTTGGGCTGGGAGCCGCGTAGGCGTGCGAGGCCAGCAGTACGACCGCCGTCTGTAGGGAGGCCATGACGCCGGTGAGCTTGAGCGCGCGGTGCGGGCTAGCGGGCATACGTGAACCCTCCGTACTCCTCAACCGCCTTGCTGATTTCATCGGACCCGGAGACGGGGTTGTCTCCGTTGACGGGAGTCGGGCCGGTCTTCTGGCTCGTCTCCGTGACTTTCCAGTCGCCCCGGGCCCAGTTCAGCCTCACCGTCACGGTGAACCAGCTGCTGGTCACGGGGTTGGTGGAGCTTTCGCCCGTGAGTCCGAAGAGGCCGTTGCACCAGACCTGGACGGTCGCCGCGTCGGCGCTGTAAGACATCACATTCGTTCCGACGGGCAAGGTGCGGTTGACGAACGTGGTACCGGCGGGAGCGCTGCCGTCGTTGTTGAGGCCGATCTTCTTGAGAAGCTCTGTCGAGTAATCGGCGTCGAAACCGTTCTGCAGCCGGCTCAGCGCACCGGAGTCGGCCAGCGTCTGAACGATTTGGTGCCGCTTGGCGGTGTTGAACATGCCGTCCGACCCCAACGCCACGGCATAGTTCGCCGCAGCCGACTGTGCCCCCTGCTCGTCGTGGGCGAAGCCCGATGGGATTCCGTCCGGCTTCGACTGGACCGGGCGGGTGCCGGATGCGGCCGTGGAGGCCTGGCCGGGCTTGTTGCTGGTGCCGCCCGAGGCCGAGTCCCCGCCGCGGTTCGCGAAGGCGATCGCCGCGATCAGGAGGACGACCACCCCGACGACGGTGACCAGGCTTCTGGATGACGACCGGCCACGCCGTGCCCCTCCGTATACGTCACCGCCCCGATCGGGCAGGCGTGTTCGGGTCTGCCCGACACCGCCGTACTCTTCGTCGCCCCCGCCGGGGGCACCGTCACCGAGACTCACGCTGTGCACGCCCCCTCGACCTCATAGCCGGTTCGCACCTCGTGTCGGAATACGTAGAAGTACGACGGTAGCCGTGCTGGCTCCCGCGCGGGCGCGGTGTGGTGACTCGACATCAGGGAAACGCAACCTCAGCCGGTGGGCGCGACGGACGGATGGGTCGGAGGATGGGAAGCGGGCGCATCCGGCGGGGACTGACGGCGCGCCAGGGGCATGGCGGTCCGGGGCCGGGCCTAGACGGCCATGCCGTACACGATCGTGAAAAGCGTGCCGAGCGAGCCGATGATGAAGACTCCGGTCAGGCCCGCGATGATGAGGCCCTTGCCTTGTTCGGCGCTGAACGTGTCGCGCAGGGCCGTCGCGCCGATGCGCTGTTTGGCGGCGCCCCAGATCGCGATCGCCAGGCAGAGGAGGATGGCGACGGCCATCACCACCTCGACCATGACACGAGCCTCGTTGCCCAGGCTGCCGAACGGACCCCAGTCTGGGGCGATACCGCCGATGATCGTGTTGATGTCGCCTTTTGCGGCCGCGAGATGCATGTAAGTCACCGCCCCTAGCGGGTAGTTCCGTGCCCTCTGTCACCGTCGCAGAGGTCAGGGTCATTCTCGCCGACAATGGGCCTGTCGTATGTCGACTTGGCGTCATTGATTGGCGGGTTTCGTACGCGTCCCTTGCTTCCGGCCCACGTGGGACGGTCGCGGGAGCGTGGGACGCTGGTTGAAAGAGGGTTTGGTCACTCTGTGTATCATGGCAGGTCACGCGGGGCAACGAGGTCCCAAGCGGAACCTGTGATGTGGTCCGTCGTTGACTCTTCTTGTGCCGCGAGGGCCCTGGGGCGGCCCGCGGCGTGGCCCGGCTGCCCGGGCCGTTCCGTATGAGTGTCACCCATACGAGCGGAAGGCTATCCCTGAACCGCGAAACGGGCCGCGGCTGGGTGCCGCGGCCCGTTCATTGCGCGCCGGCGGACAGGATCCCCACGTGTCCCCGCTGCCGGCTTCCCCGCCCGGAGGTCAGCCCGTGAAGGCCGCGTCTCCCGGGGCCCCCAGCCGGTCGGGCCGTCGTGGCCCGTCTGCGACGATGGCTTGTTGAGTACGCGACAACAAGGGGCTTCGGGGATCCTGACTTCCGCCTTACCGAATCAGGGTTGCGCCTTGCGTGTCCATGGCTGCTCGATTGCGCCGCACTGGGCGGCGCTTGACTGAATGCGCCGGCGGCTCAAGGGATTTGGGTCAAGAAGGCGATCGTGGCCCGTTCGCCGGGGATGCCGTCCATGTGAGGTCCGCCAACTCTCGGGCGGAACCGCCAGTTGGTGGGCGTGCTGCACAAAGTGCTCCCCTTTGCCTCGCATTGCCGGATATATGTGTGCGAAGAGCGCGAGGGCCGTGCGATTGTTTCAGTCCTCGTTTATATAAGTAGGTGCTGATACATTGCCGCCATGCACGCATTCGATGTGCTCGGAGACCCCGTCCGTCGCAGGATCCTCGAACTGCTGGCGGACGGAGAGATGGCGTCCGGGGCCGTCTGCGACGTCATCACGGCGGAGTTCGGGATATCGCAGCCCGGTGTCTCCCAGCATCTGAAGGTGCTGCGCGAGAACGGCTTCGCCACGGTGCGGCCGGAGGGGACGCGACGGTTGTACGCCGTCAACTCGGAGCCGCTGCGGGACGTAGATGAGTGGATCGGTCGATTCCGGCGGTTCTGGGCCCCACGGCTGGACGCGCTGGAGACGGAACTGGCACGAGGGAAGCGGGAGCGCCGTCTGGCGCGCCGGGAAGGAGAGGGTGATGGCTGACGGCATCGACGTCACGCATGAGGTCAATGCGGTGGGACGGCAGGTGGGCCGGCGGGAGTTCAAGGCCGGCGAGGCGCGGGTGGTGACGGTCTCGCGGACCTACGACTCGTCGCTGGAGGATGTCTGGGACGCGTGCACGAACGCCGAGCGCATTCCGCGCTGGTTCCTGCCGGTCTCAGGAGACCTTCGGGTCGGCGGCCATTTCCAGCTCCAGGGCAACGCGAGCGGCACCATCGAGCAGTGCGATCCGCCCCGGAGTTTCCTCGCGACCTGGGAGTACGGGGGTGAGGTGAGCTGGATCGAACTGCGGTTGACATCGCTGGAGGAGGGCGGGACGCAATTCGTACTCGAGCACATCGCACATGTGGACGACGAGCGGTGGGCGGAGTTCGGCCCGGGCGCGGTGGGTGTGGGCTGGGACCTGGGTCTGATGGGCCTGTCCCGTCATCTGGCCTCCGGGGCCTCCGTGGACCCTGCCGAGAGCATGGCGTGGCTGACGTCGGACGAAGGCCGCCGCTTCGTGACCGCGATCAGCGAGGCGTGGGGCGAGGCGAACGTGGCGGCGGGCGAGCCGGAGGAGTCGGCGAGGGCGGCTGCGGACCGGACGACCGCGGCGTACACGGGCAGCTAGTACTCTTCCCCTCCGCTCTCCGTTCCAGGAGGCGCCCCGTGGGGACGCCCGCATGGACGTCCTTTTGGTGCCCCGGCAGGCCGTGGAGTCGTACGTGTGTGCGTCGACTCACGGGGGTACGGCTGCCTGCAAAGCGGAAATGCGTCCGATGGGAGGAGGTCGCCGTGGCTCGGACGACCCGGCTGACCTGCGGCAATGGAACCTCACAGAGAAAATTCAGAATGCTCACAGGATTTTTCTCACCTTGCCGGGTCACAGTATGACCGTGATGAACCGCATCACACGCCCCCCTGGCAACCGCCGGCACGCGTTCCTCGGCGCTGTCGTGCTGCTGGCCGTCGCGACATCGTCCGTGTCGGCCGCCGACGGCGGTCCGGGGCCCCTGGGCGTGACCACGGAGGCGGCGCCCAGCAGGGCCACCGCCAAGGTCGGCGCGCTGTTCAGCACGAGTGGGGCGCTGGCGGGCGACCACTTGTGTACGGCTTCCGTGGTGCACAGCGAAGAGCACGATCTGATCGTCACCGCCGCACACTGCCTGAGCAGCAGCACGATGTGGTTCGCGCCCGGCTACCAGGACGGCAAGGCGCCGTACGGGGTGTGGCAGGTGGACAGGACCTACGTCGACGACGCCTGGAGCGGTGACGAGGACGAGGACAGCGACATCGCCTTCGCGACGCTGAGGCCGATCGACGGCGTCGACGTCGAGGATCTCGTGGGGGCCAACAGGTTCGTCACGGGGCGGGAGACGGGTGCCACCGCCGTCACCGTCACCGGTTACCCCGACTCCCAGGACACCCCGATCGCCTGCATCAACAGGCCGACCGTCCACAGCAGTACGCAACAGCGCATCGACTGCCCCAAGTTCACCAGCGGCACGAGCGGCAGCCCCTGGGTGAACGGCGACGGCGAGGTCGTGGGCGTCCTCGGCGGCCACGAGCAGGGGGGCTCCACCGCGGACGTCTCCTACAGCGTGGTGCTGGGGGACGAGGCCGCGGATCTCTACGCGACCGCCTCGGGCGACTAGCGGCGCGGCAAAGGCGCGACGACCGGGGGCGGGTGCCTCACGGTCCGCCTCGTACGCACGGCCGGCCCTAGCCGTGTCAGCTCGCGTCCCACGCACAGCGGTCCGCGTCGTACGCACGGCGGTTGGGGCCCTATCCGCTGCGGCCCGCGTCCCACGCCCATCGATACGCGTCGCATCCAAGGCCGTTGAGGTCCTACCGGCGGTACTGCACACCACATTGGCCGATCCTGTACGCCCAAGTGGCCGGACCAGGACTTTTCGGGTCCGGCGCCCTCTGACGCCCCTACACTGACCCTCGGCGGACTCCGGTGCGGCGAGGGGCGGTTGACGGTGCGTAGGGCCTGGATCTGGGCGACCGTTGCCGTCGGTGCCGCGCTCAGTCTCGTCATGCTGCTCGTCATCGGGGTCTACACGATCGCGGGGAACCTGGCCAACGGCATCGGTGCGGGGTCGGTCGGGCTCGCCAAGAACGCCGTGCCCGCCGCGTACGCGTCCCTCGTGCAGAGGTGGGGCAACCTGTGCGGTGCGATCAACCCGGCGCTGCTGGCCGCCCAGCTCTACCAGGAGAGCGGCTTCAACCCGAACGCCAAGAGCCCCGCGAAAGCGGAGGGGATAGCGCAGTTCATCCCGGGCACCTGGGCCGTTCACGGCATCGACGGCAACGGCGACGGCGTGGCCGACGTCTGGGACCCGCGCGACGCGATCCCGTCGGCCGCCTCGTACGACTGCAAGCTTGCCTCCTATGTGAAGGACGCGCCCGGGAACCCGACGGAGAACATGCTCGCCGCCTACAACGCGGGGGCGTACGCGGTCATCAAGTACGGGGGTGTGCCGCCGTATCGGGAGACCCAGAACTATGTGAAGACCATCACGACGCTGGCGAAGAGTTTCGCCGCGCCCGTCCGGCGGCTCGATCCGTCGAGGCAGGCGGCCGGCGCCATCTACTACGCCCAGAAGAAGCTCGGGACCCCCTATCTGTGGGGTGGCAACGGCACCGCCGACCAGGGCGGGCGCTTCGACTGCTCGGGGCTGACCAAGGCCGCCTACGCGAGCGTGGGCATCGGTCTGCCGCGTGTCGCCAACGACCAGTACAACGCCGGGCCGCACCCGAAAAGGGACGAACTGCTCCCGGGCGACCTGGTGTTCTTCTCGCACGATCCGACCAATTCCCGTGCCATCCACCACGTCGGGATCTACGTGGGCGGGGGCTACATGATCGATGCGCCCAGGACAGGTGCTGTGATCCGCTTCGACCCCATCGACACCTCGGACTACTTCGGGGCGACGCGTGTCACCGAAGATGGCGCGAAAGCGCTGCCCACGACGGTGTGAACCGGGGCGTGAACGGCGCGCGAAAGGGCGCGCGCTGGCCGGAACCCTTCGTTATGCGCACCCCCTGAGCTGGGAAGACGTGTCTCTCTTCGATAACGTCTGCGTGATCATTCGGTGGAATGCGGAACGTGGCGAAGAGGACTGTGCGTTCCTTCTGACGTAGAGCGTCGACGTACGGCAGCCGGCTCGGCGTGGAGCGGATCTACGACCACGGGGGTGGTGGACGAGCGGCGCGCACGGGCGCGTCCGCGGACGCGACAGAGGACGAAGGGGCCGCGCACGATGGCTGCACTCGCCGAATCGGGGTCGAACCCCGACGTCGATCTGCTCTACGACATCAATGGCCTGGCCAAGGACTCGCCGCACTGGTTCGCCCGCGTCATGGAGTTCGTCGGCGAGTACGGCCTGCTGCTCGGCATGGTCCTGCTGGTCCTGTGGTGCTGGTGGAGCCTGCGCCGGCGGGGCGGCGTGGACGTGTCCGGTGCCATGGCCGCGCTCGTCTGGGCCCCGCTGGCCGCCGCGCTCGCCGTGCTGGTGAACGTGCCGATCCGGGGCTTCGTGGAACGTCCCCGTCCGTTCGCCGACCACCAGGGACTCGACGTCCTCGCCTCCGGCACGACCGGCTACTCCTTCGTCAGCGACCACGCCACCCTCACGATGGCCTTGGCGGTCGGACTCTTCGTCGCCCACCGGAAGTTCGGCTTCATCGGCCTCGGCCTGGCGCTCCTGGAAGGTTTCTGCAGGGTCTACCTGGGCGTGCAGTACCCGACGGACGTCATCGGAGGCTTCGCTCTCGGCACCGCCGTGGCCCTGCTGCTCTCACCGCTTGCCACGGTCCTGCTCACGCCGCTCGTCAGGGCGGTCGAGGGCTCGCCGCGCGCCGGACGGCTGGTCCGCCCCCGCGGGGCACGGCCCGCGGAGACCGTGCTCCCCGACGCCCGCGCCGACCAGGCGGCGGAGGAACGGGACCTGGCCGCGTAGCCGTCGGCCCGGTCGTCGTGCGGCCGCAGGGGCGATGCGTGTGTGCCGCCCCCGCGTGCGGGCGCCGCTACAGCGACTGCGCGAAGGTGAAGAAGCCGTTCGGGTCGTACTGGTGCTTGAGCTGCGCCAGTCGGGCCGCCGCGTCCCCGTAGTAGGCCTTCCGCCAGTTCGTCAGGGTCGGGTCCGTGTAGTTCTGGTAGGCGGCCCCGGACGCGTAGGGACCCATGGACGTGTGCGCGGACGTCAGCCAGGACTGCGCCGTGGAACCGGCGGTTCCCGCGGGCCAGCTCGCGATGTACTGCGCCAGCATGCGCGAGCGGCGGTGCACGAAGGCCGTGGCCGTCGGCGAGACGCGGTTGACCGCGCCGCCGAGCGCGGTGAACGCGATGCTGCCCGCGCCGCCCCGCGCCTGCGCGACCTGGTTCAGGAGCGTCTGGATGCCGGCGGCCGGGATCGAGCGGTCGAAGAAGTCCGAGCGGGCGGCGTAGGTCTCGCGGCCGAGGGCGCCCTGCGCGGAGCGGCCAGGTGTCGAGCCCGGCAGATGGCACTGGGCGGCGGTCGGGAAGGACGAGCAGCCCGCGTACGCCTCCATCGCGCCCTCGTAGGAATGCCGCTTGAGCGAGACGCTGCGGGCCGGGGAGCCCACCTGCGCGGCCAGGCGGTCGACCGCGTTCTGGAGTTCGCCGTAGGTGCCGATCGAGAACGCGGCGACGGAGACGGTCGGTGTGCCGCCGTTCTCGAGGTGGCAGGAGGACCAGATCTCGTCGGGCTGGTTCGGGCCCCACTCCTGCCAGGCCTTGAGGACGGCGGCCGCCTTGGACCAGGGCCAGGTCATATAGGCCGATACGGCCTGAGGTGCCGGATGTGTCCTGAACCGCAGTTCGGTGACGACGCCGAAGTTGCCGTTGCCCGCGCCGCGCAGGGCCCAGAAGAGGCCCTTGTTCTCGGTGGCGTTCGCGACGAGCTGCTTGCCGTCCGCGGTGATCAGGGTCGCCTGGGTGAGGCTGTCGCAGGTCAGCCCGTAGGCCCGGGAGACCACACCGTGGCCGCCGCCGAGGGTGAGACCCGAGACGCCGACGGTGGGGCACGATCCGGCGGGGATGGTCACGCCTTTCGCGGTCAGCGCGCGGTAGACGTCGATGAGCTTGGAACCGGCGCCGACGACCGCCTCGCCGGCGCTCGCCCGTATCGTGTTCAGCTTGCCCACGTCGATGATCAGACGGTTGTCCCCGGAGGACCAACCGGCGTAGGAGTGGCCGCCATTGCGTATCGCGACCTTGACGCCCTGGGCGTGGGCGTACGACATCACGGTGCGGATGTCGTCGGCGTGCGCCACGTAGGCGACCGCCGCGGGCTTCAGGGAGTCGAAGCGGGTGTTGTAGAGCTGCTGGGCCGTGGCCCAGGCGCGGTCGCCGGGCCGGACCAGAAGGCCGTCCAAGTCCTTGGCCAGGGCGTTCCAGTCGGCGGCGGCGTGCGTGCCGGTCGTGGTCGTGGCCGAGGCCGGCATCGCGGTCGTCGTGGTCGCACGCACGGTCGTGCCGGTGGCGGACGATGTGCCGCCGGTGCCGCCGCTGCTGCACGCGGTGGTGACCGCCGCCGCGACCGTGGCGGTGGCACCGCCGATGAACGTACGCCGTTGCATTGCGCCTCCCGTGAGTTCCGTGGACTGAGATGAGGCCTCGCGGCGGAAAAGTTCGCGCGGAAATGCCACGGAATGGTTACGACGGCTGTGCCGGGTGCGACCGAAATGCCCGGAGGGGGTTTCAGCATGCCTGCCCCTCGGGTGGGTTGCGCAGCCAGGGGCGCGGAAGCGGCTCCGGGTCTGGCGGGTCTAGGCCCTGGCGTGCTTCTCGGCGTCCGTTCTGGCCAGGCTGCGGGCTCTGCGCGCAGGTCCCCGCCATCCGCAGGTGCACCGGGCCACGCAGAAACGACCCTGTTCGGCGGTCGTCGTGCGGTGTTCGTCCGGACCGGGGGGTACGTCCTGTCGCTCCACTCCGACAAGGTTACCCCGGGCAAGTACTTGCCCCGCGTGGCGCGTGACGGGTCCCCCCACCCGTCGTTAAGAGGAACGACAGGAGGGCACCGGGACGGACCGGCTGGGGGTAGGCAGGTGATGGTGGTGCGGCGGCACGGTCGGGTCGGTGCGGCGATCCTCGCGACGGTGGGACTGCTCGTCTGCGGCGCCTCGCTCACCGGATGTTCGAGAGGCGGGGCAGCCGTCGAGGACGCGCGCTCCGGCTCGGGCGCCCTCGAGACCCTCCGGCAGGCCGCCGCGACCCTGGTGCGCGCGGGCAGCTCCCGGGCCCGGACGTCGATGGAGATGGCCACCGGCGGGACCCGGGTCACCATCCGCGGTGAGGGCGTCTACGACTATCGCGGCCGGCTGGGCCGGCTGAAAGTGACGCTGCCCCAGGATCCCGCGGGCGACGAGGAGCACCGTCCGATCACCGAACTGCTTGCCTCTGGTGCCCTCTTCATGAAGAACCGGGGAGCCGGAGTCCCGGCCGACAAGTGGGTGCGGGTGGACACGGCCACACTCACCGACGGCAACCTCGTCACCGGCGGCGCCACCGACCCCTACACCGCGGCCGAATTGCTGCGCGGGGTCAGAGAGGCGACGTACCTGGGCCGGACGGAGGTCGCGGGGACTCCGGTCCGGCACTACCAGGGGGTCGCGGACATCGCGCTCGCGGCACGCGACGCGTCCGCGGACAACAGGGCGCCGCTGCGGGCGGCGGCAAAAGGGTTCGCCACGGCCGAGGTGCCGTTCGACGCCTACCTCGACGACCAGGGGCGCATCCGGAAGGTGCGGCACCGGTTCAGCTTCGTCAACGGCGGCCAGAAGGCCGTGGTGGCGGTGGCATCGACGACCCTGCTGTATGACTTCGGGGCCCCCGTCGACGTACGGTTGCCGGCCGCCGGGGACATCTACGCCGGGAAGATCGCCGCGCAGTGAGGACACGGAGGTGATCGTGGAAGTGGCGCGGGTGAGGGGCTGGAAATGGTCCGTCCGTGCCATGCGCCGTGTGTAGCCCGCTCCTTACCCTAGGAAGCTGGTGACGGCAGAAAGAGGTGATGCACGTGGCTCCGGTCGGCGGTACGGCAGTTCAGGACCACGTGGCCCTCGCCGAGATCGAGCTGTGCGGTGACCTGATCATCGCGGCCTCGGCCGCCCACGAGGACCGGCTCAGTCTTGAGAGCATCGACGAGGTCCTGAAGGTCGCCGAGGAGCGGGACGCCTCCCGCAGGTGAGCCGCGCCGCGCCGCAGTAGATACTGCCGCTCGTTCTCGCCCGGGCGGCCGGAAGATCATGTGCGCAGGAGGCGGCCGATCGCCTTCGTCGCTTCCTCCACCTTGGCGTCGACCTCCGCTCCGCCCTTGAGTGCGGCGTCGGCCACACAGTGGCGCAGATGCTCCTCCAGGAGCTGCAGTGCGAAGGACTGCAGGGCCTTCGTGGAGGCGGAGACCTGCGTGAGTATGTCGATGCAGTACACGTCCTCGTCGACCATCCGCTGCAGACCGCGGATCTGGCCCTCGATACGGCGCAGCCGCTTGAGGTGCTCGTCCTTCTGTTTGTGATAGCCGTGGATGCCACGGTCGTGGTCGGTCACCACGGTCGCGGCGTCCTCGGAGGGCGCCGCCGCGCCGGCCTCGGTCGTCATCGCGTCCTCCCGTTGAAGGTTGCCCGGGGATACGAAATCGGACAGTCGGTCCGCGGGTCCGGATTCCTCGCACCGCGGGACGGACACATACCCCTGGTGGGTATATGGTAACGAACTTTGCTGGGTATACGGCCCTTGGCCAGGCCCCTGGCCGCCCTCGTACCGCCCCCGTGCCGACCACTGTGTTCGATGGGCGACACTGGAGGACGGCCCCTTAGCCGTGGCCGGATGATGCACTTAGCATCAGCCTGACCGAAACCGAAGCATCCTGAGGATCCCACGTGCGCTTTCGTCTGACCCCCAGGGAGACGAGCTTCTACGACATGTTCGCCGCATCCGCGGACAACATCGTCACGGGCTCGAAACTCCTGATGGAACTGCTCGGGGCGGACGCCTCCGCTCGGGCCGAGATCGCAGAGCGTATGCGGGCCGCGGAACACGCCGGTGACGATGCCACGCACGCGATCTTCCACCAGCTGAACTCCTCCTTCATCACTCCGTTCGACCGCGAGGACATCTACTCCCTCGCATCCTCCCTCGACGACATCATGGACTTCATGGAGGAGGCCGTCGACCTGGTCGTCCTCTACAACGTCGAGGAACTGCCGAAGGGCGTCGAGCAGCAGATCGAGGTGCTGGCGAGGGCGGCGGAGCTCACGGCCGAGGCGATGCCGCACCTGCGCACGATGGAGAACCTCACCGAGTACTGGATCGAGGTCAACCGTCTGGAGAACCAGGCGGACCAGATCCACCGGAAACTGCTCGCCCATCTCTTCAACGGCAAGTACGACGCGATCGAGGTGCTGAAGCTCAAGCAGATCGTGGACGTGCTGGAGGAGGCGGCGGACGCCTTCGAGCACGTGGCCAACACGGTGGAGACCATCGCGGTCAAGGAGTCCTGAGGCGTCCATGGACACCTTTGCTCTGATTCTGACCATACTGGTCGCACTCTTCTTCGCGTATACCAACGGCTTCCACGACTCGGCGAACGCCATCGCGACATCGGTGTCGACGCGCGCGCTGACGCCGCGGGCGGCGCTGGCGATGGCGGCGGTGATGAACCTCGCCGGTGCGTTCCTGGGCAGTGGCGTGGCGAAGACGGTCAGTGAGGGCCTCATCCAGACGCCACAGGGCGGCAAGGGTATGGGCATCCTCTTCGCGGCGCTGACCGGGGCCATCGTCTGGAACCTGATCACCTGGTACTTCGGTCTGCCGTCCTCCTCGTCGCACGCCCTGTTCGGCGGACTGGTGGGAGCGGCGCTGGCAGGTGGCACGACGGTCTACTGGTCCGGGGTCCTGGACAAGATCATCACGCCGATGTTCCTGTCGCCCGTGGTCGGCCTCATCGTCGGCTACCTCGTGATGCTGGCGATCTTGTGGATCTTCCGGCGGGCCAATCCGCTCAAGGCCAAGCGGGGCTTTCGCATAGCGCAGACGGTGTCGGCGGCCGGAATGGCGCTCGGCCACGGTCTTCAGGACGCACAGAAGACGATGGGCGTCGTGGTGATGGCGCTGGTCATCGGGAATGTCGAGAACTACGGGGACCCGATCCCGGTGTGGGTCAAGCTCGTCTCCGCGGCGATGCTCTCGCTCGGGACGTACGCGGGCGGCTGGCGCATCATGCGCACGCTGGGCCGCAAGATCATCGAACTGGATCCGCCCCAGGGGTTCGCGGCGGAGACCACCGGCGCCTCGATCATGTTCGTGACGGCGTACCTGTTCAGGGCCCCGATCTCGACCACGCACGTCATAACGTCGGCGATCATGGGTGTGGGCGCAACGAAGCGGTTGAACGCCGTGCGCTGGGGCGTGGCGAAGAACATCGTCCTGGGCTGGTTCATCACCATGCCGGCGGCGGCGCTCGTGGCCGCGGCGAGCTTCTGGGTGATCAACCTGGCGTTCCTGTAGCCGCGGGCGACGGCCGGTCGGACCTCTCCAGGACGCGCCCGACGCACGTACGCGGGGCGCGCGGAGGCGCCGGCTTTGCGGAGGATGAGGCGCGCAGAGGCGCCGGCCGTCCGGATACCGGGATTTCCCTCCGCCCGAGGCGCTTGCCCTTTCTGGGGCTGGGTCGCCTGCCGCGATCGAAGACTGGGCCCGTCGACCGCGACCGCACTCCGGGGTCCCTCGACCCGCCTCCGGGCCCCCGGATCCCGGCCCGCGACCGTCGTGCGGCGCTTGCACCGGTGTCTTTCCGCACTGGGTGTCTGCCGGCTGCTGCCACCCGAAGCCTCGCGCTGCCGCGCTTCTGGGTTTCTGTGGCCCTGCTCCCGCGTCCCGCGCTGCCCCGTCTCTCCCCCGGTCCCTCTGCCCCGCCCGGTTTCCCGGCATCCTGCCGGGCCTCCTCCCCCCGGCGGATCAGCGCCCGAGGTCGTCTCGAGATGCGGGTGTCGGTGGGGTGGCAAGACTGGAGCTATGACTACCAAGGCACTTCTCGAAGGCGGGCCGGACGATTTGGCGGGCAGCACCGTGCCGATCGTTCCTCCCGGACAAGAGCTGAAGATCCCGCACCGCGGTGGCTACGAGCACTACAAGGTCACGACGCGCCACGAGGGCAGCGGGGAAGGACGGGTGACCGTGTACCAGTGGTGGGAACGGACAGAAGTGGCCGAATGACGACGTGGACGACCACGCGAACGGGCCCGCCCCCGGGAGCCGGGGGCGGGCCCTTTTCGGCCTCGCGGTGGCACCGCCATGCAGCACCGCGAGGGGTCATCCGCAGACCGTCGGCTCAGCCGAAGCGGCCCGAGATGTAGTCCTCGGTCGCCTGGACCGACGGGTTGGAGAAGATCCGCTCGGTGTCGTCGATCTCGATCAGCCGGCCGGGTTGACCCACGGCCGAAAGGTTGAAGAATGCCGTGCGGTCCGAGACACGCGCCGCCTGCTGCATGTTGTGCGTCACGATGACGATCGTGAAGCGCTCCTTGAGCTCGCCGATCAGGTCCTCGATGGCGAGGGTGGAGATCGGGTCCAGGGCGGAGCAGGGCTCGTCCATCAGCAGGACGTTCGGCTCGACCGCGATCGCGCGGGCGATGCAGAGACGCTGCTGCTGACCACCGGACAGGCCGGAGCCCGGCTTGTTGAGGCGGTCCTTCACCTCGTTCCAGAGGTTCGCGCCCTTGAGGGACTTCTCGACGATGTCGTTCAGTTCCGACTTGCGGTAGTTGCCGTTCAGGCGCAGACCCGCGGCCACGTTGTCGAAGATCGACATCGTGGGGAAGGGGTTCGGGCGCTGGAAGACCATGCCCACC
The DNA here is from genome assembly GCF_040644975.1 of Streptomyces sp. NPDC046900. Lineage (NCBI taxonomy): Bacteria > Bacillati > Actinomycetota > Actinomycetes > Kitasatosporales > Streptomycetaceae > Streptomyces > Streptomyces sp. NPDC046900. The sequence goes on along the minus strand of NZ_JBEYXD010000025.1, from coordinate 87,513 downwards.
TCACGGCGGACGGAGACCGGGTCGATGCCGGCGCCGTAGAGGTTCTCGTCGTCCAGGAGCACCTTGCCCTCGACGCGCCCGCCGGGGGTGACCTCGTGCATGCGGTTGAGCGTGCGCAGGAACGTCGACTTGCCGCAGCCGGAGGGACCGATGAACGCCGTCACCGATCGCGGCTCGACCGTCATCGAGATGTCCTCGATCGCCTTGTGGGAGCCGTAGTAGGCGGTGAGTCCGCTTACGTCGATTCGCTTGGCCATGACTACTTCACTTCCAGTATCAGTCGCTGATGGCCGCGTCAGCGACCGGTCTTCGGGGCCTTCCAGCGCGCGATGCCGCGGGCCAGCAGGTTGAGGATCATCACGAAGGCGATCAGTGTGAGCGACGCCGCCCAGGCACGGTCGTACGCCGCGTTGGCACCCGCGCTGTTCGCGTACTGCTGGTAGATGTACAGCGGCAGCGACTGCTGTGCACCCTCGAACGGGTTGGCGTTGATGAAGCGGTTGCCGAACACCAGCAGCAGCACCGGCGCGGTCTCGCCCGCGATACGGGCGATCGACAGCATGATGCCCGTGGTGATGCCGCCGATGGAGGTCGGCAGGACCACCTTCAGGATGGTGCGCCACTTGGGCACGCCCAGCGCCAGCGAGGCCTCGCGCAGCTCGTTCGGGACGAGCTTGAGCATCTCCTCGGTGGAGCGGACGACGACCGGCATCATCAGGATGGCCAGGGCCAGCGAACCGGCGAAGCCGAAGGGCTGCATCTTGAAGATCAGCATCAGGCTGAGGATGAACAGGCCGGCGACGATCGACGGGATACCGGTCATCACGTCGACGAAGAAGGTGACGGCCTGCGCGAGCCGGCCCCGTCCGTACTCCACGAGGTAGATCGCGGTGAGCACACCGATCGGCGCGCCGATCACGGTGGCGAGACCGACCTGCTCGAGGCTGCCGAGGATGGCGTGGTAGATGCCACCGCCGGGCTGGGAGTCCGCGACGATGCCCATCGAGTGGGTCAGGAAGTAGATGTCGAGGACCTTCACACCGCGCGCGACGGTCGTCCAGACGAGGGAGACCAGGGGCACGACGGCGAGCAGGAAGGCGACCCACACGAGGGCGGTCGCGACGCGGTCCTTGGCCTGGCGGCGGCCCTCGACGCGCGCGGCGATGCCGTACGTGCCGAGCAGGAAGAGGATGGCGGCGATCACGCCCCACTGGATGTGGCTCGTCAGGCCGGCGACGGCGCCGATGGCGGACGCCACGACGATCGAGCCGAGGGCGATGGCCCAGGGGGACCACTTGGGGAGACTGGCGCCGCGCAAGGTGCTGTGGCGCTTGTCGGCGACGGCTGCGTGACTCATGCGTTGGCCCCCGAGTACTCCTTGCGGCGGGCGATGATCGCACGGGCCGCGCCGTTGACCAGCAGGGTGATGACGAACAGGACGAGGCCGGAGGCGATCAGCGCGTCACGGCCGTCCTCGGTCGCCTCGCTGAACTTGCTGGCGATGTTCTGGGCGAAGGTGCCGCCGCCCGGATTGAGCAGGCTGGCGTGGATCAGGAAGTCCGGGGAGAGCACGGTGGCCACGGCCATCGTCTCGCCGAGCGCGCGGCCGAGGCCGAGCATCGAGGCGGAGATGACACCGGAGCGGCCGAAGGGCAGGACGGCCATGCGGATGACCTCCCAGCGCGTGGCGCCGAGGGCCAGGGCCGCCTCCTCGTGCATCTGCGGGACCTGGCGGAAGACCTCGCGGCTCACGTTGGTGATGATCGGCAGGATCATGATCGCGAGCAGGATGCCGACGGTGAGCATCGAGCGGGGGGCGCCGCCCTCCCAGGAGAAGATGCCCGTCCAGCCGAAGTAGTCGTTGAGCCAGCTGAAGAGGCCGCCCAGGTTCGGTACGAGGACCAGGGCGCCCCACAGGCCGTAGACGATGGACGGCACGGCGGCGAGCAGGTCGATCACGTAGGCGATGGGCCCGGACATCCTGCGCGGCGAGTAGTGCGTCAGGAAGAGCGCGATGGCGACCGCGATCGGGACCGCGATGATCATCGCGATGATCGAGGAGACCACGGTGCCGAAGGCCAGTACGGCGATACCGAAGACCGGCGGCGTGACGTTGGTGTTCCACTCGAAGGTGGTCAGGAAGTTCCCGTGGTCCTTGCTGATGGCGAGGGACGCACGGTAGGTGAGGAAGACCGCGATCGCGGCCATGATCACCAGCAGCAGAATGCCCGACCCACGGGAGAGACCGAGGAAGATCCGGTCCCCGGGTCGGGTGGCGCCACGGGCTGCGCGCTTGCGCTCGGCTGTGGACGGCCGTGGGGCGGGGGGAGGTGCTTGTGTGTTGTGTGTAGATATGTCCATCGGGTTCTCCGGTCTGCGGAGCCGCACGTGTGATGCGGCTCCTGGCGGCGGTGCACCGGACGGTGCGGTCCGGTGCCCCGAGGGGACCGGACCGCACTCTCAAATCAGCTCAGGCCCTCGATGGTGGTGCGGACCTTGGAGATGATCGCGTCGGGGATCGGCGCGTAGCTGTTGTCGGTCAGCATCTTCTGACCGTCCTCGCTCGCGATGTAGCGCAGGAAGGACTTGGTGGCGGGCAGGGTGTCCGCCTTGTTGCCCTTGTCGCAGATGATCTCGTAGGTGACCAGGACCATCGGGTAGGCACCGTCGGCCTTGGTGTTGTAGTTCAGCTGCAGCGACAGGTCCTTGCCGGTGCCGACGACCTTGGCGTCGGCGATGGCCTTGGTGGCGTTGTCGATGTTGGCCTCGACCGGGGCGGAGGCGCCCGTGTCGATCTTGACCGTGGACATGTCCTTGGCGTAGGAGAGCTCGAAGTAGCCGATGGCGCCGGCGGTCTGCTTCACCTGCTGGGCCACACCCGCGGACTGCGGCGCGGACTGGCCACCCGGGGCCTGCCAGGCCTTGCCACCCTCGTACTTGCCCCAGACGGACGGGGCAGCGGCCTTGAGGTACTTGGTGAAGTTGTCCGTGGTGCCGGACTCGTCAGAGCGGTGGAACGCCTGGATCTTGGTGGAGGGAAGCTTCGCGCTCGGGTTCAGCTTCTTGATCTCCGGGGCGTTCCAGGTCTTGATCTGGTTGTTGAAGATCTCGGCGATGGTCTTGGCGTCCAGGACCAGGTTGTCCACGCCCGGCAGGTTGTAGCCGAGGGCGATCGGGCCGCCGACCATCGGGAGGTCGATGCCCTGGCCGCCGGTGCAGACCTTCTTGGAGGCCGCGACCTCTTCGGGCTTCAGCGCGGAGTCCGAGCCGGCGAAGGCCAGCTGGCCCTGGGTGAAGGAGGTCACACCGGCACCGGAGCCGCCGGCCTTGTAGTTGATCTGGGTCTGGCAGGCCTGGCTGAACTGCGCGACCCAGGCGTCGATCGCGTTCTTCTGCGCGGAGGAGCCGTCGGCGAGAAGCTGGCCGCCCTTGGCGTCGCACTTGATGGAGCTGGCGTTCGTCGACGACGAGGCGGAGGCGCTGCTGCCACCGTTCTTGCTGCCCGTGTCGTCGGAGCCGCACGCCGTGAGGGCCAGGGCGCCGGAGACGGCGAGAGCACCGAGGGTGATGGCCCGCCGGTTCATGCGCTGAAGCTTCACTTTCGGGAGTTCCTTCCAGTTGCCGCCGTCCTGATCGGCGGCGTGCGACGTTGTGGTTGATGCGGACGCGTATTTCCAGATCGCGTCCTCCATCAGGTAAGGCCGAAAGTAGGCAGATCAGGTGAAGCCGCTTATGGCCATAAGTGAACGCAGGGTGAACCCCTATAGACGGTGCGGTTAGATCACGGAACGCTTACATAAAGGACACAGGGTGATTCCGAGTGACACCCCGGATGCTCGTAACTCTACGCATCTGAGCAAGGTCATTCATGTCCGGAAGATCCCGATCACCGATGCGCTCTATGGCGCGCCCATGATGGTCCGGGCACGGTCCGTGATGGTGAACGCCGAGTGTCCAAGGGCGCCGGGCCGCGCTGCGGGGCCGCCCCGCCGCGGAGAGCGAAGGGCTACTCCGAATGCCGGGGCGGCCCTTTGCGAAGGCGATCACGTGAGGTTCAGTGCGCTCAGGAGGGCGTCGACCAGATCCCGGTCGCGGGGCTGAGTCAGGCGGTGACGGGCCGTGATCGGCGGGAGCCACAGGATGCGGTCCACCTCGTGGTTCGGGGTGAAGAAGCCCTCCGTCGCCTCGGCCGCCCAGTAGTCGACCTGCTTGGGGCGGCCGCCCGCCTCGTAGTGGGCGGCGGGCAGGGGGGCGCCGGGCACCGCGCCGTAACCCGTCTCCTCCTCCACCTCTCGCAGCGCGCCCGTGAGCGGGACCTCCCCGCGCTTGAGCTTGCCCTTCGGGTGGGACCAGTCGTCGTACTTCGGCCGGTGGACGAGACAGATCTCCAGTTCGCCGTCGACGGGGGAGCGGCGCCACAGCACACAGCCCGCCGCCCGGATGATGTCGTCCTCGGTCATGGAGTGTTCCGGCTCCTTTGCCTGCGGCGCGCCCGGGGGCGCGCCGTGCCGTCGTACGAGTGCCTGTCGCAGAACGCCGGACCTACGGAGTACCCACCGCCTGCCGCTGCCATGACTGCTGGAAGGCGTAGCGGGCGGCCTCCACCTCGTGGCGCTGGTCGGCGTGCAGGACGCCGAGGGCGTAGGCCGTCGCCGGGGCGATGCGCGGGGTGCGCGCAGCGGCGGCGGCAGCGGCGGCCGCCTCCGAGGCGTCCCGGTGCCGGTTCAGGGCCTGGCCCGCGGCCAGCAGTCGGACGTCGACGGGCGCCTCCCCGTACCCGCCGTGCAGCACCTCACGGGCGTAGCGGTGCAGCCGCAGCAGCAGCCGGACCTGATGCCAGGGGCCGTCCTGCGGGTGCGGGGCCGGGTCCGGGGACAGTCCGTAGATCAGAGCCTCCGCGTTGTACGGGTGGCCCGCGGTGACCAGCGGCAGCGCTGCCACCGCGTCGCACATGCGTTCCTCGGCCGCGGCGGCCAGCGGGCGCAGGTCGGCGCCGGCCGCGGCGGGCGTGAGCGGTACCTCGCTGGCGAGCACGGCGACGCTGTCCGCCACCGCGTGGAAGCGGCTCGACCCGAGGGCCTGCAGGGCCGCGGAGTGGGCGCGCGTCCGGGCCAGGGTCAGCTGGCGCTCCAGCAGGGCGCCCGCCTTCGCCGCGCCCACGGTCAGATTGCCGCGCTCCGGAGCGGCGGTCTGGGTGCGCGGTCCACCACCGGTGGATTCCGCGGCGCCCCCCGCCTGCGCCGGGAAGACCGAGGAGCCCGAGAGCCGGTGCAGCGCGAGGAGCAGCCGCTCGAGCCGGGCCGCGTACGCGTGCTCGCGGGCCAGCGTGCCGGACAGCCAGGCGAGTTCGGGTCGCATCTCCTCGGACCAGTCCGCGTCGAGGAGCGGGCGGAACGTGTGGAGCGTCCCGCTGATACGGCGGGCCGAGCGGCGCAACGCGAGCGCCGCGTCGCCGGAGTCGTCCGTTCCGCGCTCCTCCACCCGTGCCTCGGCTCGGGCGGGCGGACCACCGGCAGCACCGGTCTCCCGGTGCTGCCGCAGCGAGCGCAGGAACTCGGTCGCCTGAGCCCGCAGGTAGCTCGCGAGGACGTCCCCCGTGGGGATGCCGCCCTGCTCTTGGGGATCCCCCCGCTCCAGCGGAGCCGAGAGCCCGGCAGAGCGCCCGGCCGCGGGGTCGGTGTGAGGATCAAGGTGTTGCTGTGCCACGCCGGCGCCTCCGGGCGTCTATGAGCATCTCCTGGATGTTCCGCAGGGGCTGGCCCTCCGCGTCGGTGGCGTGCCGTGTCCACTCTCCGTCCGGACCCAGGTGCCAGGAGGAGGTCGTGTCGGACATACCGGTCTCGAGGAGCCGGTTGAGGGCCGCCCGGTGCGCCAGGTCGGCCACCCTGACCAGTGCTTCTATACGGCGGTCCAGGTTGCGGTGCATCATGTCGGCGCTGCCGATCCACACCTCGGGCTCGCCTCCGTTGCCGAAGACGAAGACCCGGGAGTGCTCGAGGAAGCGGCCGAGTATGGACCGCACCCGTATGTTCTCGGACAGACCGGTCACACCCGGGCGCAGCGCGCATATGCCGCGCACCCAGACGTCGACGGGGACGCCCGCCTGGGACGCGCGGTACAGGGCGTCGACGACCGCCTCGTCCACCATCGAGTTGACCTTGATGCGGACGTAGGCCGGACGCCCGGCCCGGTGGTGCTGGATCTCCTTGTTGATCCGCGAGATCAGCCCGTCGCGCAGGGACTTGGGGGCGACCAGCAGCCGGCGGTAGGTCTCGCGGCGCGAGTAGCCCGAGAGCCTGTTGAACAGGTCGGACAGGTCGGCGCCGACCTGCTGGTCCGCGGTCAGCAGCCCCAGGTCTTCGTACAGGCGTGCGGTCTTCGGGTGGTAGTTGCCCGTCCCGACGTGGCTGTAGCGCCGGAGCGTCTCGCCCTCCTGCCGCACGACCAGCGACAGCTTGCAGTGCGTCTTCAGGCCGACCAGTCCGTACACGACGTGGCAGCCGGCCTCCTCCAGCTTGCGGGCCCACTTGATGTTGGCCTGCTCGTCGAAGCGCGCCTTGATCTCGACCAGCACGAGGACCTGCTTGCCTGCCTCTGCGGCGTCGACGAGCGCGTCGACGATCGGCGAGGTCTCCGAGGTCCGGTACAGCGTCTGCTTGATGGCGAGCACGTCCGGATCGGAGGCCGCCTGCTCGAGGAACGCCTGTACCGAGGTCGAGAAGCTGTCGTACGGGTGGTGCAGGAGCACGTCCCGCTCCCGCAGCGCCGCGAAGATGTCGGGCGCGGACGCCGACTCGACCTCCGCGAGGTCGCGGTGGGTGCCCGCGATGAACTTCGGGTACTTCAGCTCGGGCCGGTCGAGGTTGGCGATGCCGAACAGACCGGTGAGGTCGAGCGGACCGGGCAGCGGGTACACCTCGGCCTCGGAGATCTTCAGCTCGCGCACCAGCAGGTCGAGGACGTACTGGTCGATGGACTCCTCGACCTCCAGGCGCACCGGGGGCCCGAAGCGGCGCCGCATGAGCTCCTTCTCCAGGGCCTGGAGCAGGTTCTCGGCGTCGTCCTCCTCGACCTCGAGGTCCTCGTTGCGGGTTATCCGGAAGGTGTGGTGCTCCAGCACCTCCATGCCCGGGAACAGCTCCTCCAGGTGCGCGGCGATGACGTCCTCGATCGGGACGTACCGCTGCGAGGAGGCCTCCAGGAAACGGGAGAGCAGCGGCGGGACCTTGACGCGCGCGAAGTGGCGGTGGCCCGAGACCGGGTTGCGCACGACGACCGCGAGATTGAGCGAGAGCCCCGAGATATAGGGGAAGGGGTGCGCGGGGTCGACGGCCAGCGGCGTGAGGACCGGGAAGATCTGGTGCCGGAAGAGCGTGAAGAGGCGCGCCTGCTCCTTGTCGGTCAGCTCGCTCCAGCGGACGATGTGGATGCCCTCCTCGGCGAGCGCCGGGGCGATGTCCTCCTGGAAGCAGGCCGCGTGCCGGGCCATGAGCTCGCGGGAACGGGCCCAGATCATCTCCAGCACCTCGCGGGGCTGCAGACCCGACGCGGACCGGGTGGCGACGCCGGTGGCGATGCGGCGCTTCAGTCCTGCCACCCGGACCATGAAGAACTCGTCCAGGTTGCTGGCGAAGATCGCCAGGAACTTCGCCCGCTCCAGGAGGGGCGTGTTCGGGTCCTCGGCCAGTTCGAGCACGCGCTCGTTGAACTGGAGCCAGCTGCGCTCCCGGTCGAGGAAGCGGCCCTGCGGCAGCTGGGCGCCCTCGGCCACCTCGTACGACGAGAGGTCGGAGTCGATGTCCGGTTCCAGCTCGGAGACCGTCGCCGGCACGGGGTGCGGGCGGTGCGCGGCGAGGGACCCTACAGAGGGTTGCTCATTCTGCACGTTCGCGCGGCCCGAGGACTCTCCGTCATGGTGAGTGGCGGGGGACGACGGGTGGGCCGGTGCCTGGGCGTTCTGCTGGCTCATATACCCATTGTTCCGCGCCGACCGGGTGATGGGCGCGTCGAAGCGACCGGGCGGCATGTCGGCGAAGGGACGCCCGCTTTCCGCACCGGCCCCGTTCTTCGGGGGCGGTGAGGGCTCTGGCACGGCGGCGTTCATTGGCCGAGCGTCGCAAGCCCGTCTGAATCAGCGGTTACAGCGACATGACGTGCGGGATAGCGCGGAGGGGCTCGCGGACGTCTACAGGCGGCGCTGCGGCGTACGGGAGAGCTGGAAGGGGGGCGCGCCGTGCCGATCCTGGGGCTCAGTGGGCACGGGCCGCCGCGCCACTGAAATTCTGCCCTGAAACGTGAACCGGTCGCGAGGGCTCGTCCGATGAAGGGGCGTGAGGGAAACGAGAAGTGACGGGGAGCTGCTGCGTGCCGCGGCAGACGGTGACCGCCACGCCTTCGAGGAGCTGTACCGGCGGTACGCGCCGTGGCTCACGGCACGGCTGCGCGGCCGGTGCGCCGATCCGGGGGTCGTGGACGACGTCGTGCAGGAGACGTTCCTGGCGGTCTGGCGCGGCACCGCGCGCTACCACGAGGACGGCGACGTGGCCGGCTGGATCTGGCGCATCGGCGCCCGGCGGCTGGTGGACGCGCTGCGCGGTGACGGCGCGCGCGGCCGTCTGCGCCAGACCCTGGCCAGGCTGCGGCACCGCCACGAGGCCTCGGCGGAGGAGCGCGTCCTGGCCGGAGTGGAGCACGGGGACCTGGCGGGTGCCCTGACCAGGCTCTCGCCCGAGCTGAGGGCCGTCCTCCAGGCGACGGTGATCGACGGGCTCAGCACCAGGGAGGCGGCCGTCCTGCTCGGCATTCCCCCGGGCACGGTCAAGACGAGGGCGCTGCGTGCGCGCAGGCGGTTGCGGGAGGAGCTGGCATGAGGGACGAGAAGCACGGCGCCACCGGATGGCATGCGGACGCCGACGATCTTCGCGCCTATGTACGCGGCGAGTTGGAGGCACCGCGGCTGTGGTCGGTCGACGCACACCTGGTCACGTGCGCGTCCTGCCGCGGGGCGCTTGCCGAGGTCGGCGACCCGCTCGCCCTGGACCGGGGCTGGGAGCGGCTGGACGCCGAGCTCGACGCTCCCCGGCCGGGACTTTTCGAAGGACTGCTCACGAGGGCGGGGGTCGCCGATCACACAGCGCGACTGCTCGCCGCGACACCGGTGCTGCGCGCCTCCTGGCTGGGGGCGGTCCTGCTGGTCCTGGTGATGACGGTGGCCAGCGTGTACGCGGCGGATTCGCCCGCCTACTTCCTGGCACTGGCCCCGCTGCTCCCGCTGGCGGGTGTCGCGCTGTCCTACGGCCCGGCCCTCGACAGGACGTACGAGCTCACTCTCGTCGCCCCGCTGCACGGCTTCCGCCTGCTCATGATCCGCACGGTCGCGGTGCTCGTCGCGAGCCTGGCGCTGAACGGGCTGGCGACGCTGGCCCTCCCCGGATACGGGCTCCGGGCCCTCGCCTGGCTGCTTCCCGCCCTGGCGCTGACCGCCACCGGGCTCGCGCTGACCGCTCGCTTGGGCCCGGTCCTCGCTCCCGCCCTGGTCAGCGGCGGCTGGGTCGCCCTGCTGGTGGTCGCCAAGGTGACCGCCAACGGCACGCCGGCCCCGTTCACCGGCGCGGGCCAGGGCGTGGCGGCGGCGGTCGCCGTCGTCGCGGCCGCCGTGCTGCACCGTCTGCGCGACAGGTTCGACGCCTCCCCGGCGCCCTCCCTGTTCACCGACTTCGTCAACAGGAGCACCTCATGACCACCGTTCCCACCGTCTCGGCCTCCGGCCTGACCCTGCGCTACGGCGGCACGGCCGCTCTGGACGATGTCTCTCTGCGTCTGAGTGAGGGGGTCACCGGGCTTCTCGGGCCCAATGGCGCGGGCAAGACGACCCTGCTGCGGGTGCTCGCCACCGCCGTGCCCGCCGACAGGGGCGCCTTCACCGTCCTCGGGCACGATCCGAACACGGCCGCCGGACGCCAGGAGGTACGGCGCCGGCTCGGCTATCTGCCGCAGAACCCGGGCTTCCACCCGGAGTTCACGGCCTTCGCGTTCGTCGACTACGTGGCCATCCTCAAGGAGCTGACCGACCGCGCCGCCCGTCACCTCGAGGTGCGGCGTGTGCTCGAAGCCGTCGACCTCTCCGATGTGCGCGGCAAGCGCATCAAGCGGCTGTCCGGCGGTATGCGCCAGCGCGTCGCCCTCGCCGCGGCCCTCGTCGGGGACCCGGGTCTGCTGCTCCTCGATGAACCGACCGTGGGCCTCGACCCCGAACAGCGCATGCGGTTTCGGGAGTTGATCGCGGACGCGGGCGAGGGTCGCACGGTACTGCTGTCCACCCATCAGACCGAGGACGTGGCCATGCTCTGCAACCGTGTGATCGTCATGGCCCGGGGCTGGATCCGCTTCGCGGGCACCCCGGCCGAGCTGACCGCTCGGGCGGCGGGCCGGGTCTGGAGCAGTACGCAACGGGACCCGGGCGCCCGCGCCGGCTGGCGCACGGGCCTGGGCACCTTCCGTAACGTCGGCGACCCTCCGAAGGGCGCCGACCTCCTCGAACCGACACTGGAGGACGGGTACTTGCTCGTCCTCGACGGGGAGCCCGCGGAGGTGGCGTCCGTATGAGCACGGTCCTCGACAAGGAAGCCCCGATGGTCCCCGCACCCACGCGGGCCGCTCGCACGTCGGCCTCCGCCGTTCTCGCGCTCGCCCGCCTCGAGGCGCGCGAACTCCTCTTGACCATCCCGGTGTTCGTGTTCTTCACGCTGTACGTCGGCTCAGCGGTCTGGAAGTTGCTCTTTTCCCGGGACGGCATGGACGACTTCCCGGTCTTCCACGACGCGGACCGTGCCACCCAGTCCGGCGCCATGCTCCTCGGTGTCGCCGTCCTCATGTGTGTGAACGTCGCTTCGCTCCGCTCCCGGCGCCATGGCACGGACCGGCTCTTCGACGTGCTGGTGATGGAGCGCTGGCAGCGCGCGGTGGCGCACACGCTGTCCGTCGTGCCGTTCGCGGCGGTCACCGCGGTGGTCGCCGCCGTCGAGTTCGGTGCCGCGGCGCTGCGGCCCGGGGCGGTCGGGCACGGATCGCCGGCCGAACTGGTGGTGGCGCCGCTTGTGGTGCTCCTGTCCGGAGTGCTCGGAGTACTCATCGCGCGGCTGTACCCCAGCACGGCCGGCGGTCCGCTGTTCGTGGTCGTGGGATTCGCCGCGCTCCTGGTCGCCTCCGCCGTCACCGGAGGGGAGACCCACTGGCTGACCTGGCTGGACCCGGTCGTCTCCGACCACGGCGCCTCGCCCATCCCCTCCGAGGTCCTGGGCCGCCCGGCCGCCTGGCACGCCCTGTATCTGGCGGGCCTCACGGCACTGCTGCTGGGCGTCACGGTCCTCCTGAGCGGCGGACGCACGCGCATGCTGAAGGCACTGACGGTCGTCGCGCTCGTCGCCACCGGCGCGGGGATCGCGGGACAGTCACCGAGCCACGAGCCCGCCCTGGCCGCCGCCCGCGCAAAGATGAGCCGTACGCCGGAGAAGTTCCAGTCGTGCGCGGTGTACGGCCGATCGACGTACTGCTCCTTCCCCGAGTGGACCGCCTGGCGGGACGACTGGGCGCGGGCGGCCGACCGGGTCCAGGCCCTCGCGGGCGGCGGTGCCGCAGGGGCGCGGATGACGATCCGCCAGCGGATACCGATGGTCTACGACCTGCACAGCGACTCCTCCATCGCTCCCCGGCACACACCGGGCGAGGTCACGGTGGGCACACGCTGGGGCGGCAATCGCATCCCCGAGTTCGCCGTCGGGGTCGCCTCCGTCCTCGTCGCCGGTGACGAGCAGGCGGCCTCCGGAATGTGCGACGCACGTGTGGTGACTGTCATGTGGCTGGCGCTGGCCGCGCAGGACGATCCGATGGCGGCGTTCCGCAGCGTCCGTGTGGACGGCGGCCTCGGGGACGCCGCCGTGGCGCTGACGCCCACCGACTCGCTCGCCATGAGTGCCGAACAGACCCGGATCGTCCGCGAACTGCTCAAGCGTCCGCGCTACAGCGTCACGGCCAGGGTGAAGGCGCACTGGACGGAGCTGACCTCCCCGAAGACAACGGAGGCGCGGGCGGCGGAGCTGCTCGGCGTACCGGGGGCCGAGGGGGCCGGGAACGAGAAGTCATGCCAGGGGTAGCGCAGAGGTACGCAGAGATCCGTGCCCTTCTTCCGCCGGTGTGGCGCTCCCTCCCCCGGCGCGTGCTCGGTGCCGCGGGCGGGCTGGGCCTCGCTTTCCCGGCCGTCACCCGGTTGGTACCCGGCGGTGCCGACGCAGGCTTGGCCCTTGCCCTCCTCAGGTCCGCCGCGGTCGCCTTCGCCCTGGGGCTGGCGTTCCTGCTGGACGACCCGGCACGGCAGATCACCGCGGTGGTGCCGGTCCGGCGGACGGTGCGGACGGGGCTGCGGCTGGCGCTGGTCGTACCGCAGGCCGCCCTCGGCTGGGGGGCGGCCCTGCTCCTGGTACCCGGGAAGATACGGCCTCCGGCCGCGGATGTCAGCTTGGAGGCGGCGGTGATCGCGGCCCTGGCGCTCGCCGGCGCGATGGCGGCCGTGCGGTTCACCGAGGAGCCGCAGCCGGGGCCGGGCGTGGCGGCGGCGCTGCTGGCGGGCACGGTACTGGCGGTGCTGCTGCCCGAGCGGTGGGCGCTGTTCGCCGCGGTGGGCGCCCCCGGCTGGGCGGCCCATCAGCGGTGGGCGGCACTCCTGGTGCTCAGTCTGCCGGCGGGCGCGGCGCTTCTGCCGGAGCCGACCGCGAGGCGCCTTCCACTGGTCCGGGCCCACCGCTGACACAACCGGGCGGCCGCTGAGGGCCGACCGCTCCTCACGTCTCCGTGCGGTACATCAGATCCGTCTCGTGGGTCGTGAAGCCGAGCCGCTCATAGACGGTGAGCGCCGCCTTGTTGTCCGCGTCGACATAGAGCATGGCGGTCGGCAGGGCCTGGGCAGCGAGGTGACGCAGGCCGATCGTGGTGAGGGCCCGGCCGAGGCCGCCGCCCTGGGCGCCAGGGCGGACGCCCAGCACGTAGACCTCGCCGAGCTGCTCCTCCGCGTGGACCTTGGTCCAGTGGAAGCCGATCAGCTCGGGGCCCCGCTCGCCCTCGCGTTCCGCCAGGAAGAAGCCCTGAGGGTCGAACCACGGCTCGGCCTTGCGGTCGTCGAGGTCGCGCTGGGTGAGAGAGCCTTGTTCGGGGTGGTGGGCGAAGGCCGCCGCATTGACGGCGAGCCAGGCCGCGTCGTCCTGGTCGGGCACGAAGGTGCGCACGGTCACGCCGTCGGGCAGTTTCGGCTCGGGCAGGTCGAGGTCGGTCAACGGGCGGCGCAGCTGACGCAGTTCACGAAAGAGGGAGAGGCCGAGAACCTGGGCGAGGTGCCGGGCGGCCGAGTGACCGCCGTGCGCCCACACCCGCAGTCGCTTGCCGGAGGTTGCGAGGAGCGCGGCGCCCAAGGCCCGGCCGTGCCCATGGCCGCGGTACGAGGGGTGCACGACCAGTTCGGCCGCCGGGGCCTCCACCGGGTCCGTGTCCTCCAGCTGCGCATAACCGACGAGCGTGCCGTCGACCGACAGCAGCAGATGGGACACGCCTTCCCGCTCACCGCCGCGCAGCTGCAGCCGCCCCTGTTCGGACACGGCCTGCTGGCCGTCCACCCGGGCGGCCTCGGCGAGCAGCGCGAGGACGGTCTCGGCTTGTTCGGGCGAGAGCGTCGTGACGGTCTCGAGGGAGCGGGGCAGTGCCGGGCGGTCGGTGTCGTCGCTGGTCATGGGTACGAGGGTAAGGGGAGGACCGGGGAAAGGGGAGGTAAAGGCAACCTGGTTGTAACCCCGAACCCCCTGTTGCGCTACGCGCGTTGACCCTAGGCTGCGCGGACCGCCGTCTTGGCACGCTCTTTACACAACGCGTGCGTCGGGGCCCGGCTGCGTGCGCCGGGCAGCACCCTGCGCACTTCACAGAGGGGGGCACATGCCGCCGATCTACCGGCACAGACGTCTTCACCGCATGCTGGGCGCCGCCGCGGGCCTGGCCACCGTCGGAGCCCTGGTGGCCGCGTTGCCGGCCGACGCCCACAGCAGTCGGCCCGGCCACGGTCACGAGTTCCCCGGCCGCTACCAGAACGTCCAGCTGCTGTCCTTCAACGACCTGCACGGCAACCTGGAGCCGCCGGCCGGTTCCTCGGGACGGGTCACCGAGCTCGAGAAGGACGGCACCACCAAGACCATCGACGCGGGTGGTGTCGAGTACCTCGCCACACATCTGCGGCAGGCCCGCAAGGACAACCCGTACTCCATCACCGCGGCCGCCGGTGACATGGTCGGCGCCTCGCCGCTGATCTCCGGGCTGTTCCACGACGAGCCGACCATCGACGCCCTCAACAAGCTGGACCTGGACGTCACCAGCGTCGGCAACCACGAGTTCGACGAGGGTGCCAGGGAACTGGCCCGGCTGCAGAACGGCGGCTGCCACCCGACGGACGGCTGCTACGACGACAGCGAGGAGTTCCAGGGGGCGAACTTCCCCTACCTCGCCGCGAACGTCACCGACGAGAAGACCGGCAAGCCGATCCTCAAGCCCTACTGGGTGTGGAAGAAGCACGGCATCAAGGTCGGCTTCATCGGCGTGACGCTCGAGGGCACCCCGGACATCGTCTCCGCGGAGGGCGTCAAGGGCCTGAAGTTCGGCGACGAGGTGGAGACGATCAACAAGTACGCCAAGGTGCTCCAGCGGCAGGGCGTCCAGTCGATCGTCGCCCTGGTGCACGAGGGCGGCGCGCCCGCGTCGGGCGCGTACAACTACGACTGCGACAGCCCGGGTGCGGGCGACGGCATCTCCGGTCCGATCGTCGACATCGCCCGGCATGTCACCCCGGCCGTGGACGCGCTGGTCACCGGCCACACCCACCAGGCGTACGTGTGCACGATCGACGACCCGGCGGGCCGCCCCCGCATGGTGACGTCGGCGTCCTCGTTCGGCCGGCTGTACACGGACACCACGCTGACGTACGACCGCTGGACCGGCGACATCGCCCGTACGGCCGTGAAGTCGGCGAACCACGTGGTCACTCGTGACGTCGCCAAGGCGGCCGACCTGACGGGCCTGATCAACAAGTGGAAGACGCTCGCGGCCCCCGTCGCCTCCCGGCCCATCGGGTACATCGCGGGCGAGATCGGCACCAGCGGCACCGAGTCCCCACTCGGCGACCTGATCGCGGACGCGCAGCTCGCGTACGCCAAGTCCCTCGACCCCAAGGCCGCCGTCGCGCTGATGAACCCCGGCGGCATCCGCGGGCCGCTCACCTACGCGGCGAGCGGTGGTGAGGGAGACGGTGTGGTGACGTACGGGGAGGCGTACACGGTCCAGCCGTTCGCCAACACGGTGAACCTGGTCGACCTGACCGGAGCCCAGCTGATCACGGCGCTGCAGCAGCAGGTCATCGGAGCGAACGAGGCCTCGCCGAAGATCCTGCAGGTGTCCGGCGGCCTGACCTACACGCTGGACCTGACGAAGTCGGGCGCCGCGCGTGTGGTCGTGGACTCGGTGAAGCTGAACGGCACGGCGATCGACCCGGCCGCCACCTACCGCGTCGCCATGAACTCCTTCCTCGCGGGCGGCGGCGACGGCTTCGCGGAGCTCGGCAAGGGCGCGAACGTGCTGGTCGGTGGCGACGACCTGGCCGCCCTCGGGGCCTATCTGACGGCCAACTCGTCGGCCGTGGCGCCCTATCCGGTGCCGGCGGCGGACCGGATCACCCTGGTGCAGTGACCCGGGCGCACTGATCGACGCGCCTGACCGAAGGCCCGTTCCCGCCACCGGCGGGGACGGGCCTTCTGGCGGGCGGAGCCAAGCAGACCGACGGCAACCTGGTACTCGTACATGTCACTCTTCCGAGCGAGACTATGGGCCCGCGCTGAGGCGACCTCGCGGGACCGGGGCCACGACGCGCAGCAGTCCCGCCGGGTTCCTGTCGACGCGCGGCGGTGAAGGGGCGGCCGGATCAGGGAAGTTCGCCCGGTGCCGTCTCCGGCGGTGCGATCGACGCCCCCGGCAGCCGTACCGTCGCCACCGTGCCGCCGCCCTCGGCCGGCCGCAGGGACACCTCGCCGCCCGCCTGCTGGACCGTGCGGGCCACGATCGACAGGCCGAGGCCGGAGCCCGGCAGGGCGCGGGCCGAGGGAGAGCGCCAGAAGCGGTCGAAGACATGCGGCAGTTCCTCGGCCGCGATTCCCGGGCCGTGGTCGCGGACCGTCAGAGCGCCGCGCAGCAGGGAGACCTCGATCGTGCCGCCCTCGGGGCTGAACTTCACCGCGTTGTCGAGGATGTTCACCACCGCCCGCTCCAGAGCGGTCGGCTCGGCCTGTACGTACCACGGCTGGAGGGTCGCCGTGATCGACAGCTCCGGACCGCGCAGCCGGGCGCGGCGCAGCGCGGACTCCACGATGTCCTGCATCTCCACCACCTGCGCCTTGCCGGCGTGCTGGTCCTTCTCGGGACGCGAGAGTTCCTGCAGGTCCCCGATGAGTGAGGCCAGTTCCGTCATCTGTGCCTTCACCGAGGCGAGCAGCGCCTTGCGGTCCTCCGCGGGGAGCGGGCGGCCGGTCTCCTCGCTGCGGGTGAGGAGTTCGATGTTCGTCCGCAGTGACGTCAGCGGTGTGCGCAGTTCGTGGCCCGCGTCGGCGATCAGCTGTTGCTGCAGTTCGCGGGAGCTGGCGAGAGCCGAGGTCATCGAGTTGAAGGAGCGGGACAGCCGGGCGATCTCGTCCTCGCTCTCCTTGTCCACCGGGATGTGCGTGGTCAGGTCCTCGGTGCGGGCGATGTGCTCGACGGCCTCGGTGAGCTTGTCGACGGGGCGCAGGCCCGCACGGGCCACGGCCAGTCCGACGGCTCCGGCGGCCACGACGCCGAGGCCGGAGACGATGAGGAGGATCACGGCGAGGTCTTTGAGCGTCTTGTCCGTGTCCTTCAGCGGGTAGGCCCGGAGCAGGGCGTAGCCCGGGTAGAGCTGCGGGCCCGCCGGGCCGTCGCTCAGCAGGGGGGTCGTCAGCACCCGTACCGGGTTGCCCTTGCTGTCGGTGCTGTTGTGGAGGATGCCGTGGGTCGGGTCGGCGGCGATCTCCGTGTCGCTGTCCGTGACTTTCACCAGGCCGGCGGAGTTCTGGTAGACGCAGACCTGCCCGGTCGCACTGACGACCTGCGTGTAGTAGATGTTGACCTCGGGGCCGCGGTCGTCCTGCGGGGACGGGGTGGTCGTGCACTCGGCCCGGACGCTCGCCAGGCCTCCGGCCCGGACCGGTCCGCTGTTGCTCCTGAGGTTGCTGTCCACCTGCGCGTACAGCTTGCCCTGCACGATGAACCAGCAGCTCATCGACACCGCCGCCACACCGAACGCCACGGCCGCGGCCACCAGCAGGGCCAGCCGTGAGCGGAGTGGAAGTGAACGGACCCGCTTGATCACTCGGCGCCGCCCTGCCGCAGGACGTAGCCCACACCCCGGACCGTGTGCACGATGCGCGGCTCGCCGCCCGCCTCCGTCTTGCGGCGCAGGTACATCACGTACACATCGAGGGAGTTCGACGACGGCTCGAAGTCGAAGCCCCATACGGCCTTCAGGATCTGCTCACGGGTCAGCACCTGGCGCGGATGCGCCATGAACATCTCCAGGAGCGTGAACTCGGTGCGGGTCAGCTCCACCGGCCGTCCGCCGCGGGTGACCTCACGCGTGGCCAGGTCCATGCGCAGGTCGGCGAAGGTCAGTGCCTCGTCCTCCGGGGCGCCGACCGCGGCGGCGGCGTACGAGCTGCGGCGCAGCAGGGCGCGGATACGGGCGAACAGCTCGTCCAGTTCGAACGGCTTGACCAGGTAGTCGTCGGCCCCGGCATCGAGGCCGGTGACGCGGTCGCCGACCGTGTCACGGGCGGTGAGTATGAGGATGGGTGTGGTGGTGCCCGCGCCGCGCATCCTGCGCGCGGCGGTGAGGCCGTCCATGCGCGGCATCTGGATGTCCAGGACGACCAGGTCGGGCTGGTAGGCGGTCGCCCTCTGCAGCGCGTCCGCGCCGTCCACGGCGACCTCGGTGTCGTAGCCCTCGAAGGCGAGGCTGCGCTGGAGTGCTTCGCGCACCGCCGGCTCGTCGTCCACGATCAGGATGCGCTGGGGTTCACGGTCGCCTTCGGCGGGGCTCATGGGTGTGGTGTTCCTCGAGATGCGGTGGGACGGGGCTGCACACATTCAGCCTCGCACGTTTCCCGGCGGGGGACGGAAAGGACGGCTCGGGCTTTTCGCCGGGGACTCCTGGGCGGGGGGGTCAGCCCAGGACCGCGGTGAGGCGGTTCAGCGGCACCTTGCGGCGGTGGACGCGTGCCGCGCTGGTGCGCAGGCCCATCAACTGCGGCACCGCGACCTCCGGGACCCGCGGCTCGGGCGTCTTCACCACGATCCTCCGCGAGGTCCGTGCCGCGGGCGCGTGGAGTTCGTACGCCACGGCGAGGGCCAGGGAGACCCCGGCGGGGCCGACGGGAGTGGTCGCCTCGTGCAGAACCTGCTTGATCATGTCGTACTCCTTACCGATCGCCCGGCGGGACGCCCGCTTCAGCTCTGGGAGCCGGAGCGCAGTTTCGCCAGGTCGGACTTGACGGTGTTGATCGGGATGGCGAAGCCCAGGCCGACGCTGCCGGCGCTCGACGAGGTCGAGTCGGAAGCGTCCGAGTACATCGCCGAGTTGATGCCGATGATGTTGCCGTTCATGTCGATCAGGGCGCCGCCGGAGTTGCCCGGGTTCAGGGACGCGTCCGTCTGGATCGCCTTGTACGTCGTCGTGGACGAGCCTGTGTCGCCGTTGAACTGCCGGCCGCCGAACTCGAACGGCCACCGGCCGTTGCCCTGATCCTGGTTCTCGTCGGTCGAGACCGTGACGTCGCGGTCGAGGGCGGAGACGATGCCGCTGGTGACGGTGCCGGTCAGGCCCTCGGGGGAGCCGATGGCAACGACCGTGTCGCCGACCTGGATGCCGTCGGAGTTGCCCAGCGTGGCGGTCTTCAGGCCGGAGGCGCCCTGCACCTTGATCAGCGCCAGGTCCTTGTTGCTGTCGGTGCCGACGAGCTGGGCGGGGTACGACTTGCCGTTGCTCGTCGTCACCTTGATCGAGGAGGCGCCGGAGATGACGTGGTTGTTGGTGATGATCTCGCCGTTGCCCGTGATGATCACCCCGGAGCCGGTCGACTCGCCGGCGTTCGAGGTGGCGCTGATCTCCACGATGCTCGGGCTGACCGCGGCGGCGACTCCGGCCACCGTGCCCCTCTTGCTCGAGGGCACCACGGTGGTGCTGGTGGAGCTGGAGGAGACGGTGGTCTTGCCGGTCAGCTCCTGGATGCCGTAGGCCGTGCCGCCGCCGATGGCCGCGGCGACGATGGCCACAGCGGCGACGAGGGCCAGCGGGCCCTTGGCGCGCTTGTTCGGCGTGGGCGCCCCGGAACCGCCGGGGACCGCGGTGGGGAGAGCCGTGTCACCGCCGTTGCCGTCGCCGCCGTGACCCGTGGCGGCCTGCCGGCCCGGCCACACCGTGGTCCCCGGTTCGACGGTCACCGGCTGCGCCGGCTGGTACGCCGGCGGGGGCGGCCACTCGGGGTTCACGGGGGAGGAGGTGCGCTGCTGCCCGGGGTGTGCGAACTGGTGCCCGTCACCCTCGGGGTACTGGTACTCGCCGCTGCGGCGGTAGCTCTCGGTCATGTAATAGAGAGTGTCCCGGGATCATGAGAGCCACCTGAGTCGTCCCTGAGAAGCCCGACAGAACCGTGTATGCCCGATTTAAAGGCGGCTCGGAGTCGCTCCAGGTCGCTGTGAGAGCGGCTCCGACGGGCTCGGGCCCGGGAAGGGTGTCCGGGGTGCGAGGGGCCCAGAGAATCGCGACACCGAAGGTCAAGGAAACATCAGGTGTCCGACGGGCGAACATTTGTCTGACGCCTGTGCGATGAGTGTGCGAGGGAACTCCCGGGGCCTACGATCATGGCGCCGGAGGGGGGCTCCGCGGTTTCGCCCGACCGTACAGCGCTGCCATGCCATGCGTGCGCTGCGTCGGGCCGGTGTGTCGTTTGCCCTTCTCGGGCCCGTTTCTACGACATCACCCCAGGAGCCCTGAGTGATACGTGCCTTGCGCGGCCGCTGGAGACAGCCCGCCACAGCGCTCTCCGGGGCCGCCCTCGCGCTGGCCCTCGCCGGCGCCGGCGCCCTGGCGGCCCAGCCGGCCGCCGCCGCGGGCGGACTCCCGAAGCCCGGAGTACTCCGGCAGCAGACCACCACCCCGAAGCCGAAGGCCTCGGACAAGGAACTGCGCGACCGACTGCTCAACGCCGCCAGGAAGCAGGCGGCCCAGAACACGCAGCAGAAGCGACAGGCCGCCACCGGGGCACCTGCCGCCACCACCGGGTCGAGCAAGGTGTCCCCGTTCATCATCGGCGGCACCGAGACCACCATCGCCTCCGCGCCCTGGATGGTCCAGCTCGGCTACTACGACCCCGCCACCGACGAGGGCTACTTCTGCGGCGGCACCCTGGTCGCCCCGAACAAGGTCCTCACCGCCGCACACTGCGTCGCGGGCCTGAACTGGGCGAAGAACGGCACGGTGCTGGCCGGTGCCACCGCACTCGACGACTACGCAAGCGGAACCGTCGCGGGCGTCATGCGTCAGTGGAGCCACCAGCACTACAACCCCGACACCGTCCAGAACGACATCGCCGTCCTCACCCTGGACCGCCCGCTGGAGCAGCGCTGGCTGCAGCTCGCGGCCTCGAACGACAGCACGCTGTACCGCGCGGGCACGAGTGCCACGGTGTACGGCTGGGGCCTGACCGCGGGTGGCGGTTCGGATCTGTCCGCCAACCTGCGCAAGGCCACCCTGCCGCTGGTCGCCGACTCCACCTGCAACTCCGCCATGAATTCGGTCCTCGGTGCGGACTACTTCCGCGAGGGCTCGATGATCTGCGCCGGCACCCCGGCCACGGGCACCGACGAGGGCACCAAGAGCACCTGCAACGGTGACTCCGGCGGCCCGCTGGTGGTCGGTGGCAAGATCGTCGGCATCGTGTCGTGGGGCGTCGAGGGCTGCACGGCCCAGGGCGCCTACCCGGTCTTCACCAAGGTCTCCACGTACACCGTGGGCGCCCAGCCGCGCATCGACGACGCCGACCTGTCGTACGACGGCCGCGCCGACCTGCTGGCCCGTACGCCTTCGGGCGGTCTGTTCGAGCTGGACAGCAAGGGCACCTCGCTGGGGCGGGCCGCCTACCAGAGCAAGGGCTGGCAGACCATCAGCTGGGGTCTTCAGGCCGACCTGGACCGGGACTACTACCAGGACCTGATCATCCGCGACAAGGGCGACGGGAAGCTGTACCGCAGCTACTTCGACCACGCCTCGCAGGAGTTCACCTGGATGCAGATCAGCACGGTGTGGGGCGGCTACAAGTCGTACGCCATCCCGGGCGACATGACGGGTGACGGCCGCCCCGACCTGGTCGCGGTGGACTCCGACGGCTCCGTGTACCTCTACCCGGGCAAGGGCAACGGCCAGTTCAACGCCAAGATCAAGGTCGTCAGCAAGTCCTGGAAGGGCATGAAGATCTTCGGGCGCGGCGACTTCTCCGGCGACGGAAAGGCCGACCTGCTGGTCCGCTACCCGAACGGCACCCTGTACCTGTACCGCGGTACCCAGCAGGCGCACACGCCGTGGTCGCCCAGGATCCTGGCACGCACCGGCTGGAACTTCACCCAGTACGTCACCAACGGCGACGTGACGGGTGACGGTATCGCCGACGTCATCACCCGTGACTCCAGCGGCACGCTGTGGCTGTACCGGGGCACGAACAAGGCCTCCACCGGCCTCTTCGGCGCCCGTATCAAGCTCGGCACCGGCTTCAACGGCTACAACCTGCTGTTCTGAGCGCGCTGCACGCAGCGTCTGTGACGGCCCGCCGGTTCACCGGCGGGCCGTTCCGCGTCCCGGACACCCGGCGGCGGCACCTCACTGCGGCGACCGGCCCTGGAAGGGCCGGTGTTCAAGGTCCGAGTCGTCAACCGACAGCTCCGCCGGGCGATCTCTCTCCGGGCCGGGTTGGGGAAGGTCCGCGCGGAGGTGAAGTCACCGCGGAGCGGGCGGAGTCCGAGCAGTTCACGGAACCTGAGCGGTTCACGGAGCTCGAGGAGTTCGCAGAGGAGCGTTCCCTCAGCGAGGAGAGAGCAGCCGTCGCACGCGGCAAAGGGCACGGCTCGATCAACGGTGCCCGCGGCAGACGCGCTCCGGCGGGGTGACGGCCGGCCCCGGGTTCAGCCCTCGCACCCGCAGGAACGCCGCACGACCAGCCTGGACGGGAACAGCTTCAGCCGCTCCCGCCGGGACCCGGCGACCCGCAGCCCGTCGTCCAGTACCAGGTCGACGGCGGCCCGGGCCATCCCCGAGCGGTCCGAGGCGACGGTCGTCAGCGGCGGGTCGGTGAGCGCGGCTTCCTTGACGTCGTCGAAGCCTGCCACCGCCAGCTCGCCCGGCACATCGATGCGCAGTTCGCGCGCCGCCCGCAGTACACCGATCGCCTGGTCGTCGGTGGAGCAGAAGACGGCCGGCGGACGGTTCGGGCCGGACAGCAGTTCCAGGGCCACCCGGTAGGCGTCGTAGCGGTTGTACGGCGCCTCGAAGAGCCGGCCCTCGGTCGGGATCCCGGCCTCCTGCATCGCGCGCCGCCAACCTTCGACGTGGTCGGAGACCGGGTCGCCGACCGCCGGGGTCTGCGCGGTGCCACCCACACAGGCGACGTACTCGTAGCCGTGCTCCAGGAGGTGGCGGACGGCGAGCTGGGCGCCGCCGAGGTCGTCGGTGACGACGGCGACGTCGTCTATCGCCTCGGGCCGCTCGTGCAGCAGCACCACCCGGGCGTCCCACGCCTCGATCTCGGCGGCGGCGTGGT
Organism: Streptomyces sp. NPDC046900; assembly: GCF_040644975.1. Taxonomy (NCBI): domain Bacteria; kingdom Bacillati; phylum Actinomycetota; class Actinomycetes; order Kitasatosporales; family Streptomycetaceae; genus Streptomyces; species Streptomyces sp. NPDC046900. Next base: position 64,558 of record NZ_JBEYXD010000025.1, on the reverse strand, counting down.
CGTTGAGCGCGTGGCTGACGAGGATCAGGCCCGAGACGCGCATACCGAGGAAGGCCCGCAGATAGTGGACCTCGCGCTCGGCCACGTAGTCGGTGTTGCCGACGAGGACCATCTTCCCGCGCTCGGCGGCGGCCTGCTCGACCGCGTGCGTCATCTCGCCGAAGAAGGGCTGCCGCGCATCGGGGACGATCATGCCTATGAGGTCTGTGCGCCGCGACGCCATGGCCTGGGCCACCCGGTCGGGCCGGTACCCCAGTTCCTTGATCGCGGCGAGGACACGCTCGCGCGTGGCCGGGGCGACCGGCCGGGGTCCGTTGTTGATGACGTAGCTCACGACGGCGGTGGACGTGCCCGCCAGCCTTGCCACATCGTCCCGAGTCACCTTGGCCACGCGCGGAGTCTACGCGGATGGACCGCCCCTGGGCAGGGCGTACGAGGTTCTATGCCTCAGCCGTGACCTCGGCCGCCGACACGGCTGCCGCCTCGTCCCTCTCCTGCGGTTTCGGCTGGGCCGCCCTGGCCCTCGCGTCCTCCGCCCCGCGGTCCCCCTTCTCGGGGGTGACGAACCGGTAGCCCACGTTGCGCACGGTGCCGATCAGCGACTCGTGCTCGGGTCCGAGCTTCGCCCGCAGCCTTCGTACGTGGACGTCGACCGTGCGCGTACCGCCGAAGTAGTCGTAGCCCCAGACCTCCTGCAGCAGCTGGGCGCGGGTGAAGACACGGCCCGGGTGCTGGGCGAGGTACTTCAGGAGCTCGAACTCCTTGAAGGTCAGATCCAGGACGCGGCCCTTGAGCTTGGCGCTGTAGGTCGCCTCGTCGACGGAGAGGTCGCCGTTGCGGATCTCCATCGGGGAGTCGTCGTTGACGAGCTGCTGGCGACCCATGGCAAGACGCAGCCGCGCCTCCACCTCGGCGGGACCCGCGGTGTCCAGCAGGACGTCGTCGGTGCCCCAGTCGGCGGTGACGGCCGCGAGGCCGCCCTCGGTGACGACGAGGATCAGGGGGCAGCCGGGGCCGGTGGACCGCAGCAGCTGACACAGACTGCGCACCTGAGGGAGGTCCCGGCGTCCGTCGATCAGGATGACGTCTGCGCCCGGGGTGTCGACCAGAGCGGGGCCTTCCGCCGGAGCCACTCGCACGTTGTGCAGGAGCAGGCCGAGAGCGGGAAGCACCTCCGTCGACGGCTGAAGGGCATTGGTCAGGAGCAGCAGAGAACTCATCGTGCCTCACCCGCCTTGGTCCACATACGTCCGTGCACGGTTCGCTCGCCCATAACGTCTGGTTCCTCCTCGGTCCCTGCGAGTGGGGCACCTCCCACGCCCTGAGGCCGTGGGGGAGTCTGCGGCACTGCTTCGTACGGTGGTGAATCCCGCGCCCGGGGACTCGCCTATGCGTTCCACGGCCCGTACACCAGCGGTTTCCCGCTTCGTATACAACGCTTCCGAAAGCACAAAAGGACCCGGGGGCTGCGCTGCCCGAGTCCTCTGCCCAGCAGAATAGCCCACATGAGCACTGGTCGGGCAGGTCATACGGCACCATCCACGATTGGTCCGCACTCTGAGACGGCACGTCGGGGGCCGGTACGGACGTTCCTGCGCACGGCCGACGGGGTGTCGATCGACGCCGCATACGATCCGGGCCCTCTTGCCCACGACACCGGACGTGCACCTTCCGGCCACCTCGGGGATCTCGTGATCGTCGTCGCGCACGGCTTCACCGGGGATCTGGAGCGGCCCCACGTCCGCCGGGTGTCCGCCGCCCTCGCACGTCACGGCGCCGTGGTCACCTTTTCCTTCCGGGGCCACGGGGCGTCCGGGGGAAGGTCCACGGTCGGCGACCGCGAGGTGCTCGACCTGGCGGCCGCGGTGCGATGGGCGCGCGAGCTGGGGCACACGCGGGTGGCCACCGTCGGCTTCTCGATGGGCGGGTCCGTGGTGCTGCGGCACGCGGCGCTCCATCAGGAAGGAGCGCAACCGGACGCGGTGGTGTCCGTCAGCGCTCCCGCGCGCTGGTACTACCGGGGCACCGCCCCCATGCGGCGGCTGCACTGGCTGGTGACCCGTCCCGCAGGACGCCTGGTGGGCCGCTACGGTCTGCGCACCCGTATCCAACACCGCGGCTGGGACCCGGTCCCGGTCTCGCCCGTGGAGTCCGTCCCCCTGATCGCGCCGACCCCGCTGCTGATCGTGCACGGTGACCAGGACGGCTACTTCCCCCTCGACCACCCCCGGATGCTGGCCGAGGCCGCCCCCGGACACGCGGAGCTGTGGCTGGAGCCCGGCATGGGCCACGCCGAGCACGCCAGCGACGACGAGCTGCTGGAGCGGATCGGCGCATGGGTCGTCTCCCGTGCGGGCTAGCCTGACCGTGTTCACCACGACCGAGTTGAGGAAGCAGATGGCAAAGGGCACGGTGCGCTACTGGGCCGCCGCCAAGGCCGCGGCCGGGACCGCCGAGGAGCCGTACGACGCGATCACGCTCGCGGAGGCGCTCGACACGGCCCGCGAGCGACACCCCGGCGAACTCGTCCGCGTTCTGCGGCGATGCTCCTTCCTCGTCGACGGTGATCCCGTGGGCACCCGTGAGCATGAGACGGTACGGCTGGCCGAGGGCGGCACGGTCGAGGTGCTCCCGCCGTTCGCAGGAGGATGAGCGAAGCGATGAGCAACCAGCCGTACGAGGGCTACGACGCGGGGTACGACCCCTATCAGCAGCAGCCCCACCCGCAGCAGGCGCAGCAGCAGGGGTGGTACGACCCGAACGCCGCGTATCCGCAACAGCAGCAGCCCTACGCGCAGCAGTGGGAGGGGCAGCCCTACGGGGCCGCACAGCCCCTGCCGCCCGAGGCCCAGAGCTACGGGCCGCACGGTTACCCGGCGTCCGGCGCCGACGGCCGCGCCCATCCGTCGGGCCCCGGCGGCACGACCGCCCAGGGCGGCGGCTGGGCGGCAGCAGCCCAGGGTGGCGGCTGGGCGGCGGACCAGGGCGGCGGCGGTACCCGGACGACGACCGTGCCCCAGGCCCCGGTCGTCGACGTCTCCGCCCTCCCCGCCAACCAGCGGGCCCGGCTGGAAGGACGTTCGCCGATCATCGAACCCGGGCTGCAGCCCGCCGCGCTGACGGCCGCGCTGGGGGCGCTGCTGGCCGGGGGCGCGGCTCTCGGGACGTACGCCCTGGTCGTACCGCTGGTGATCCTCCAGGGCGTGACGGCCGCGGGGTGGTTCCGGCTGAACGGCATGTGGCCGGCCCGTCAGGGCATCGCACTGGCGTTCCTGGGCGCGGTCACCGCGGACGTCGCGCTGCTCGTGGCAGGCCGGGAGCACGCGCCCGCCGCGATCCTCGGCACCCTCGGCGTGTGGGTGCTCCTCGCCCTCGTCCTGCAGCTGCGGTCGCACGCCGACCCGGACACGCGGATGCACGGCCTGATGGCGACCGTCGCCTCGGCCGCCCTGTCGATCGCCGCGGCCGGCCACCTCGCGGCCGCGCCGCACGCCGTCACCGTGGGCGGCGTGGCGGTCGCGGTGACGGTCCTCGCGCGGGCGCTGCCGCTGCCGACCGCGGCCTCCGTGGTCGTGGCCCTGCTGGCGGCGGCGGGTGCGGGTATCGCGATGGGCGGCGCCACCGGCCTCGGCAGCTCCGGGGCCTTCCTCGGTCTGGGCGCGGGCGCGTGCGCCCTGATCGGCCACCGGGTGGCCTCCTACGACTATCCCTCGCGCTTCGTCCACTTCACGGCGGGCGTCGCCCTGCCGCTGACGGTGGCGGCGCCGGTGGTCTACCTGCTGGGGCGTGCCATCGGCTGACGGTGCCCGGCCGTGCGCGCCCGTTCGTACGGTCGGCCACCGGATGCGTGTATGTCACAGGTGATCGACAATTCGGCGGCCGCCCGGCCGCGCAGGGTTACAGTCGCGCTCGGCGGTCACCCGGCCGTCAGCGACCGCCGTTGTCGATGACGGCGAGGTGGGGGAACACCGAGAATGCGCGCACTGCGGACACTGCTGATCGTCGCCGTCGTCCTGGGCGTTCTCTTTGTGATCGTGGACCGCGTCGCGGTGCACTTCGCGGAGAGCGAGGCCGCCGACAAGCTGAGGACCACCCAGAACCTGGCCCAGACCCCGGACGTGTCCATCAAGGGCTTCCCCTTCCTCACCCAGATGGCGGGCGGTGAGCTGGACGACGTCGAGGTCGGTATCAAGAACTACCAGGCACCCACCGGCGAGGGCGGCGAGCAGATCCGTATAGACGATCTGAACGCGGACATGAAGGACGTGAGGTTCTCCGGGGACTACAGCTCCGCCACCGCGGCCGACGCCACCGGCACCGCGCTCATCACGTACGACGAGCTGCTCAGGACGGCCAAGGCCGAGCCGACCCAGGCGGGGCCCGGTCTGACCGCCCGCGTGGTCGGCCTCTCGGACGGCGGCAACGGCAAGCTCAAGGTCGCGGTCGAGCCGACCTTCCTCGGCAAGAAGCTGCCCACGGTCTACGTGCTCAGCTCGGTCACCGTGCAGAACAACAAGATGAAGGTGCACGCCGACTCCCTGCCCAAGATCGCGGGCGTCGCGCCGGCCGAGGACCGGATACGGGCCGTCACCGACTTCCAGCAGGCGATCGACCAGCTGCCCGGCGGCATACGACTGGACCAGGTGCAGGCGGCACCCGCCGGTGTGGAGGTCACGGTGAGGGGTTCGGACGTCAAGCTCGCGGGGTAGTACGACACATGGCCGTGGACGGCGGGTGTCCGTAGAGCGAGACGCCCGCGTCCGTACGGCAGATGGGACGACGGCCCGGGACGCCCGGGGCGGCGCCGTGGTAGTCGTGTCCCTCGATCGCTCCCATATCGTGGACGATCGCATCTCACCATGTGACACCCCGGTGACACGTCCGGCGATCCGTCCCTACGATCGACACCATGCAGCGACAGGCGGATCTCACGAAGCGGCGGGCAGTAGACCTGTGCCGTGTCGCCGCCATGCTCTGTCGCACTTCCTGAACGGGAGAGCGGTCTCCCGCATCCCCGGCCCCGGACCTGACACCGGGCCATCCGTGTGCCGTGTACGCCACCGCCAAGCCGCGTATCACACCCTTTCCTTGCACACCCCGCCGCAACTGCCCCGGAGGAGAAAGAGCATGAGCCGCAGCGACGTCCTGGTCGACGCCGACTGGCTGCAGGAGCACCTGGACGACTCCGACATCGCCGTCGTCGAGGTCGACGAGGACACGTCGGCCTACGACAAGAACCACATCAAGAACGCCGTCCGGATCGACTGGACGAAGGACTTGCAGGACCGGGTCCGCCGCGACTTCATCGACCAGGCCGGCTTCGAGAAGCTGCTGTCGGAGAAGGGCATCGCCAACGACACGCTGGTGATCCTCTACGGCGGCAACAACAACTGGTTCGCTTCCTACGCCTACTGGTACTTCAAGCTGTACGGCCACGAGAACGTGAAGCTCCTGGACGGCGGCCGCAAGAAGTGGGAGCTGGACGCCCGCGAGCTGGTCGACGGCACCGAGGTGCCCGCGCGTCCGGCCACCGAGTACAAGGCCAAGCCGCAGGACGCGTCCATCCGCGCCTTCCGTGACGACGTGCTCGCCGCGATCGGCGTGCAGAACCTGGTGGACGTCCGCTCGCCCGACGAGTTCTCCGGCAAGCTACTGGCTCCCGCGCACCTGCCGCAGGAGCAGTCGCAGCGTCCGGGCCACGTCCCGACCGCCCGCAACATCCCGTGGTCGAAGAACGCCAACGACGACGGCACCTTCAAGTCGGACGAGGAGCTCAAGGAGCTCTACTCCGAGGAGAGCGTCGACCTGTCCAAGGACACCATCGCGTACTGCCGCATCGGTGAGCGCTCAGCGCTGACCTGGTTCGTCCTGCACGAGCTGCTCGAGGTTTCGAACGTCAAGAACTACGACGGCTCCTGGACCGAGTACGGCTCCCTCGTCGGCGTCCCGATCGAGCTCGGCGCCGCCAAGTAACCCGGGACCCCCGGACCTACCGACCTACCGAAGGAAGTACACATGTGTGGAGCGAAGGCCGGCGGCCCCGACGCCTCGACGATCAAGCCGGGTGAGACCACGATCCAGGGCCAGGTGACCCGCGACGGCGAGCCGGTCGTCGGGTACGTGCGCCTGCTGGACTCGACCGGCGAGTTCACCGCCGAGGTCCCGACCTCGGCGACCGGACAGTTCCGCTTCTACGCGGCCGAGGGCACCTGGACCGTACGCGCCCTGGTGCCGGGCGGCACCGCGGACCGCACGGTCGTCGCCCGGACGGGCGGCCTCGCGGAGGTCGCCATCGCCGTCTGACGGCACTCCACGACGGTCCGAGGGACCGTGCGTGCACGGCTGAAGGGCCGCATCCCCGGGGGTTGGACGATCGCCGACAGGGGTGCGGCCCTTCTGCATGTGCGGGCATAGCCTGGAGGTATGTACGCACGACGGCGTCACGTCTACTTCGCCATGATGGCCACCTGCATCGGGTTGTTCGTCCTGGCCTGGGGAGTCGTACGGCTGTGGTCCATTCCCGCGGCCGTGGGGATGTGCGTGGTCGCGATGGTGATCCCGCCGCTGGCGGCCATGGTGGCGAACCGTCGCGGCCCCGACGACCGCTGGTGGGACGACCCGTCCGGGGACCCGAAGTCCGACGAGTGGTGGGACGAGCTGGACGGCAAGAAGCGGCACTAGCCGGTGTCCGGCGCCCTTGCCGGGCACGCCTCAGTACACGAGTGCCTGGGTGTCCTCCGCCAGGGCCTCCTGGACGAACAACTGCGAGCCCGCGATCCGTACGCCGTCGATGACGTCCTTCTCCGTGATGTCGCGGCGGGCCGCGCACTGGGTGCACAAGGTGATCCGCCCGGCCGCCATGATCGCCTCGATCAGGTCGGGCAGCGGCGCCGCGTGCGGAAGCTCGAACTCCGCGGCCCGGCCCGGCAGCGCGAACCACGAGGACTCACCGGTCAGCCAGAGCGAGACGTCGACTCCACTGGCCACCGCGACGGACGCCACGGTGAACGCCTGGGAGCAGCGCTCGGGTGCGTCCGATCCTGCCGTCACTTTGATCACGAGCTTCTTCGCCATGCCTGAATCGTAATCAACTCCTTTACAACTCCTAACGTTACCCATGGGTCTCCTGTGAGGCGCGGACACAAGATCGCGCTTCACGTTCCGTGGGGGGACGTCTTGGAAGAACAGGAAAGACCCGAAGAACAGCCGGAAAGTCCCGTCGTGGCACCGGAAACACCGGAAGCGCGGGTGCCGGAAGCTACCGAGGGTCCGACCGGAGGTTGGGAGCAGGCACCGGACGGGCCCGTGGACGGCGCACCCCGCCGTCGTCGGCGCGGCCGGACCGCCATGCTCATCGGCGGGGCAGCCGTCCTCGGCATCGTCGCCGGCACCTGCACGGGCTATGTCGTGCAGGCGGGCCGTACGCCCACGCCGCTTCCGCCGCTGTCCCAGCCGGTGGTCAAGCAGGCCAAGGGAGAGGTGGAGCCCCTGTCGGCCGCGCAGGACCGCCGTGTGAAGACCGACGGCGACCTGCGCAAGCTGCTGGTCGAGCGGCCGGCCGGGGCCCGGAAAGCCCCGTTCTCGGTGAGTGACGACGGCTGGCTGAGCCTCGCCTCGTACGCGGAGACCTACGAGAAGCCGGGCGAGGCCTTCACCGACCAGATCGCGAGCGAGTTCCGGCGTGCGGCCATCACCTCCTGGCGGACGACCGACACGCACTACGTCGAGATCCACCTCGTCCAGTACCGGCAGGAGGAGGACCTGGACGCCGCGGATCAGGCGGAGAACGGATCGTACTGGGCGGAAAGGGACTCCGGCTCGCACGGCTGGCCGATCCCCGGTACGGGCGACGGCATGGCATACCTGGACTCGACGCCCGACCAGAAGCCGGGCTACCTCCCGTTGTACTCGGCCGAGGCGCACGCCTGGCGCGGTGACATCTCCGTCGACGTCTTCGTCACCGACACCAAAGCGATCACCAAGAAGGAGATCATGAGCTTGGCCGAGCAGCAGATGGGACGGCTGTGAGCGAGAACCCGCAGAGTCCCGTACCCGTCGGACCGGGGGACGAGGCCGGACAGCCGGGGCTCGTGGCCCCGGCCGGAGAGCCGCCCGTGGCGCCGGAGGCGGCCGCACCCGACGCCGCGCGACCCGCGCGCCGCCGCCGCGTCGGCGCGATCGCCGGAAGCGCCGTGCTGCTCCTCGCGGTGCTCGGCGGCGCCGGATACACCGTGGTCACCGTTCAGAACGCCGACCGCGATCCGGGCGCGCCGGTCTGGCGCCTGCCGGAGGCCAAGGCGGAAAAGAAGGTCCATGCCGAGGCCACCGGCCTCAAGGGCATGCTGCTGCCCTTCGGTACCAGTGGCTACGGCCGCGGTCCGGACATGGGCGAGTTCGGCTCGGACGCCGAGCTGAGCGGCGGGCAGGCCACCGAGCTGCGCAAGGAGTCGCTCCGCACCCTGCCCCGCTCGCAGCGGCTGCGGCTGGAGAAGGAGATCGACAAGCAGCACATCCAGGGCATGGCGATGCGCAGCTACCTCAGTTCGGAGAGCGCGACCGCCTCCACCGCGTACGCGGAGGACGCCTTCACTGTCGAGATCGTGCTGTCCCGGATGGAGAGCCGACGGACGGTGCGTTCCATCGCGGCCTTCCAGCAGGAGTTCCTCGGCGCCATGAAGGTGTTCCGGGCGGGGCCGACGATCGAGGGTCACAAGAACGCCCGCTGCTTCCTGCCGCCGACAGACCGCGACGAGAAGATCGACCTCATGGTCTGCTCCGCGTACGAGGGCGATGTCCTGGTCAGCGCCACCGTGTCCGGGGCCAAGCCACTGGACAAGAAGGGTGCGGTGGCCCTGCTCCGCGCACAACTGGACCGCATCAAGGACCCAGGGGAGGCGGTATGACCGAGCAGCAGACCACGGATCACCCGGTGGTGCCGGAGAGCCCGATGGATGCCGCGGCCATGCAGCCGATGGCCGCTCCCCCGGTGCCCGAGGCGGCTCCGGCGGAGGCCGGCGGTGCCGGCGCGTTCGCCGTCGCCGGGCCGCCGCCCGCGAAGAAGGACCGCAGGGTGCTGAGGGGCGTGCTGCGCTGGACCGCGGCGGTCGCCGTCTTCGCGGCGGTCGGCGCGTCCGCGGCGTTCGGCATCGCGAGCATGGACCGTACGGACGTGCCCGGCCTCGCCACCGAGGCGGACGGACGCTGGACCTTCCCCGAGATCGTCCGGCCGCCGCTGCCGTCCGGCAGCCCCGGTCCGTTCGCCGAGGCCAACGCGACCGGTTCGCACTACGCCGACCTGCGTGCCCTGGTGCTGCCCGCCCCCGCGGGAGCCCAGGAGGACAAGGCCCTGCGCGGGAAGGACGGCTGGCTGCCGACCGAGGACTTCCTCGCGGAGTACTCCGGCAAGCAGGACCGCAAGGAGTTCGGCCAGCGGCTGACCGACCACGGTCTGCGGCACATCGCGGCGCGGGGCTGGACCACGCAGGACGGCACGCACACGCGGATCTACCTGCTCCACTTCGACACCGCGACCGTCGTGGACGACCTCGCTTCGAACAAGTTCGCGAGCTTCAACAGCCTGGAGTACGCGATCCGTGACGCTCACGACTCCGTCATGGACAGCGCCTTCCCCGGCGAGGCCCGGATCAGGGACATCTCCCGATCCGTCTACGTCGAGCCCAAGCCGTACGGCGCCCAGCAGGTCCGTCAGGCCTACCTCCGCGCCGGTGACGTCTTCGCCGTGATCATCCAGTCCCGCAAGGGCACCACCCCCGCCGTGCCCTTCCAGCAGACGGTGACCCTGCAGACCGAGTTGCTCGACTGAGCCTGCGGGCACCTCGCCAAGAGGGCTGGGCCCCGGCCTACTAAGCTGGGACCCAGCCCTGTGCACGTACCGCACCCTGCTCAACCGAGGAGCACCCTGTGGAGATCTTCTTCGAAACCCTGCTGGTCCTGGTCTGCCTCGGCGTGCTCGCCTTCGCCGGACTGACCGTGAAGAAGCTGTACGAGGGCCAGCGCTGAGCCCCGTACCCCCGGTGTACACGACCTCCACGACGAAAAGCTGCTCATGATCGAGATTCCGTCCGACCTCCACAAGGACCTCGTCCCTCTGGCCTTCCTGCTGGGCAACTGGGCAGGAGCGGGCGTGCACGACTTCCCCGGCTCCGAGAAGTGCAACTTCGGCCAGGAGGTGTCCTTCACCCACGACGGGCGGGACTTCCTCGAGTACCACTCCCGCAGCTGGGTGCTGGACGGCGAGGGGAACAAGGTCAGGCCGCTGGAGACCGAGGCCGGCTACTGGCGGATCGACGCGAACCGCAAGGTCGAGGTCACCATGGTCCGCGACGACGGGGTCGTCGAGGTCTGGTACGGCGAGCTGGCCGTGAAGAAGCCGCAGATCGACATCGCCACGGACGCCGTCGCCCGGACGGCGGCATCCGGTCCGTACACCGGCGGCAAGCGGCTGTACGGATACGTCAACAGCGATCTCATGTGGGTGGGTGAGAAGCAGACCCCCGAGGTCCCGCTGCGTCCCTACATGTCGGCCCATCTGAAGAAGGTCGTCACCCCGGAGGACGTCGAGCGCTGGGCGAAGGCGCTGCCCGACGACCTTCCGGACGACGGGATCGCCTTCTTCAAGTAGTTCTAGACTTTCCAATGTGGTGAGCACCGACTGGAAGAGCGATCTGCGGCAGCGCGGCTACCGGCTGACCCCGCAGCGGCAACTCGTGCTCGAAGCCGTGGACACTCTGGAGCACGCGACCCCCGACGACATCCTCTGCGAGGTGAGGAAGACGGCGTCGGGGGTCAACATCTCCACCGTCTACCGGACCCTGGAGCTCCTGGAGGAGCTCGGTCTCGTCAGCCACGCCCACCTCGGGCACGGCGCGCCGACCTACCACCTCGCGGACCGGCACCACCACATCCACCTGGTCTGCCGTGACTGCATGAACGTCATCGAGGCCGACCTCGACGTGGCCGCCGAGTTCACCGTGAAGCTCCGCGACACTTTCGGTTTCCAAACCGATATGAAGCACTTCGCGATCTTCGGCCGGTGCCGGGACTGTTCCCTCAAGAATTCAACTACCCCATCGTAGGCTGGACGGTATGAAGAGTCCTCTGCTGTCCCTGCCCGGCGCCGTCCCCGGCGAGGGAGTGGACGAAGGCGTCGCCGCCCACTACGGCGACCTGTTCCGCGAGCAGCGTGCGCTTGCCGACGGCTCCGGATTCGTGGATCTCTCGCACCGCGGCGTCATCGCCGTCAGCGGCGAGGACCGGCTGAGCTGGCTGCACCTTCTGCTCACCCAGCACGTCAGCGAACTGCCGCCCCACCAGGCCACCGAGGCGCTCGTCCTGTCCGCGCACGGCCACATCGAGCACGCGCTGTACCTGGTCGACGACGGCAAGACGGTCTGGGCCCATGTCGAGCCCGGCACCCAGGCCGCCCTCGCCGCCTACCTGGAGTCGATGAAGTTCTTCTACCGGGTCGAAGTCGCCGACCGGACGGACGACTTCGCGGTCGTGCACCTGCCGGCCGGTTCGATCGCCGAGGCACCCGAAGGCGTCGTGGTCCGTGAGACCCCGCACGGCCGCGATCTCTTCCTCCCGCGCGCCGACCTGGAGTCGTACGCGGAGAAGAACGGTCCCGCGGCCGGGCTGCTCGCCTACGAGGCGCTGCGCGTCGAGCACCACCGCCCCCGCCTCGGCTTCGAGACCGACCACCGCACCATCCCGCACGAGCTGGGCTGGATCGGCTCGGCTGTGCATCTGCAGAAGGGCTGCTACCGCGGCCAGGAGACGGTCGCCCGGGTGCAGAACCTGGGCAAGCCGCCGCGCCGACTGGTCTTCCTGCACCTCGACGGCAGTGAGGTCCACCTGCCGCCGCACGGCACCGAGCTGCACCTTGCGGACGAGGGCCCGGACGGACGCAAGATCGGCTTCGTGACGACCTCGGTACGCCACCACGAACTGGGCCCGATCGCCCTCGCCCTGGTCAAGCGGAACGTCCCGGTCGACGCCCGGCTGGTCGCGGACTCGACGGCGGCGGCTCAGGAAGTAATCGTGGAGCCGTAGGGCTCAGATCTCCAGCAGTACGGTGAACGGGCCGTCGTTCGTCAGTGACACGCGCATCTGCGCACCGAACCGGCCCGTCGCCACCGTCGCGCCCAGCGAACGGAGTTGGGCCACCACCTCGTCGACGAGCGGCTCGGCCACATCGCCCGGGGCGGCCGCGTTCCAGGTGGGGCGGCGGCCCTTGCGGGCGTCACCGTAGAGCGTGAACTGGCTGATCACCAGCAGCGGCGCGTCGATGTCGGAGCAGGACTTCTCGTCGTGCAGCATGCGGATCGACCAGAGCTTGCGGGCGAGCTGGGCCGCCTTCTCCTTGGTGTCCTCGTGCGTGACCCCGACGAGCACGCACAGGCCCTCACCGCTGATCTCGCCGACCGTCTCGCCGTCCACGACGACGCTCGCGCCGTCCACCCTCTGCACCACCGCACGCATGCCGACCATCATGCCGTGTCGCTCGAGGACACCGGGAAGCGGCCGTCCACGGTCCCCGGGTCTTCTCGCCACGGCCCACGAACGCATCCGCTCGATGTCCTGCGTTGATCTCTTAAGAGGGGATTCTTATCGGCCCCCAACCCCTCCATCCGGGGCAGATCAGGGACACTCGGTCACATAGCGGCCACTTCGGGTGGCACGATGCGTGTGTTGCGGCGCATCCGTGGGGGGTGCCGCTCCGGTCGAGGGGACGGTAAGTACATGAGCACAGCCAGTGCCGAGCAGCGGCCCGGAAGTGTGGCGCCCGCCGCCCGTACGGGAAACGCCGGGGAGTGCCGGGCGCCCGTGCAGCGCACGGACAGCCCGTCGCCCGCGGACCTGCCCGGACCCGACCTGTCCGCGCTGCTGCTGACCGAGCTGCGCGCGCTGCGCCGGGACGCGCAGCGGGACGAGGCCGATCTCAGCTACGTACGGCGGCTGCTCCAGGGCCGGATCGACATCCTGCGGGCGGAGCTCGCCCGGCGCGGCGGACGGATCCTCGAAGGGGTCGTGAACCGGCTCCCCGAGATCCTCAGGGACGCGCCCGCCCGCAACCGTTCCTCGGCCCGCCATGTGACGGTCGGCACACCGCACGGCGAGGAGTACCGGCGGCTGGCGGCCGAGATGCTCGCCGAGGTCGAGCTGTCGGACCTCCAGGCGCGTACGGACGAGGAGTTGGGCGCGGGCATGGGCCGACTCGTGCGGTACGAGCGGCAGGTCTCCCGGCGGCGGCAGCAGTTGCAGCGCACGGCGGACGACTGCAGCGCCGAAATCGCACGCAGGTACCGTGAGGGGGAAGCACAAGTAGACGACCTGCTCATGTGACGCGGAGGCCCCGGCGAACCCGGGGCCCCGAGTGTGCACGGCGGCCCCGGGACCCCGGCGGCCGCCTGCGACGCCGTGCCGGGTGGACCCCGCGGGCGGCACCGGGGCGGGTCCTCCCGTCCAGAAGGCCACCGCCCATGACGACGTCCGTACAGACCCTCCCGTCCGCTCCGTCCTCCGTGTCCCCGGTGCTCGCCGAGGTGGTGCGGTCCGGGTTCGTCGAGGGGCGGCACCGCGGAAGCCTGGTGCTGCTGGCAGCCGACGGTTCCGTGGAGTTCGCGATCGGGGACGTGAAGGCCCCGGTCTTCCCGCGTTCCTCCAACAAGCCGATGCAGGCCGCCGGCATTCTGCGGGCGGGCCTCGACCTGAATGGGGAACGGCTCGCGATCGCTGCCGCCAGCCACTCGGGCGAGGCGTTCCACCTGGACCTGGTGCGCACGATGCTCACCGAGCACGGTCTGACCGATGAGCGGCTGCAGTGCCCGCCGGATCTGCCGCTCGACCCCGCGGAGGCGGAGGCGTTCCTGGCCTCCGGCGCCGTCCGCGAGCGGGTCGCCATGAACTGTTCCGGCAAGCACACCGCGATGCTGGCGGCCTGCGCGCTGCGCGGTTGGCCGATGGACTCGTACCTCGATCCTGCGCACCCGTTGCAGCAGCTGATCCACTCCGTGGTGGAGGAGGCGGCCGGGGAGTCCGTGGCGGCGGTCGGTACGGACGGCTGCGGGGCGCCGCTGATGGCGATCAGCCTCGTCGGTCTGGCTCACGCCTTCCGCTCCTTCGTCCTGGCGGCGCCCGGCACGCCGGAACGCCGCGTGGCGGACGCGATGCGCGCCCACCCGGAGTACGTGGCGGGCACGCGCCGTCCCGACACCTGGCTGATGCGCGAGATTCCCGGCGCCCTGTCGAAGATGGGCGCGGAGGCGGTCCAGGCGGTGGCCCTCCCGAACGGCCGGGCCCTGGCCTTCAAGGTGGATGACGGCGCGACGCGGGCACTGGGCCCGGTCCTGGCCCGCGCTCTGAACCTGATGGGCATCGACGCCCCGGTGGTGGACCGCATAGGCAAGGCACCGCTGCTGGGCGGGGGGCGTGAGGTCGGGGAGATACGAGCGGTGTTCTAGGCCGTTCGGTGGTGCGGCCGTGGCCTCGTTCTTGAGCGAAGGGCCTTGAGGTGACGGCGTGCGCGGCCGCTGGCCGGCCCGCCCACCCGGCCGTGCCGCCCCCGTCCTCGGCCGGTCCGGCGGACGGCGGCTCCTGGGCGGTCGGGGCCTCCTGGGCGGACAGGGGCGCCAGTGCGGGACGGGGCTCCTGGGCGGCTGGAGGCCCTTCCGGTCCGGGGCTCGGCGCGTGCCCGCAGGCGGCCAGGCGGCCGAGGCCCAGGGGGTGTCCTGGGCGGCGCCCCGGGACGGGGCTCCTGGGCGGCTGGAGGCCCTTCCGGTCCGGGGCTCGGCGCGTGCCCGCAGGCGGCCAGGCGGCCGAGGCCCAGGGGTGTCCTGGGCGGCGCCCCGGGGCGGGGCTCCTGGGCCGGCCGGAGGCCCTTCTGGTCCGGGGCTCGGCGCGTGCCCGCAGGGGGCGAGGCGGCCGAGGCCTGCGGGGTGTGCGGGACGGGGCTCCTGGGCGGCCGGAGGCCCTTCTGGTCCGGGGCTCGGCGCGTGCCCGCAGGACGCCAGGCAGCCGAGGCTCGCGGGGTGTCCGGGGCGGCGCCCCGGGGCGGCCGGCAGCGAGGGCGGTAGGGCGGCACCGCCCTGCTTCGCGCGCGGGAAAATCCGCGCGACACCCTGCTGACCGTCCCCCTAGCGTGTTCCCATGAGCCGCAGCGAGGACATCGACGTACGCCCGATCACCGAACCCGAGATCCGGGACTGGAGCCGCGCCCTCAGCACCGGCTTCCTCCAGCCCCCGCACCCCTCGGACCACGACGTCGCCGACTTCGGCACGTACGTCATCCCGTCCCGCACCCTCGGCGCCTTCGACGGCGGTCGCTGTGTGGCCACCTTCCGCTCCTTCCCGCAGGAGCTCACCGCCGTCGGGGGCGCGCCCGTCCCCGCCGACGCCATCACCAACGTCTCCGTCACCGCCACCCACCGCCGCCGCGGCATCCTCAGCCGCATGATGGCGCGGGACCTCGCCGCAGCGAAGGAGCGCGGTGACGTGGTCGCCACACTCATCGCCGCCGAGTACCCCATCTACGGCCGCTACGGCTTCGGCCCGGCCACCCACGCCGCCGAGTGGACCGTGGACGTCCCGCGTACCGGCCTCGACCGCCACCGCCCCGCCCCGGACGACGGCGGCCGTATCGACCTCGTGGACGGCTCCGACGTACGCAAGCTCGGCCCCGAGCTCCACGAGCGCCTCCGCCGCAGCCGGCCCGGTGTGGTCAACCGCGACGAGCGCTGGTGGCAGAGGCACACGGGCGTGATCCGTCTGGACGCCCGGCCCTGGACCGAGCCGTTCTACGCCGTTCACCGCTCCGCGTCCGGCGAGGTCGACGGCCTCGCCACGTATGTGTGCGACGACCACTGGGGCGACGACAAGAGGCCCCTGAACACGGCGAAGGTCAGAAGCCTGATCACCACCGGCCCGGCCGCCGAGCGTGCCCTGTGGCACTACCTCTGCTCGATCGACTGGGTCACCGCGGTCAAGTCGGGGTACCGGGCCCCGGACGATCTGCTGCCGCACCTCCTGCCGGACCCGCGCGCCGCGCGTCTCACCACGTACGCGGACTGGTTGTGGGTGCGGATACTCGACGTCGCAAGGGCACTGGAGGCACGCACGTACGACGCCCGAGGCACGCTCGTCCTGGAGGTCGTCGACGCGGCGGGGCCGGCCTCGGGCCGCTACCTGCTGGAGGCGGGACCGGACGGCGCGACCTGCGTGCCGACCGACCGGGGGCCCCATCTGACCATGTCCGTGGCCGAGTTGGCGACGCTGTGGCTGGGCGACGAGTCCGCGGTCCGGCTCGCGGCGCTCGGGCGCGTGCGGGAACAGCAAAAGGGCGCCGCCCTTGTCGCCGACGCCCTGCTGCGTACATCCAGGCGACCGTGGTGCCCGGACATCTTCTGAGCCCTCGCGGGCCCTTCGGTGGCACTCCTTCCGTGCGAGTGGTGGCATTCCTTGCTGTGCATCCGTAGCGATTCAGTTGTGGTTGTGAGGGTGCGGGCGATGGCGACCGACCGAGCTCCCGGCTCCCCTCCGGAAGGGAGTCCGATCAGTCGTCTTGCCGGCTTGAGCACCTGGCGTTCCCGTCCCGGGAACGTGACCAACCTCCCGAAAGTAGGACCATGTCTCGCAAGGCCGCTCAAGCTTGCTCAACTCGCCGAAGTTGGCGACCAACTTCAATTGAGTTATCTCCAGCTTGAGTCGTCTCATAACCACCTATCGCTGAACTGCCCAAAGATGGCGTGAAGTTGTAATGTTTCGCCGTGGAGCCGGAAGGTGCCGCCGTCAACGGGCGGGAGAGGTCACAACGGCCACAGCGGTCACACCACGACGTGGCCGACGAGCTGCGCAGCCGGATCAGGTCCGGAGCGCTGCGGCCGGGCCAGCGCATGCCCACGCAGGCCAAGCTGGCGGACGAGTTCGGCGTGGAGCGGGGAGCGGTGCGCCAGGCGCTGCGCATCCTGCAGTCGGAGCATCTGCTCACCAATGTGTCCAAGGGCAGCCCGGCCACCGTCGCACGGTTCGTGGGCGGGGTGCCGTCCGGCCTCGAGGCGACGCCGCAGCCCACGATGGTGGCGCTCGCCCCACGGATATCCGCCGCCTTCGCGGCTCCGCACGTGGAGATAGACGCCCTGTGCCTGACATCGGTGTCGCTGACGCTCGCGATGAGCGAGCCGTTGCGCGCGATTCACGCGGGGCGCATCAAACCGGCCAAAGTCGATGTGCGTGTCCTGCTGCCGAGCGGCCGGATCGAGTTGGCGTTCCCCGCGCCGGTGGAGGACACGGGCGACGGCCGACTGCGCCGGCGCTGGCTGGCCCAGCGCAACGCACAGGGCCAGGTACTCAGACACAACCTGCTGACACTGCGCAGCACGCACGGCATCGATGTACACGTGTCCTTCCGCGCGCTGCCCTTCACTCCCCCCGTGAAGCTGTACCTGCTCAACGGGGCGGAGGCGCTGTTCGCCTACTACACGGTGACCCGCCGCGGCGCAGAGATCGACCACAAGTACCTGGAGATGTACGACGCGGAGGGCACCCAGTCCATGTTGTTCCCCTTCGCGCAGGGGACGGGCCTACGGGACACGACCTTCGTGGAGCAGTCGCATCTGTGGTTCAACGCGCTGTGGGAGACCATCAGTTCGGAGCTGGAGTTCGAAAGCTAGCCGCCCCCTTGTTCGCGGGGCGGGTTGTTCACAGGGAGGGCTGGGTGACCGTCAGGGCGAGGACCACGGCCCCGACGGAGCTGCAGGTGGGGCTCTTCGCCTTGACGCCGACGGTGAGCAGCAGCAGGCCGATCACGCCCATCGTGCCGTACTTCCACTGGACGAACTGGTCGAAGCCGACGACGAAGAGGGCGGAGAGGAGTGCGAGGGCGGGCACGGCGGCACCTCTTTCCTGAAGTTCGGATCTCCCAGATCCGGGGGACGGGGCAGCGGGGGAACGAGCCGTGTGCATGGGATGACTACCTGCGGTTGATGGGCGAGAGGAGGCAAATCCTCCGCCAACTCGGTAGAGTTGGCTACCAACTCCATGGAAGTTATCCCCAGTTGGTATCTACTTATAAACAATCATCAGACAACTCCACATAGATGGACGTGGGTTGTAGCGTTTGGTCGTGACCCAGGAGAACGTCGCAGTGAACGGCAGCAGAAGACTCTCGCCACAGGAGATCGCCGACACGTTGCGGGAGCGCATCCGTACCGGCGACCTGAAGACGGGCGACCGCCTGCCCACCCAGGCCGAGCTGGCCGAGGAGTTCGGAGTGGAGCGGGGCACGGTCCGCCAGGCCCTGCGCGCCCTCCAGGAGGACGGCCTGCTCAGCAATGTCACCAAGGGCAGCCCGCCCAGGGTCGCGCAACCGCAGCCGGTCAGGGACGAGCCCCAGCCGACGATGGTGGCCCTGGCCCCGCGGCTGACGGAGGCGTTCGCGGCGCCGCACGTCCGTATAGACGCGGCCTGTCTGACCGCGGAGACGCTGATGCTGGCGCTCGGCGAACCGGTCCGCCTGATCCACGAGGGCCGTATCCGCCCCCAGTCGATCGACGTGCGGATCCTCCTGCCCTCCCGGGACATCAACCTGGCGTTCCCGATCTCGGTCAAGAGCGCCGGCGACGAGGACCCGGTCCACCGGCGCTGGCTCGAGCAGCGCAACGCCCAGGGCCACGTCCTGCGCCACAACCTCCAGGCCCTGCGCCCATCGCACAAGATCGACGTCCATGTGGCGTTCCGGGCGCTCCCCTTCACACCACCGGTGAAGCTGTACCTCCTCAACGGTTCGGAAGCCCTGATCGCGTACTACATGCTCACCAAGCGCGAAGAGGAGGTGGAGAGCCAGACCCTGGAGATGTACGACACCTGGGGCACCACGTCCCTCCTGTTCTCCTTCGAGCGCAGGACGAGCCAGCGGGACGCGGCGTTCGTCGACCAATCCCAGAAGTGGTTCGACGCCCTCTGGGAAACCATCACGACGGACCTGACACTCTCCTAGTGACTCCTGACACGACGCAGACTGATCCGGTGACAGAACTGACGGAACAACTCCGCGAACTGATCACCAGCGCGCGCTTCGTCCTCTTCGACTTCGACGGGCCGATCTGCCGGCTGTTCGCGGGCTACTCGGCGTCGGAGATCGCACGGGAACTCGTGGAGCGACTGGAGGCGCAGGGGCTCCTGAGGCTGCTGACCGAGGAGGAGAAGGAGGACCCCGACCCGCAGGCGGTTCTGCACGCGGTGGATCAGCGGCACCGGGGGAGCGACCTGGTGGCCGACCTGGAGGAGATGCTCACCCAGCGGGAACTGAGGGCCGTCTCCAGCGCGCAGCCCACCCCGTACGCCGACCCGCTGATACGCACCTGGACCGCGCTCGGCGCACGGCTCGCTGTCACCACCAACAACTCCGCGCGGACGGTCTCCGCGTACCTGACGCATCGCGGACTCGCCGAGTGCTTCACCCCGCACATCTACGGCCGCACCCACGAACTCCACCAGCAGAAGCCGGACCCGTACCACCTGAACCGGGCCCTGCAGGCGATGGGAGCGGCCCCCGGGGCCACCCTGATGATCGGGGACACCCCGTCCGACTTCCAGGCCGCTGAACAGGCGGGCGTGCCCTTCCTCGGCTATGCGCGCAACGAGGACAAGGAGAAACTCCTCAGCGACGCGGGCGCCCTGGTGATCGTGCGCTCGCTGGAGTCGGTGCTACGGGTCCTGCGCGCACAGGGCTGATCCGCCGCCGCGTTTTCGCGCCGATTGCTCGCGCGATTGGACTGGTTGACTGGGTGGGTGGCCGGGCAATCCTCAGGCCTGCGACATCAGAAGAACGAAGAGCACGGCGCCGGCAGACAGACATGCCGTGTTCCGGGCCCGCGCTCCGACACCGATGAAGAAGAGACAGAAGGCTCCCCACACGCCGTATCGGGAGACGAAGACCTGCTGGAGCTCTATGAGCAGTACGCGGTAGAGCAGTTCAAGGACGACCATGACTCCCCCGGGTGGCCTCTGGTGCAGAGAAGCGATCAACCTTCGGTCCTATTGGACTGATTGACTTAATCTGGTCATCCCCTTGAAGGTTGATCGGTTAACTGGCAGGCCGGTTGGGATGCTTATTTGACTGAAACTGGTTTGCTTGTCAGTCGGGAGCGGTACGGTCGGCGTGTGGGTGGCGAGCGCATCGGTGACGAGGGCCGCGGCAGGGAGTTCGAGCGGGTCTCGAACGAACTGCGGTCCCGCATCGTCGTCGGCCGCTACGCACCTCGCTCGCTGCTGCCGACCCAGCGTGAGCTCGCCGACCAGTTCGGTGTCTCGCGCGACACCGTGCAGCGAGCGCTGGCGAAGCTGAGGGACGAAGGCCTCATCGAGTCCCGGCAGGGCAGCGGATCCCGTGTGGTCTCCACGGGTGAGCGGCAGCCGGAGCCGACGGGTGAGCCTCGTCCGGACGCGACGGCGCCCGTCCGACGGTCGCACAGCACGGTCTCATCGCGGATCTCCGAGGCGTTCCAGCAACCCGAGGTGACGCTCGACGTCTTCACGCTGACGTCCGAGTCCCTGGACTCGAGCATCACTTTGCAGGGAGAACGGATCCGGACCGGGGAGATCGCACCGCAGCGGATAGCCCTGCGCATGCTGATTCCCGCCGAGGACCTTCCTCTGCCCTATCTGCGGGCCCTCGCGGACCCGAAGGACGTACGCCCCCTGGAGCGCCTGCGGAAGATCGCGCACGACAGCACGACGTCGCTGCGGAGGAAGCTCGAGGAACTACGGGCTCAGGGCCACGTCCCGCAGGTCGACGTGAGCATCCGGTACGTCGCCATCCCGCCGCCCTTCAAGCTCTATCTCCTGAACGGCCGTGAAGCGCTGTTCGGTATGTACGAGGTGATCCAGCGGCCCATCGTGCTGCCGACGATGGAGGAGATAGACGCGATCGACGTCGATGGACTCGGGGCCCGTCTGCTGCACTTCGAGAAGAGCGAGGACCCGGACTTCTACGGGACGGCGTTCGTGGACCGCATGCAGTCCTGGTTCGACTCGGTCTGGGACCTCATCGCCATCGATGCGCAGGGATGACCCGGTGACCGGGTCGCGGCCTCGCGGAGAAGTTCTGCCGCCGCACCGATGAGCGGGGCGTAGGAGCTGATCACACCCTCCGGCCGCAAGGCGTCCAATTCCCGGGCGCGCGACTCCGCTTGCGCGTAACCGAGGAAGAGCACTCCCGCCTCGCGCGCCGCCAAGAAGTCGGTCACCTGGTCGCCGATCAACAGCACCGCGTCCGATTCCACCGCGGGAAGGCGCCGCAGGGCACGCAGGACCGGATCGGGATGCGGCTTCATGCGGCGCGGATCCCTGGGGTCCCGGCCGCAGATGCCGTCGAACTTCGGCTCGAGGCCGGTTCGCTCCAGAAAGGCCCCCACCACCCCCGGGGCATTGTTGGTCACGACCAGCAGCCGTTTCCCGAGGGCATGCAGTGCGTCCACCAAGACGTGCACGCCGTCGACGGCCCCGGCGGACGCCACCGCCGCGTATTCGTGCTTCTTGACGATGGTGTCGGCCCAGACGGGCGGTCCGCCGAGCGCGCTCTGCCCGTACCGGTCCAGCATCCCGGCGAGCTCGCGGAGCATGCCGTGAGAGTCGGTGCACGCCTCGGCCCCGGCGTCCAGCAGGCGCCACTCCTGCCGGGCCCTGACCTTGACCTCGTCGGCGATGGACGCGGTCGATCGCCCCCGGAAGAGGTCGCACAGGGGGCCGTCGAAGTCGAAGAGCACGGCGCGTACACGGTTCAGAAGCCCTTTCAGGGTCTCCTGGTCGGTGAGTACGTCGTGCGTTCCTCCACTGGTGATCACCTCGTCAGTGTCGACGACCGTGCCATTCGGCGGGAGCAGGCGCGCGGCGTTCGTAGGTGCGAGGACCGGGGGCGACCACCATGCCGGGCCACACGGTTGGCGTATGCCAGGTCGTTCGTTCCGCCACGGGGGCGACCGACACGTTGCAAGAATCCTTTCTGGCACCATGCTCATCCGCGGGGGAGTACCGTGCATCACTTCCGCACCACGGGTGCGCTTTCAGGCCAGGGAACGAACGATGTCAGCCGAACGTGTCTCTTTCGCCGCGCGGGATCGCGCCACCGAGATGAGCGCTGATCCGGGCGCGGTCGAAGGGCCGCTCGCGGGTTATCACCACGAGACCTATGTGATCCCCCTGCCCGCCGCGATCACCGGGTCCTACTCCATGCGGGGCAAGTGCCGGGAGCCGCGCAGCAACCTGCTCTGGTTCGACCGCCGGTGCTTCGCCTCGGAGGAAACGCTGCTGCTCGCTCTGCAGGGCCGTATCTCGGGCATCCCCGAACTCATCGAAGTCGCCGACGGGGTGCGCCTGCAGAGGTTCATCGAAGGGGAGACGCTCGGGACGCGGTACGCATCCGGCACGGAGGTTCCCGACGGCATCACGGCCCAGATCCTGCGCCTGTTCCGCCAGATGGCCAAGGTGACGCCGACGTCGCTGGAGGTCGAGCGCGAGTGCAGACCCGAGGACCGGCCTGCCGACGGGGACACCGAGGGGTTCCTGGAGCGCCTCATCTGTTTCGCCGAAGAGCGTGTGTACCGGGACAACCTGACGAGGTTCCCGGATCTGTTCGCCTCGCTGGGGCTCGACGGATCGTCCTTCGACCGGCTCAGAGAGCGTGTCGCCGGCCTGAGTGAGCGGCCCTTCTGCCTGCTGCACGCCGATCTGCACCGGGAGAACTTCATCGTCGACGACCTGGGCGGGCTGTGGGCCATCGACTGGGAACTGGCGATGTTCGGTGACCCTCTCTACGACCTGGCCACTCATCTGTATCTGATGCGCTATCCGAAGGCGCAGCACGATCTGATGGCCAAGCGGTGGTGCGAGGCGATGGAAGAGGAGAGAGAGGGAAGCACGAACGGCTGGGAAGAGGATCTCCCCAGACTGCTCGACTTCAAGCGGGCCCAGTCCGTGTTCACCGACGTCATCCGCGCCACCCAGCTCCTGGACTCCTGGCCGGAGGCCGGCGAGCCCGTCCTGGAGGAGGAGGCCCACAAGGTGCACCAGGTGCTGACCGCCGCCGAGAAGCCCCTCGGTCTCGCCCACGTGCCGGACCTGGACCGTGTCACATCGTCGCTCGCTCCGTGGGCGACGAACGGGCGCACAGCCCGGGAAGCGATGGATCCGGCTTTCCGGGAGCAGGGCCACCCGGTGGCGTTCTGACGCGTGTGTGTCCGGTTCGAACCACTTACCCGAAGACCTCCTTCGGGTGATTGTCCTTCGGGGTTCACACCCTTCTCATGTACGTCGAGGAAGGTGCGCTTGCACCTTCCGGGCGCCCTGTGTCGGCGCCGATCCGTGGGGTACGCGAGGCCTGTCACCGGTTCGTTCGTCACTCGTCCGCGTGGGTGGCGCCTCGGCTTGTCGCCGTCCAGGCGGGGGCGTCATGTACGTCGACCGTGCGATACCGCGCGTGGCGCAGCGCACTTTTGCAAGCAGGTGCTTGCAATTGTTAGCGCCAGTGCGGCATGGTGGGTACATGGCATCGCTCAACGTCGGCAATCTCGGTGAGTACCTGCGCGAACAGCGGCGCAATGCGCAGCTGTCGCTCAGGCAGCTCGCCGACGCCGCCGGGGTGTCCAATCCGTATCTGAGCCAGATCGAACGCGGGCTGCGCAAGCCGAGCGCGGAGGTGCTGCAGCAGGTCGCCAAGGCGCTGCGGATCTCCGCCGAGACGCTGTACGTGCGGGCCGGCATTCTCGACGCCGAGCGGGACCGGGACGAGGTGGAGACACGTGCCGTCATCCTCGCCGATCCCACACTCAACGAGCGGCAGAAGCAGGTGCTTCTCCAGATCTACGAGTCCTTCCGCAAGGAGAACGGCTTCGAGACGGCCCGGGCGGACACGTCCGGCGAGGACGGCCCGCAGGCCCAGGACACGGATGCGGCCCAGGACACCGCAGAGCCCGACCCCCATACGGCCGGCGACGGCGATGCCGGTCCGCTGCAGACCGCAGGCTGACCCGGAGATCGGATGACCGGGACGAGCGGAAAGCACCCAGCGGACCACCCAAAACCCTCAGCCGAAAGCCGAAGCGGGAGATCCATTTCCATGGCCATCACCAACGACCTGCGCAAGACCCTCAGTGACCCGACCCCGCTCTACTTCGCCGCGGGCACCGCGGACCTGGCCCTCCAGCAGGCCAGGAAGGTGCCCGCTCTGGTCGAGCAGCTGCGCACCGAGGCCCCTGCCCGTATCGAGGCCGTGCGCAACACCGACCGGAAGGTGGTCCAGGACAGGGCCACGGCCTTCTCCAAGGAGGCCGGTGCCCGCGTCAAGGAGACCCAGACGACCATCCAGACGAAGGTCGGCCAGTTCCTCAACGGCCTGGACTCGGACATCAAGAAGTTCGGCAACAACCTCGACGCCGACCTGAAGAAGCTCGGCGAGACCGCCCAGGACTTCGCCCTGCGCGGCGTCGGCGTGGCCGCCGAGTACGCGGTCAAGGCCCGTGAGACCTACGAGAAGGTCGCCGAGCACGGCGAGCAGGCCGTGAAGACCTGGCGCGGCGAGGCGGCCGACGAGATCGAGGACCTGGCCGTCGCCGTCGAGGGCAAGCCCGAGCCCGTCGTGGTCAAGGACGAGCGCAAGCCGGCGGAGGCCGAGGCCAAGGCCGAGCCCACCGCCCTCAAGAAGCCGGTGGCGAAGAAGGCCCCGGCCCCCACCAAGAAGCCCGTGGCGAAGAAGACCACGCCGCCGGCCAAGTAAGCACCGCGTGTCGGACGAAATGCGACGGGCCGGGCACTCCTGGAGTGTCCGGCCCGTTCTCATTGATACACGGCCGCAGGACATGGGTACGGTGGCCATACAAAGGACTCGACCCGGGTGGTGGGCATTGTGCTGATGACGGCATTCGGCGGCGTTCTGTCGCTGCTTTATCTCGCCATGCTGGTGCTCGCCGTGGTGGCACTGGTGATGGCGGTGCTGTACCGGGATGACGCCTACCGGGCGGCCAACAAGCAGAACAAGGGCTTCTGGCTGATCATCCTGGGTATCGCGGTCGCGGTGAACCTGTTGGTGCCGATGCTCTTCCTGCAGCTCGCGGGCCTGGTCGCCTCGATCGTCTTCTTCGTGGACGTGCGGCCCGCCCTCAAGCAGGTCTCGGGCGGCGGCTGGGGCCGTCGCCGCCGCGGAAGCAGCAGCGACGGGCCCTACGGTCCGTACAACGGCGGACGGTGACCGACCGGGCCGCGGCACATGCGCCGACGGCCGACGGCCGCGGCAGGACGGCGGTGCGGGTCAGACCGCGGCTGTCGTGCCGCGGCCGGGCTTATGGCGTGTCCTCGTCCTGCGGCGCGGGCGTTCCCTCGCCCTACGGCGCGCGGCTGAGCAGGACGACGGCCACGTCGTCCGCGAGCTCCCCTCCGTTGAGGTCGCGGACCTCGTTGACCGTCGCGCGCAGCAGGTCCTCGCCGCCCAGGCCCTCGGCCAGCCGGCGACGGACCAGTTCCACCATGCCCTCCAGGCCGAGGCGCTCCCCGCCCTCGCCGACCCGGCCCTCGATCAGTCCGTCGGTGTAGAGCATCAGACTCCAGGCGGGGCCGAGCTCCACCTGCATACGCGGCCAGCGGGCGCGCGGCAGCAGACCCAGCGCCGGGCCGTTGTTGTTGTACGGCAACAGTTCCGCCTGCCGGTCCGGGCGGGCGATCAGCGGGGACGGGTGACCGGCCAGGCACAGTCCGGCGCGGCGACCGTCGGGTGCGATGTCCACCGTGCACAGCGTCGCGAAGATCTCCTCGTTGTCGCGCTCGTGCTCCAGGACCTGCTGGAGCGTGGAGAGCAGCTCGTCGCCGCACAGACCCGCCAGCGTCAGCGCGCGCCAGGCGATACGCAGCTCCACGCCGAGCGCCGCCTCGTCCGGGCCGTGCCCGCAGACATCGCCGATCATGGCGTGCACCGTGCCGTCCGGAGTACGGACCGTGTCGTAGAAGTCACCGCCGAGCAGCGCCCGGGAACGGCCGGGGCGGTAGCGGGCCGCGAAGCGCAGCGAGGAGCCGTCCAGCAGCGGGTTGGGCAGCAGGCCGCGCTCCAGACGGGCGTTCTCCTGGGCCCGCAGCCTGGACTCGGTCAGCCGCCGCTCGGCCGTCTCGGAGCGCTTCCGCTCGACCGCGTAGCGGATCGCGCGGCTCAGCAGTCGCCCGTCCAGTTCGTCGCGGAACAGATAGTCCTGGGCACCGACACGCACCGCATCGGCACCACGCTCGGCGTCGCAGGACGCGGTGAGGGCGAGGACGGCATGGCGAGGCGCGAGCTGCAGCACATGCCGTAGCACGGCCAGCTCGTCGTCCTCCGCGGCCGCCCGGCCGGGAGCGGGCAGCGCGAGGTCCAGCAGGATGCACTGGACGTCATGGGTGAGCAGCCGCTCGGCCTCGGTGAGGTTGCGGGCGGTGCGCAGCCGTATGGGGCGGCCTGCCGAATCGAGCATCTCGGGCACGATCGGCGGGCCCGTCGGGTCGTCCTCGATCACCAGCAGGGTGAGCGTGTCGGACGGGGCCTTGCCACGGGGGGCCTGGCCCTGAGCGGCCTGGATCCCGGGCCGGGACTCGGCTTGAGCCTGACCACTCTCCGCGGCCGGCATCGCCCTCGGCCGCGGTACGGGTACGGGCATCGTGTCGGTTCCTTCCCTCCCCCCGAGGGCATGGTGGGGCGAGGGACCTCGACCCACCGACCGGGACCATAGCGGTAGCAGAGGGCGCAACGGAATGCCTTGGTGAGGGGCGCAAGGCAACCGGCCAGCGTCATATGCCGCATCCCCTACCGCAGTTGGACACGGTGGGCCCGGGACGGGGATGACGAATGTCACGTGGGGCCTGGGTTTGGGGGCGCGTGGAGTGCGCGCGGTCACGTGGGGCGCGTCACGTGGGGCACGCCACTCGGCCGTTCGCTGAGGGGTAGAGCCCGTCCTCCCATGAGCCCGAAGGGTGATCAACAGGCTCACGGGAGACGGCCCTACGCGTCCGGTCGTACGACCCCCAGAATCGGCATCGAACCGGCACCTGCGATCGTCACCGTCCGGCCCGGCCGGGGAGCGTGGATGATCGCGCCGTCGCCGACGTACATCGCCACATGGCTGGCGTCGTGGAAGTAGATGATCAGATCGCCGGGGCGCATGTCCTTGACGTCGACGTGCCGGAGATGTTTCCACTGCTCCTGCGAGGTGCGCGGAATGACCGTTCCGGCCGCGGCCCAGGCCTGGGAGGTCAGTCCCGAGCAGTCGTACGACTTCGGGCCCTCGGCTCCCCATACATAGGGCTTGCCGAGCTGATCGGCGGCGAACTTCACGGCCTCCCGGCCTTCCCCGGAGGCTTTGCCGCGGAGTTCCTTGAGTATTCCGGAGTCGAGCCAGGCCGTCTGCGCCTTGAGCGCGGCCTCGTCCTCGAGCTCCTGCAGCCGCTTCTGTTCCTGCTTCTTCAGCTGCGACTCGAGCTTCTCCGCCGCGGCGATCTGCTTCTCGATCTTCTTCTTGGCCTTGGCCTTGGCCTCGCGGTTGGCGTCCAGTTCCTGCCACCGGTCGGCGGCGTCGCGCGCGTACTGCTCCAAGTCGTGCTGGGTGCGCGTCATGTCGGCGAGCAGACCCTCGGTCGCGTGCTCGCCCTGGAGGGCTGTGCCGGCGCCGTCGAGGAACTGCTGCGGGTTGTCGCTCAGCCAGAGCCGGACTCCCGGCGGCAGGCCGCCTCCGCGGTACTGCGCGCGGGCCGCGGCTCCCGCGCGGTCCTTCAGATCGGCCAGCTTCTCCTGGCCCTTGACGATCTCCTGGGCCAACCGGACGATCTGCGCCGACTGGTTCTTGGTTCTCTCCTGGGCCGCGTTGTACGCGTCGGTGGCCACCGCTGCGTCGTGGTAGAGGTCGTCCAGCTTCTTGCGGACGGCTTCGAGGTCCTTGCCGGCAACGCGAGTTGAACCGCTGGACGGTGTGGATGCCGGAGTCGGCCGGCCGGGGCTGGCAAAAGCCCCTCCTGGTGTGCCCAGCACGGTGACCGCACAGACCAGAGCAATGGCCACCGTGGTCAGGGTCCGCTTCCCGGATCCCATACTTCTTCCTCACATCTGATTTACCGTCAGTAACTTACGGTCGCCCTGGGGGATCGTGGCACGCCGGCGTGCAAAGTGACAGAGGGCGGGGCCAAGCCGCGCAAAAACTCCCTCCCCTGCCGCACTTCGTACGACGATCACTCTCCCCCGTGCGCACCCTCTTGCGGCGATCTCCCCGCGAATGTGACGAACGACTCAGGGAGATCGTTCCCCGCAGGTGGGACCGGGTTCAGCGGCGTGGCGCCAACGCTCCCCAGGCCACGGTGACTTCCCCCTGGCGCCAGCGCGCCGGGCCGTCCGTGACCGGCCAGTCCGCCGTCAGTCGGCGGACGGTGCGTATCCAGCGCTGGCGCGCGCCGTACGAGGCGTAGGGCGCTGCGGCGGCCCAGGCGCGGTCGAAGTCGCGCAGGAAGGCGTGCACCGGCTCGCCCGGGACATTGCGGTGGATGAGCGCCTTGGGGAGCCGTTCCGCCAGATCGGACGGACGCTCCAGGGAACCGAGCCGGGTGGCGAAGGTCACCGTGCGCGGGCCCTCGGGGCCCAGGGCCACCCATACGTGGCGGCGGCCGATCTCGTCGCACGTGCCCTCGACGAGCAGCCCGCCGCGCGAACCGGACGCCGGGTTCGCGGGGGCGAGCCGGGCACGCAGCAGCTCCCAGACCGCGGCGACCTCGCCCTCCTCGTACTGCCGAAGGACGTTCGCGGCCCGGATGAGGGACGGGCGGCCCGCTATGGGGACCTCGAAGCCGCCGTGCCGGAAGACCAGGCCCTCACGGGTGTACGGCCGCGCGGCCGCGACCCGGGCCGGTTCGATCTCGACGCCGACCACACGGGTGAGCGGTGCCGCCGTGCGCAGCCGCTGCAGTAGTTCCACCGCGGTCCAGGGCGCGGCCCCGTACCCGAGGTCGACGGCCACCGGGTGTGCCGTACGGCGAAGCTCCGCACCGTGGACCGCGGCGATCCAGCGGTCCATCCGGCGCAGGCGGTTCGGATTGGTGGTCCCGCGCGTCACCGTACCCACGGGGCGGGACGCGGCGCGGGTTGACATGCGTACGAGAGTAAGCGGCCGGCCAGGGGGCGGGACCGGCCTGTGGACAACCGACCGCGCCGGCCTGTGGACAACCGATCGGCGGGGAAGACGCCGCCGTGCGCCGTCCGTCCCGCGGCGCGCCGCACGCCGAACGGCGTCGAACGGTTGAGCGATAGAGGGTAATGATTCGGCAAAGCCGCCGGAGAGGGAAATGGACTGCTTTCCTCCGGCGTTCGGATCACTTGGGAGGCATTCTGCGCTCTCCCACCCGACATGCCCGCGACAAGGAGGAACGCCACGTGAGCCAGTACGTGAGCAGGCTCGGGCGTCGCTCCCCGGCTGCCTCGCGGCTGCGGCTGCCGCACCGCAGGCCGCGTCGTGTCGCCATGCTGTCCGTGCACACCTCCCCGCTCCACCAGCCCGGCACGGGCGACGCCGGCGGCATGAACGTGTACATCGTGGAGCTGGCGCAGCGTCTCGCGGAGATCAACGTCGAGGTGGAGATCTTCACCCGGGCCACCACGGCCGCTCTTCCGCCCGCCGTGGAGCTCGCCCCCGGTGTCCTCGTCCGCCACGTGGACGCCGGACCGTACGAAGGGCTGGCCAAGGAGGACCTCCCCGCACAGCTGTGCGCCTTCACCCACGGGGTGATGCAGGCCTGGGCCGGTCACCGCCCCGGTTACTACGACCTCGTGCACTCCCACTACTGGCTCTCCGGCCATGTCGGCTGGCTCGCGGCCCAGCGCTGGGGCGTCCCTCTGGTGCACGCCATGCACACCATGGCGAAGGTCAAGAACGCCTCTCTCGCCGCGGGCGACACCCCCGAGCCCGCCGCCCGTGTCATCGGCGAGACCCAGATCGTGGGCGCCGCCGACCGGCTCATCGCCAACACCGCCGAAGAGGCCGGCGAGTTGGTACGGCACTACGCGGCGAACCCCGGCAAGGTCGCCGTCGTCCATCCTGGTGTGAACCTGGACCGCTTTCGGCCCGCCGACGGCCGTGCCGCCGCCCGGGCCCGGCTCGGGCTGCCGCAGGACGCGCTGATCCCCCTGTTCGCCGGGCGCATCCAGCCCCTCAAGGCCCCCGACGTGCTGCTGCGCGCCGTCGCCGTCCTGCTCGACGAGCGCCCGGAGTTGCGCTCCCGCATCGTCGTGCCCGTGGTCGGCGGACCCAGCGGCAGCGGCCTCGCCAAGCCGGAGGGTCTGCAGAAACTCGCCGCCCGGCTGGGTGTTGCCGACGTCGTGCGCTTCCGCCCGCCCGTCGAGCAGGACCAGCTCGCGGACTGGTTCCGCGCCGCTTCCGTGCTGGTCATGCCGTCGTACAGCGAGTCCTTCGGGCTCGTCGCCATCGAGGCACAGGCGGCCGGTACTCCGGTGCTGGCGGCCGCGGTCGGCGGGCTGCCCGTGGCGGTGAAACACGGGCAGACGGGCGTCCTCGTCGACGGCCACGATCCCGCCGCCTACGCGCGCGTGCTGTGCGACTTCGCCGACGAGCCGGGGCTGTGCGGCCGCATGGGCAGGGCCGCGGCGCGGCACGCCGAGTCGTTCGGCTGGGACACGGCCGCCTCGGCGACGGCCGGGGTGTACACGGCGGCCATGCAGGCGCACCGGCGCCGGGCGCGCGCGTACGGCGCCTGAGAGCCGTCGCGTACGCTGCCCGCATGTCTGACGAACAGCGGGCGGCACAGATCGTCGAAGGGGTTCTCAAGGACGCCGAGCTGGAGTGGGAGAGTCCGAAGACGGGTTCGTACGTCGTGAAGCTCCCCGGGACGCGCAAGCTGTCGACCACCCTCTCGCTGATCGTCGGCAGGCACTCCCTCTCGCTCAACGCCTTCGTGATCAGGCATCCCGACGAGAACGAGCCGGCCGTGCACCGCTGGCTGCTGGAGCGCAACCTCAAGCTGTACGGCGTCGCCTACGCCGTCGACCCGCTCGGCGACATCTATCTGACCGGCAGGCTGCCGCTGGCCGCGGTCACGGCGGACGAGGTGGACCGGCTGCTCGGCTCCGTCCTGGAGGCGGCCGACGGCAGCTTCAACACCCTGCTCGAGCTCGGTTTCGCGTCCGCGATCCGCAAGGAGTACGCGTGGCGGGTCTCCCGCGGTGAGTCGACCCGCAACTTGGAAGCGTTCAGTCACCTGACCGAACGGTCCGAGAGCTGACCTCCCGGTCCGTACCAATCAATCGCTGCAGGACTCTTTGCCCGCCTATCGCCTGCGTGGCATGCTCACCGCCAACGCACTTCTGAACGTTGTTCACATCCATGGATAAGTACGTCTCTGAGAGTCCTTGACGTCCTTGGAAGGCGGTTCGGGCATGGGCATGGGGCACGCGGACATCAGCAGAAGGGGCCTGCTCGGCAGCGCCATCGCCGTGGCGGTCGTCGCCGTGACCGGAACGCCGGCGGCGGCCGTCGCACCTGCCCGACCGAGGGGCGAGGTTCCCGCCCTGTGGCGGGAGTTCCTCCGCACGCCGTTCACCCACCCGCAGATTCCGTACGTGGGCCGGGCCGGCTACCGCGCCGGAGTGACGCGTCTGCCCCGCCGTCCCGCGGTGGCCGACGTGACCGCCTACGGCGCCGTGGCGGACGGCACGACGGACTGCGCCCCCGCGATCAACCGTGCCATCGCCGCCGCCGGAAGGGCCGGTGGTGGCACGGTCATCATCCCGCCCGGCACCTACCGCATCGACGGTCTGATCCGCATCGGGTACGACAACGTCGTCCTGCGGGGCGCGGGCAGCGACCGTACGACGCTGTACGCCACCAAGAACCTCACCGAGCTCATCAGCGTCTACGGCTCCCGGTACGGCGGCGACAAGTCCTCCTGGTCCTGGGCGGGAGGCCTCATCTGGCTGGCGCCGACGGCCCGTTGGGACTCCCTGATCGCGGCCGTCCAGGCCAAGGCGTGGCCTTTCGAGGGCTGGACGGGCAACAAGCGCGACGAGTGGGAGACGCTGACCGCAGTGTCCCCGGCCGAGCAGGGCTCCTGGTCGGTGACGGTCGCCGACGCACGGCGGCTGAGGCCGGGTCAACTCGTCCTTCTGCGCCTGGCGGACGACGCCGGCCATACCCTCCTGGAGCACATGTCCGGCGGTGGCCCCGGCCCCGAGGCGTACTACTGGGACGACAAGACGAAGCTGACGTCGTACGTGCCCTATGAGTGGCCCGTGCGCATCGCGCGCGTGGCCGGCCGGAAGGTCACGTTCGAGCGACCTCTTCCGCTGGACGTGCGTCCGGAGTGGGATCCGCGTCTGACCACGCACGTGGGGGCCCTCACCGGTGCGGGCGTGGAGGGGCTGACCCTTCAGGCGGTCGAGACCCCGCAGTCCCCGCACCTGCTGGACAAGGGCTACAACGGCGTCGTGTTCCAGTGCACGTACGACTGCTGGGCGGACGACGTCGTCGTACGGCATGTCGACAACGGCTTCGGCCTGGTCGCCGCCTCCTCGTGCACCCTGCGGCGCACCCGCGTGGCCGGCCGGGGCTCGCACCACCCGTACTTCTGCCGGGAGGGCTCGCACGACAACCTGATCGAGGACTTCACCATCGAGCAGCGCACCGTCCCGGCCCCGCCGAACACCCAGCTCCACGGCATCAATGTGGAGGGCCTGTCCTCCTACAACGTCTGGTCGCGCGGCGAGATGCAGATGGGCACCTTCGACTCGCACCGGGGGTTGCCGTTCGCGAACGTCCGCACGGACATCACGGTGAACAACAACGGCCGCCACGGTGGGGACGCCTCCGCCGGCCCGCTGTTCGGTGCCCGCTTCACCCACTGGAACGTCCGTGTGACCAACGGCCGGGCGGGCTTGATGAGGATCGACCAACTGGCGCCCTGCTCCGCCACCGTCGGTCTGAACGAGGTCACGGAGTTCGACCAGATCGACGTGCCCGACTTCACCGGTGATCTGCACTCCCGCCTGGAGCTGTACGGCACGACCGACGTCGTACGGCCGCGGAACCTGTATGAGGCCCAGCGGGAGTTGTAGCCCGTCACTTGGCCCCGTCACTTGTCCGGCGGGCAGAAACGGCTGATCAGAAGGGCCAGCCGGCGGTCGTGCTGCTCGCGGCGCAGCCGACCGCCGCGCATCAGCGTGAGCAGGCCGTGCAGAGCGGCCCATACGGTCTCGGTGAGCTCCCCCGGGTCCTCGCCGGTGGCGAGCGGGGTGACGGCCAGGCGCAGTTCGCCGACGGCGGCGTGGAGCGGGGCGGGCGCCTCGGGGGTCGCGAACGGCAGATCCACGGTGAGCGTGAACATCACGTCGTACAGTGCCGGGCGCCGCTCGCAGAAGCCGGCGTAGGCCCGGCCCACCGCGCCGAGCGCGTCGCGCGGTGAGGGCGCCGAGGTGCGTGCCGCGTACAGCTCCCCGGCCAGTTCCTCGAAGCCCTGCACGGCGACGGCGGCCATGATCGCCTCCTTGCTCTTGAAGTGGCTGTAGAGGACCGGCTGGCTGTACTCGATCCCGGCGGCGAGCGGCCGTGTGGTCACCGCGTCCCAGCCCTCGGCCTCCGCGAGTTCCCGCGCGGCCGTGACGATGAGCTGCTCGCGTTCCGCTCGTTCGCGCTCGCGGCGTGTCCGGATCGGCATGTTTGGGATTCTAGCACCGCTAGCCTTTCTGTCGGCGCTCTGCTAGCTTGGCTCTAATACCTAGCAGCGCTAGCAAGGAGTCCGACGTGCTCACCACCACCGCCTACGGCCTTGCCCTTCTGCTCGACCTGTTCGTTCTCGTGATCGGTGCCCGCTTCCTGCTCCAGCCCCGGGCGGCCGCCACCGGCTACGGCGTCCCCGCCAAGCCCGCCGGCGACGCCGCCTACCTGGAGATCAAGGGCCTGCGCGACGCCGCCACCGGCATACTGGGCCTCGCTCTGCTGGCGTTCGCCGGAGTGCGCGCCGAGGCTTGGTTCATGGTGGCCGCCGCGCTGGTGCCGCTCGGCGACACGCTGATCGTGCTGCGCCACGGCGGTACGCGTGCCGCCGCCTTCGGCATCCACTTCGCCACGGCGGTGGTCGTGCTCGCGGCCGCCGTGCTGCTCTTCCTCGTCTGACCCGCCGACGCGCCTACCGAGGAGTTCTGAAATGTCGCTGTTCGTGCCGCACTTCGACTCGTCCGTGATCGTCCGCTCCGCCGACGCCGAGGTCGTCGGCCGTGCCCCTACGACCGTGCGGCTGCTGGCCGACAGCAGCGCGACCGGCGGTGCGCTCTCCACGCAACGCGTCACCCTCAACGGGGGCGCGGACGGGGCGCGGCCCCACTACCACGCCGGCTCGGCCGAGATGTTCTACATGCTCGACGGTACGGCCCAACTGCTGTCCGGCGACCGGATCGTCACGGCGGAGCAGGGCGACCTGGCCGTCGTGCCGCCGGGCATGCCGCACGCCTTCGCCGCCGCCCCGGGGCACGACGCCGACATCCTGATCGTCATCACCCCGGGCATCGAACGCTTCGAGTACTTCCGCCACTTGGCGCGCGTCGGCCTCGGGAAGGTACCGCCGGAGACGCTGCTGGAGGTGCAGGAGCTGTACGACAACCATTTCCTGACGAGCGAGGTGTGGGACGGGCGTTAGCCCGGGCCCGGTGCGGGGGCACCCCAGGACGGGGTGCCCCCGTCAGGCCGCTCCGGCCTCCGCCTCGGCCACCGCCATGGCCGGGCCCGTCGCGGTCCCCTCGGCAGGCAGGCGGCGCATCAGTGCTCCGTACCCGGCCGCGGCGCCCGTGCCGACCACCGCGCACAGCCCCCACAGCCATGCCGCGCCGAGCCGGTCGATGACGAAGCCGGACATCACCGGGGCGACCAGGCCTGCCACCGACCAGGACATGGTGTACATGCCCTGGTAGCGGCCGCGTCCGTGCACCGGGGAGAGACGGACGACGAGGCCGGTCTGGGTCGGCGCGTTCACGATCTCGGCTAGCGTCCACACGCAGACCGTGAGCGCGAAGATCCCGACCGAGCCGGCGAAGGCCGTCAGCCCGAAGCCGTATCCAGCCAGCAGGGACGAGAACACCAGCAGCCGGCGCGGGTCGCGCTTCTGGATGACACGCGTGACGGGGATCTGCAGCGCGACGATCAGTACGCCGTTGACGGCGATCGCCATGCCGTAGTCAGCGGGCGTGAACCCCGCCTTGCCCATCGCCACGGGCAGGCCCACGGACCCCTGCTGGAAGACCAGCGCGACGAGGAAGGACAGGCCGACCACGCTCATGTATCGGCCGTCGCGCAGCACGGTGCCGAGTCCCACCTCCTCGACTGCCTCCTTGCCGATCCGGGTGGGCCGTGACTCGGGCAGCTTGGCGAACACCACGATCGCGCAGACCATCGTCATCCCCGCCTCGATCAGGAACCCCGCCAGGTAGCTGAACTCGGCGATGAAGCCCGCCGCCGCCGAGGAGATGGCGAAACCGAGGTTGATGGCCCAGTAGTTGAGGGAGAAGGCGCGGACCCGGTCCTCGGGCCGGACGATGTCGGCCATCATCGCCTGCACGGCGGGCCGGGAGGCGTTGCTCGCCATGCCGACCAGGAAGGCGACGGCGGCGATCGCGACCGGATCACGCATGAAGCCGAGCACGGCGACGGAGACGGCCGTCGACGACTGGGCGACGAGAAGGGTCGGCCGGCGCCCCAGCCGGTCGGTCATCACGCCCGAGCCGATGGAGGAGATGACTCCGCCCAGTCCGTACAGAGAGGCGACGAGGCCGGCGTACGACGCGGAGTAGCCGCGGCCCAGTGTCAGATAGAGCGCCATGAAGGTGGCGACGAAGGCACCCAGCCGGTTGACGAGTGTGCTGGTCCACAGCCACCAGAACTCACGGGGGAGCCCCGAGACGGTCTCGCGGGCGGCACGTCTGAGGGCGGCGAGTGGCATTGGCGGGTCCCCACGTATGTAAGCGGCTCGGGCGGCAAGCACAACTTACGATCGAGCGGTCGAGACCGGCCACTCAATTAACAGAAGCCGTCAACCGGTGGGCGTCCGAGGGGGTGGCGGTCCGCCAGACGGGCGCGGGCGCGAGTGCGCGGAGGCTTCGATTACGCTCGGGGCCATGGCCGACGCACCGTACAAGCTGATCCTCCTCCGCCACGGCGAGAGCGAGTGGAACGCGAAGAACCTGTTCACCGGCTGGGTGGACGTCAACCTGAACGAGAAGGGCGAGAAGGAGGCGGTCCGCGGCGGTGAGCTGCTCAAGGACGCCGGCCTGCTGCCCGACGTGGTCCACACCTCCGTCCAGAAGCGCGCGATCCGCACCGCGCAGCTCGCGCTGGAGGCGGCCGACCGGCACTGGATCCCGGTTCACCGCTCCTGGCGCCTGAACGAGCGGCACTACGGTGCCCTGCAGGGCAAGGACAAGGCGCAGACCCTCGAGGAGTTCGGCGAGGAGCAGTTCATGCTGTGGCGCCGCTCCTACGACGTCCCGCCGCCGCCGCTCGACGACGACTCGGAGTTCTCCCAGGCGAACGACCCGCGCTACGCGCTCCTGCCGCCGGAGCTGCGCCCGCGGACGGAGTGCCTGAAGGACGTCGTCGTCCGCATGCTGCCGTACTGGTACGACGGCATCGTCCCGGACCTCGCCTCGGGCCGCACGGTCCTGATCGCGGCCCACGGCAACAGCCTGCGCGCCCTCGTCAAGCACCTCGACGGCATCTCGGACGCGGACATCGCCGGCCTGAACATCCCGACGGGCATCCCGCTCTTCTACGAACTCGACGCCGACTTCAAGCCGGTCACCCCGGGCGGCCGGTACCTCGACCCGGAGGCAGCCGCGGCGGCCATCGAGGCGGTCAAGAATCAGGGCAAGAAGAAGTAAACGGTACCGATCAGGCCCCCTACCTGCGGGTTCTCCGCTGGTAGGGGGCCTGATGCTTCGGCACAAGCGCGTGTACCGAGAGGGACGCCTCCCGCCTGAGCAGGTGGCGTCCCTCATGAAGATCGGCTTGTTGGAGAGACTGACGAGTGAGAGGCGACGGGCTCGGATCAGGTGCCCGGTGCGCCGATGGACTTGCGCGCGACCGTACTCGGCTTCGGCGAGTACGGATGCCATCAGCTCGGCGTCGAGGCTGGATGCGTCGGCCAGGTGAGTGGCTGCGCCGTGGGCGTCGAGCAGGAGTTTGTTGATCCGAAGCGCGGAGGGGGAGCGGCGCAGGATGGGCTTTGGCCCAGGCTGTCACCGCGGCGTCGAGGTCGTGTTCGGGTACGACGTTCTGCAGGACGGAAAGGCTCAGGGCCTCGTGGGCGGTGAAGGCGCGGCTGGTGAGGATGAGCTCCCGGACGCGTGCGGCGCCGACTTCGTTGAGGAGGCGGGGGAGAAGGCCTCCCCAGGCGGTGGGGAGGCCGAGGGCGAGTTCGGGGAGCCGGAAGGTGGTGGTGTCAGCCCCGACGCGCAGATCGCCAGTGCGAGGCCGGCGCCGATGGCTTTGCCCTGGATGCGTGTGATGGTGACGGCAGGGCTGGTGGAGAGGGCAGCGCCTGACGCGGCTGTACGCCCTGGACGACGGGCAGCACGTCGGTCATCTTCAGGCCTGCTGCACGATGCTGCGGTGGGCACAGCTGGACGCGTGGGGCGATCCGCTGACCAGCGTGCTGGGAGAGATCAACAGCGGTGGCGACGTCGACCTTGTGGACCGCCTCCGCCGCGTTCTGCAGGTCTTCTGCCTGCCGTCTCCGCCGCAGTTGCTCCCCGGCATCCGCCGGGCAATGCTCGAGGGACCGGAGACGACTCTCACGCTCAATGCTGAGCAGGAGCGCGCGTATCGGGACCACTGCGAGAAGGTCGTCCAGATCCTCAGCGCCGGCGACAGGTTCACCTACGTCACGCACCGCGCCCTGTACGCCATGTGAAAGCCGGGCGCTGCCGCCTGGCTTGCAGCAGCGCCGGCAAAGAGTCCGCCCGAGCTAGGCGGGTGCCAGCTCGGCAGCGGGGGCCGGAGCGCGCAGCATCGGATGCTCGCCCATGAATCCGTCCAGGACAGCG
The DNA here is from genome assembly GCF_040644975.1 of Streptomyces sp. NPDC046900. Taxonomy (NCBI): domain Bacteria; kingdom Bacillati; phylum Actinomycetota; class Actinomycetes; order Kitasatosporales; family Streptomycetaceae; genus Streptomyces; species Streptomyces sp. NPDC046900. Next base: position 26,454 of record NZ_JBEYXD010000025.1, on the reverse strand, counting down.
AAGCCCTCGGTCAGCTGCAGGCTGTACGGCACGAGCGCCTCGATCGCGGCCTCTTCCACGTCCGGCAGCTGCTGCACGTGGTCGGCGGTGAGACGGCCGGCGGCAAGCAAGTCCCCGCTGTGGGCCTTCACCTGGCGCAACGCGAACAGGGCGTGCAGGTGCCCGAGAACCGCCCGGGTCTTCGGGCCGGACGCCCGTCCGGCGGCGTCCAGCAGGGCCTGCGCCGCAAGGCGGTACACGTGCGCTTCGACCAGGTTCAGCGCGGGCGTGACAGTCCCGTTCCAACGCGCGAGGGGATCGCCGCGGCGTCCTGTGCGCAGTCGGCTGCGGGCCCGGCCGTGCCAGATCCGTCCGACATCCGCCAGCAGGTCCTGGAGGTAGGCGGGGTCGTCCAGAGTGCGGCCGGTCGGCGGCAACTCGGACAGCGGTGCCGGGGTGAACCCGCCCAGAAGCATCTCGCCCGCGGCCTTGACCCAGATCACGCGGTTGTCGCCCTCCGCCGTGATCGTCCCCTCGTTCGCAGCCAGCTGGCCGGCGATGCCATTCGAGAGCAGCAGGCCCTGCGCGCCGCACCGCTCCCGGCACTCCGTCATCACAGCCCTCGCCTGCCAGGTGACCCACGCCTTGGCCACGGCCGCCAGGCGCTCGGTCTCCTCCTGCTCAGCCCCCGCCCCGCCTGTCCACTGCCTCACGACGTCGCGGTGCAACAACGTCGCGGCGTAGGTGGTGGCGACAGCCGCCAGAAGGGGAGCGTGGTGACTGCGGTGCTCGATCAGCGAGACCTTGCGACCCGTCGTCATCCCTGAGGTGAGCCGCCGGTGGGAGTGCTGCATCGCGACGGCCAGGGCGTGCCGGGTTACGCCGAGGCTGTACGCGGTCATGCAGAGCTTGCCCGCATGGACGCGGCGCACAGACTGCAGGAAACGCTTGCGCGGATTGCCCAGCGAGCTGGTGAACCTGCCGTCACGGGACAGGCGGCCGTGCTCGCCCTGCAACAGCGCTTCGAACGGCAGCCGCACCTGGTGGAAGTACGTGGCGCAGTGGTCGACAGGAGCGCTCGCCGTCTGCGGGAGGGGCCGTACCTCCACGCCCGGATAGTGGAGGCCCGTGCTGTCCGTCAGAGGAGCAAGGAAGAGGAACACACCGTGGTCGACGTCGTCCACCACCAGGCGCGCCGCCACGACGGCGTTCTTGGCCCCCCCGGTCGAGGACGTGTTCGGCATCCACTTGCAGGCACCAGGCGTCGGCGTGTGGAGGACGAAACCGCTCGTTGCACGGTCGAACGTCGCGGTTGTCTCCAGCGACGCGGCGTCGTTGCCGTGGTCCAGTTCGGTGCAGAGAAACGTGCCGATGCGGTCCATGCGGGCGTACGAGGACAGATCCCGCCCTTTGACGTCATGGTCCACCAGGCTGCCGATGTGGAGGTTCCAGTGGATGCTCGCGATGGTTGCCATGCCGGCGTCCACGACACCAGCCCATTCGTGCATCGCGGTGAGGGATTCGATGTCCGTGGCCAGGCCGACCGGGTCGGGCACAGTCTCGTTGATCAAGTTCAGTCGCTGGTAGGAGAGCGCCGTGCGCTCCTGTGGGCTCAGGCCCTCCTGGAAGGCGAACCGGGTTCCGTTGAACAGGCGCCTCCAGGGCTCGTGGATCTGCTCTGCGTGAGGCCCGAATAGGGTGCGGGCGAAATCCGCTGATATCCCCTGTATGTGGGGGAGTTGAGAAGCAGTCACGGCCTTGAACGGTAGCTTGAATTGATCACTCTTCACAGCGTGAGGATCACCACGATTGGCTGCGGCAGAGCGGTGGCAGATACCCCCGTCGCCGGGCAGCAACACCGCCCGCTCAGGCTGCGGTGGTAGTCCAGCACGCCCCGCCGCAACACGTGGCCGAAGCCTGCTGACCTCAGACGGCCGAGCTGGGCCTCGTCCAGGCCCGACTTCGTGGCCGTGGCGGTGAGGTGCCAGTCGTGTGCGGCGAGGCGGGTGCACTCGCCTGCGCTATACGCGGAAGATGTCGAGGAAGGTGCTCCAAAATCCCTTCTTCGCCGGTTTAGTCTCCTGCTGGACGAACGGGGCGGCGGGGACAAGGGTCGGTTCCGCCGTGGTCCGCGGAGCCTGTGCGGGGCTGTGGAGTGCGGCCACCCGGGTTCCTGGGGTCGGCGTGAACCGGACCGGCAACGTGGCCAGGGCCCGGTGGAAGGGGCCGGGTCGCCACTGCAGCTCTTCCGCCGGCACATCGAGGGCCAGGTCGGGCAGCGCGTTGAGGACAGCCTCGATCCCGGTCAGTGCGATCACCGTCGCCGGGCTCTTCGCCGGGCACGAGTGCGGGCCTGCGCCCCACGCGAGGTGAGCCCCCTTGCTGAGTGACTGGCGGGCTGCCCCGAGGGCCGGGTCGTTGTTCGCGCCCCCGAAGCTGATGACCAGGGGTGTGTTGGCCTCGACGCGGACGCCGCCGAGGTCGACGTCACGCACCGGGTAGTGCGTGGCGTAGTTGGCGATGGGCGGGTTGTGCCACAGGACGTGGTCGAGTGCCTCCTCGGGCAGCATGCCCGCGCCCCGGCTCGAGGGGCCGCGGGACAGCAGCAGGAGCAGGGCGTTGCCGATCAGGTTCCGCTCGGGTTCGATGCCAGCGCCCATGAGCACGACCAGTTGGTCCTTGAGTTCCTCGTCGGCCAGGCCGGCGGGATGCTGGATGAGCCAGGAGGTGACATCGTCGCCGGGGTCACGCCGCTTGAGCTTGATCAGTTCCATGAGGCAGGCCGTTATTTCATCACTGGCCTTCAGTGCGTCCCTGCCGTCGAACATGGCCGACATCGCGCTGGTGAGCCTGTCTCCGATTCCGGCAGGGCAGCCGAAGAGCCGGTTGAACAGCAGAAGCGGCAGCAGTTTGGCGTAGTCGTTGAGAAGGTCGGCGCGCCCGCGTTCGCTGAACTGGTCGATCAGGAAGGCAGCAATGGGTTCGACGTCTCGGCGGATCCGCCCGACGTTGAGCCGGGCGAGACTGTCCGTGACTGCCTTACGAAACCGCAGGTGAACGGCGCCGTCGGTGAACAAGGTGTTGGGACGGTACGCCATCATCGGCAGCACCGGGTTGTCCAATGCTATGAGGCCCTCGTTGAGGGCCTTCCAGCGTCGAGGGTCTCGGACGAAGTCCGTGGGGTTCTGCAGCACGCTCCGAGCTGCCTGGTAGTCGACGACAAGAGTGGCCTCGACGCCCGGGGCGAGCTCGACCGGAGCCGCGGGCCCGGCGGCACGCATCTTGTCGTAAGCGCCGTGCGGATCGGCGGCGAACTCCGCCGTGTGCATGGGGCACCGTGCGGGGGCGCCCGGCGCGACTGGTTGCTGAAAGTCCATGAGATCGGGTCCTTTGTGGTCCCGGCATCCTTGCGGTCCGGGCGGGTGGAAAGGCTGGGGGCGGCCAGGTGGATCAGGCCGTACGCGCAAGGAGATGCTGCACGAGAGTGATCAGCGCGTTGGCCGACGACTCACGGTGCCGGGCGTCGCAGTACGAGACGGGGGTGTCGGGGAGCAGGTCAAGCGCCTCGCGGATCTCGGCCTCGTCGTACTGGACGTCCGGCGTGAAGGAGTTGACCGCGATGGAGTACTCGAGGCCGTACTTCTCGACAAGCTCGATCACCGGGAAGGAGTCGGCCAGCCGCACGGGGTCGACAAGGATCACCGCCCCCAGCGCACCGCGGGCCATGTCCTCCCACAGCTGGATGAACCGCTGCTGACCGGGCGTCCCGAAGAGATACAGCACGACCTCGTTGCCGAGGGTGAGGCGTCCGAAGTCCAGGGCGACCGTGGTCGTCACCTTGTCGGGCGCACCGCGCAGGTCATCCACGTGGGCGGATGCCTGGGTCATCCGCTCCTCGGTGCGCAGCGGGGCGATCTCGGACAGCGAGCCGATGAACGTGGTCTTGCCCACGGCAAAGTGCCCCACCACGAGGATCTTGGCGGCGGTCGTCACCGCGCCCGAGACGTACCGGGGCTCAGGCATAGAGGGCTTGGAGTCCATGCAACACCTTCTCGATCACGGCTCTCTCTTCAGTCTTGGCACGGGGTGGCGCAGAACGACGCAGCAGGTGACCTTGCTCCGCTAAATCCGTCAGGAGCAGACGGGCGACACCCACCGGCAGCCCCAGGTGCGCAGCCACTTCCGCCACGGCCAGGTAGCCCCCCGAGCACAGCTCCCAGATGGCGCGTGCTTCCGGGCTGGCGCCCAAGGGCAGTTGCCGATCAGGCGCCAGCGTGACAAGCGTGTGCAGCGAAAGATCATCGGCCGAAGGCAGGCGCCGACCACCCGTGATGACGTAGGAACGGACGAGTTCGCTGGAGACCGGAGCATCCTCGCCGTGCTCGCTCATGCCTCAGCACCAGCGCTCTGACGCGGTTCGGTACTCAACGCTTGTCCGAGAGCCGCTACCTGCTGCTGCATCCGGATCGACATGACCTCCATGTCGACGTCCAAGTCCGCGGAGACTGCCATGTAGGCCCCGCTGCCTGCTGCAATCAGGAAGATCCAGCCGCCGTCGTACTCCATCAAAGTCTGCTTCCAGACCCCCTTGCCGGCTCCTACGAAGCCGGCGACAGCGCGGCTGAGCGACTGCATCGAACTCATCGCGGCGGCGTTGGTCTCCGCCTCATCCCGGGGGATCTCGCTGGAGCGTTCCAGGAGCAGGCCGTCAGCGGAGACAAGAATCGCATGGCGGGCACCACGCACGGTCAGTACGTCATTCAGCACCCACGACAGATCGTGCTTCACTGGTCTTGAGTTCCTTCCGTGATGGTCATGTCCCGCCCGCGGACGGTCCCGCGTGCAAAGGCGCCAAGGCGCGCCGCGGTCACCTCACTGTCGTGCTCCAGTTCCGGCTCGTCTGCCGTCGATGCGGCCGGCGGCACCACTGCGACCGCCCGTTGACGCTTGGGCAGACCGCCCGCCGTCCTCCCGACGATCGCCACCGGGGCCGTGACGGGGCCGCCACGCGGTGAAGGCTCTGCTATTTCGGCGGACGGGGTGGTTTCGGCTTCAGGTTCGGGGACATCGTGGGTCAAGAGACTCTCCGGCAGGAGGATGACCGCGCGGACGCCGCCGTACGGCGAAACGGAATCGACGGAGACCTTGAAGCCATACCGGGCAGCGAGTACACCGCTGACAGCGAAACCGACGCGCGGCGGGCTACCGAGGCTGGTGATGGAGACGGGGCCCTGCGTGTTGAGCAGTGCGGCAGCGCGCTCCTTCTCTTCCTGGGCGATGCCGAGACCGGCGTCGTCGATGATCAGACACACACCCGTCGGCACAGCCTGGATGTTGATCTCGACGGGCGTGCCGGGCGCCGAGTAGTTGGTGGCGTTGTCGAGGAGCTCGGCCAGGACGACCGCGACCGGCTCCACGGCGGTGCTGGAAACGGCGACGTTGACCTGACTGTGGATCCGCACTCGGTCGAAATGCTTGATGCGCCCCTGGGCGCTGCGCGCCACGTCAAGGACGGGAGCCGCGCTCTCGCGGCGCCCGAGCCAGCCGCCGCACAGGGCCGCGATGCCCTGGGCTCGTCGGCCGAACTGGCTGTTGGTGTGGTCGATCGTCATGAAGTCGGCGAGGATCTCGGGATCGTTGCCGTACTTCAGCCGGGCCAGATCGCTGATGGAGCGCTGCTGTTCATCGGCGAGGACCTGGATGTCGCGCATCCACGCCCGGAGGACGGCCTTCGTCTCCTCCTCGGCGTCACTGCGGACCTGCGCCAGGGAGCGCTCTTGCTCGGTATGAAGGGCAGTGTTCGCGTGGTGCAGCCTCTGGAGCTCTGAGCCGAGTCTGCTCGCGTTCGTATGAAGATCCGTGCTCTGCTTCCGGAGAGCCATGTTGGTTCTCCGGGCGAGCATCACTGCGGTGACCGCAGCGATCAGCACTGCTAGCAAGATCCACAGCAGTGGATCCTTCATCAATGACGTCATGAAACTCTCTTCAAGTCGCATCGCGGGGGTATGTGCGGGCCGCGCGGAGGTGGCCGAAGTCGCGGGCCTCGCACCGCGCTGCGGGCTCATTCGCGGACCAACGGCTACTCCTTCGCGCTGGGCAAGGACTATCCCCCGTGACGCGTGCATGACGCGGCGTCAGCGTACCGAAAGCCCGATGATCTTATCAGTGAGGTGTGTGTAAACCCCGTTCCGCTGCGCCTACTTGACACCATGGTGAACAGGGGTATGACGCAGCCAGACGGAGACCTGTGAGTGTGGTGACACACCCATCGGGCCGCTCGGAGAGCAGAGCTACCTGGAGGGCGAGCGGCGCCGATAGCCTGCCGGGGTGACCCGGCCGACGGCCTGGTTTCTGCCGCGCGGCCTGGCCCGGAGGGCGTCACACGGCGAACGCCACTTAGGTGCCGAGGGTGAGGGTCTCCGCCTGTGCTCCCACACCGCGGAGGGCTGCGACGGCTGCCGCGGCGTCTTCCTGGGGCACGCCCTCGAGAATCACGGCGGGAACCTGTGTTGCCAGAACCCTGCTGCGCCAGAGGCTCAGCCCCGTCAGACGGCGCACGACCTGAGCGACATCCAGCACGCGGACGCCCGGATCAGTGAGCACTACGTCGTGCGGTACGTCGTCGCACACCAGCAAGTAGTACTCGTCGGCGTGGGTTCCGGCAGGACGCCGATGACCCAGGGTGTTTCGGCGTAGGAGCCGGCGACCGGCGACTGCAGGGCGTCGGCGTGGATCACCGTCCACGCGACCTGGCCGCCCACGGCCCCAGAGGGGTCCTGAACACCTTGCTGGTACTGCCGCGGCCCTCGCACAGCGCCGTGTCTTGTTCGATGCGGCTGCCCGCCCCGGACACCGGAGGCTCCGGGGCGGGCAGCCCATGGGTGAGCGGGGATCAGCCGACCGACGCCGGCTTGGTCACCGTCAGGGTGATCGAGCCGGTGTGACCGCCGGACTTCACGGAGACCTCCACCGTGCCCGGGCCATGGGCCCAGACCTCAACGGTGGCCGCGTCGACGGCTGATTCGCCGTGCTCGCGCGCGGCGGCATGCTCGCGGTCCTTGCCCGGATCCCGGGCCACCTCGGTGACGGTCTTCCCGGAGGAGCGCTCGAGCGTGACCGCGTCCCATTCGAATTGCTCCGTGTACCGCTTGCCGTGGTTTCTCTTGCTTCCCACCGAGCGCTATTTCCTCTGAAACCACAGTCCCAGACTCCCGGTGTCCACGATCAAAGGGAAGACCACCCCAGCGCGCTGAACGATCATTTCGAAATCAAGCCGATGGGCCGGGACTCATGTGGCCTGAACCACCCCTTGCTGCCCAGGATTTGACTATTTCTCTGCGCCGAGTTCCTTGTGACTCCCGTCGTGTCCATGCCAGAGTGTGTGTCCAATGGGACGTAATCGACAACCGGGGGTTCAGTGAAGAATCGTCTGCTGCGTCCGCGTCGAAGAGTGACCGTACTCTTGGCCGGCTTCCTCATGGTGTTCGGCATCTTTGCCGCAGCTCCTGCCGCGCAGGCCGCGACATACGGCCCGTACGTATGGGCCAACCTGCACGCGAGTGAGATAGCCGACCATCAACTCCTCGACGTCGCCTACCCGTATACCGGGGACGGCACGACCATCCATCTCTGGCACGACAATGGTCCGACCCAGAACCAGCGCTGGTATTTCGACAAGGTGGCGGACCACGTCTACAAGTTCCGCAATGTGCAGAGCAACAGCTGCATGGACATCCAGGGCCCCTGGACGAACGACGGCACCATCGTGCATCAGTGGCACTGCTATGCCACGACCAGCCAGGAGTGGCGGCAGGTCTTCGTGAAGAACTACTGCAACGCAGATCATTCGATCTGCGCGCCGCAATACGCATTCGTCAACGTCTACGCCAACAAATGCCTGGACGCCAAGGATGCCGGCTGGCAAGACGGCACCCAAGTCCAGATCTGGTCCTGCTCGTACGCGGACAACCAGCTCTGGTACTGAGCCGGTCGATCCATGGGGTTCGCCCGGCGGGCTGTCGCCGGGCGAACCTGATCCGACAGCGGGCGTCGGGCCACGGCTGACTGGACCAGCGGCTACCGCGGTCCGGCTTCGAGGTCTTCCCGAAGAGGAGCAGCGCCCAGCTCAATCCTGTCGCGGACATGCAGCACTGCGCCCCTCCGGCCTGTAGGCGGAGGGGCGCAGTGCTACGACTTCACCACCGGACACAGCGTGGCCAACCGCGCGCCGGTGGGTGCGGCCCGGTGGGACTCCGCGCGCCCGGCCACTGTGGCACCAGTCGGTGCTGAACCAGTCGGCGGTGGGCCTCCAGCGGCGGGGCCGCCTTGACCAGCCGTTCGAGGCTGTGGTCGAAGCGGGCAGCGGACGGGCCGAGATCCGCGGTGCCGGTGCGGGCGCCGCCGAGCACGTCCCGCAAGGCGAGGAGTGCGTCGGCGGCCCGGCGGCGTACGACATCAGTGGAGCGGATGGGCAGGACGAACCCCCGCTGATTCCGCGAGCGGTTCGGACTGCGGGCCGACGCCACCGCCGTTGCCGCTGCCCAGTTCCGCGAGGGACCTCCGGGTGGACGCTGCGGATCGATCCGTCGGTCTGCGTACCCGCACAGGCTCGGCCACCTCACCGCCGGCGGTCGGAACGAACGGCAGCGCCCGTCCAACCGCCGAGCCGGCGAAGCAATGCGGCCACAGCACTGGCTTTGGCCCGGTCAGTTCACGTGCCGCACCGGCCGACCCGTGAACGCGTCCAGGAGCACACGGTCGTCGAGCGGCCGGTCCAGCTTCACCGTCACCTTCTCGCGAAGCATCTGGCGGGTGCAGGGACCGTCCTTGGCCCCGACGATGGACGCGGACAGCACCACGCTCCCGCCCGTCTCCAGTACGTCCACGACAGGACCGTCGTCGCAGGCCCCGTGACCGGCCATCACCGTGACGGACCGGCTGTCCCCCGCCGTCTCGACCAGTCCCTGAAGGGGCCACAATGTGGCGCTGGTCCCCTCCGCGACCGGCGCGACCGGCGGCGTGGGAGCCTTCGAGGGACGCAGGGCGGCCCGCTTGAGCGGAGTGTCGTAGCCGTCCAGGGTGAAAAGCCAGGCCGGGACGGTCGCCGGGCCGCGGCTGGTGGCCAGGGTCATCTCACCGAGCTTCGCCCCGGTCACGGTCAGGTGCGGTCCGTCGTGGCCGCCGCGGGCCACTGTCTCGTACGCCTGCCGCGCCTCCATCAGCGGCAGCGTGAGCGAGGCGCCGCTCTCCCACTTCACCTGGCCGTTCTTCCGCGGAGCGGCGGGGAGTTCGCCGCGCAGGACGAAGTTCTGGGCCTCGTAGGCCTGCTTGTCGTCTCCGTCATGGAAGGCGTGCTCGGGCAGCTGGACCGTCTCGTCCATCGGGTAGTAACCCTTCCGCCATGCCCGGGCGGCCTCGGAGCCGTCCCAGGCGTCGGCGACCTGGCGAGCGCGGGCCTTCGCCACCGGGTCGGGGGTGTGGGACCGAGTACCACGACCGCCTTCCTGTTCACTGTCGCAGCCGGTGACGGCCCCGCCCACTGCGGCGAACAGGGTGAGGACGAGGAGCAGTTGGGCGGTGCGTGCGGGCATGGGTCCCCCAGGGTCCGACGGTGACGAGCAGAGGCGTCGCGGTGTGGGTTCGCGGCAGTACCGCTCCTATGACGCACCGGGACCGGGTTGCGTTCGGCGCGCCCCAGTGGTCGACGCGGGTCTGCTCCTCGGCCCTTTGGCGGGCCGGTCGCGCCCGCTCAGAACGTGACCGTGCGGTCCCTGGTCGCCGTCGGGGTCGAGATGACCGCGTCGAATGCTTCGCCAAGCGGGGTGTGCATGGCGGCGCTCTGGGTGCGGATGCTGGTCAGCAGCTCACCGCCGTCAGGACCGGTGGGCGCGTGGCGCAGGTCGGTGAGCGTGGCCCTCTCGCGCAGGCCGGCCTCGATCAGAGCGGCCTCGAGACTGCCGGGCTGCGGGTCGGGCAGAGCCACGTCGCCGAGGGTGAACCCCACGGGCACGGTGGCGTCCGGGCGCATCTCGGGAACATGGCCGTCGGTGTGCGTGACGCCGATCGCCACGTAGTTCTCGCCGAGCGATCGTGCCAGGTGCTGTCCCACCGGCAACGCGGTGGTCGCTCCGCCGAAGACGTTCGGGGTCTTCTGGATGTGGTTGTTGTGCGCCGCGAGCACGAACCGGGCGCCGGGCTGGGCGTGTTCCACATGCCAGCACAGCGTCTCGGCCATGTAGAGGTCCCGTACCGACAGGTCGGCGGTGATGCCCGTGCCCGAGTACAGGTCGTTCATGGAATCATCCGCTCCCTGCACCGCAGTTACGTCGACGGCGACTCTGCTGATCCGCCGACCCGGCCTCATGCGACCCACGACCGAGGAAGGCAGCAGCCGACGACGGCCGATGACAGCCGTTCAGGGAGAAACGGACCGTGTGGCGGTGTGCGTCCGGGCCGTCGGAGGGTCACCAGATGGACAGCGGGACCGGGTGGACCTCGTCGGGCTTGTGGCCTGCGCGTTCGTGGACGCGGCGGACCGCATCGGCCGAGGGGGCGTCGGAGAGGCAGTACATCGTTCCGGACTCCGGGTCCGCCCAGGCCCTCTCGAAGTGCACTCCCTCTTCTTTCTCTATCGCGAGGTCGGCCTTGTGCGCCTGCTTCAGCTGGTCGTCCGTGATGCCCTTCATACCGTGGTGGACGTCCATGAACTGGGTCATGGCCTCGCACCTCCTTCCGGGTGCGCTCGCCTGCTCTCCCTCCATGCTGCTCCGGCCCGACCGCGGCTGCTACGGACGCGGAGGGCCCCGGCCGCGTGCCGGGGCCCTTCGTGGTCACTCTTTGTGCGAGAGCGCAGCGAGATCGTCCGCTTCGTACGGCGTCAGCCGCACTGGCACGGCGCGCCCGACTGGCATCCGCACCCGCAGCCGGAGCCGCAGCCGCACGCGCCGACCAGCGGGAGGCTCTTGATCTCGATGGGCTGTTGGGTCTCGCGCTCCTGCGTGGGGTCGGGCGTGCTGGGGGTCTCCGCCATGGGTCCCTCCTCGAGACTGGTGCCTGTTCCCATTTGATGCCCCTGCGGACAGGCGCATCAACGGCGCACAGATGCTCGCGCACGACCGGCCGGGCTCCTTCAAGCCCCGGGGGCGGATACCGGTTCCGGCGACGGACGTCTCGCCGGAACCGGGGAAACCATCCGTCCGTCAGGCCGGGGCCAGGCGCCCACGACGCCCGTTACGGCTGGATGTCCGGCTGGAGATCGTCCGCGTGCTCACCCGTCACCAGGAAGACCACACGCTTCGCGACCGCGACCGCGTGGTCGGCGTAGCGCTCGTAGTAGCGGCCCAGCAGGGTGACGTCCACGGCCGTCTCTATGCCGTGGCTCCAGCGCTCGTCGATCAGGTGCTGGAAGAGCGTGCGGTGCAGCTGGTCCATCTCGTCGTCGTCCTGCTCGAGCTGCATCGCCAGGTCGACGTCCTTGCTGACGATGACCTCCGCGGCCTTCGCCATCAGACGCTGCGCGAGCTGCCCCATCTCCAGGATGGTGGCGTCCAGGTCGTGCGGTACGGCGCGCTCGGGGAAGCGTAGCCGGGCCAGCTTGGCGACGTGCTGGGCCAGGTCGCCCGAGCGCTCGAGGTCCGCGCTCATCCGCAGCGACGTGACGACGATGCGAAGGTCCGTCGCCACCGGCTGCTGGCGGGCGAGGAGTGCTATCGCGCGCGCCTCCAGGTCGTGCTGGAGTTCGTCGACCTTCTTGTCGCCCTCGATGACGGCTTCGGCCAGCTTCAGGTCGGCGTCGAGGATCGCCGTCGTGGCGCGCCCGATCGCCGACCCGACGAGCCGGGCCATTTCGACCAGCCCCTCACCGATCGAGTCAAGTTCCTCGTGGTACGCGTCCCGCATCAGGATGTCCCTCTCTCACGTCTGCTTCGGGGGCCGGGGGGCCGGGGCCGACGTCACCATGGCGAACACGGCGTACACGGCACCCTGGGCACCCACGGTGCCACGTTCCGGTCCCTACGCGACCGTTTCCGGCACCCCAAATGAACCGATACTGGCTCCAAGGTGAACTCTGGGCGACGAGTGGTCGAGGTCGCACTCTGATGGCTGTGGACTCGCGTATCGGCATGCCTAACCTGGACGCATGGACGTGAACGCGGCGGTCGCCGCAGCGGCTGCGATCGCCGGAGTGCTCACCGGCGTCATCGCCATGCTGGCGTTCCGCTGGAGCGAGCGCGACCAGAAGCGGCCCACGCGCACTTCCCTGCACACGGACCCGGTGCTTCCGCCCGGCGTGGACACGGTGCTGTCCGTGCTGCGGTCCTCGGCCGTCGTCCTGGACGAGGCCGACGCCGTTGTGAAGGCAAGTTCGGCAGCTTACGCCCTCGGACTCGTGCGCGGCGGCAAACTCGCCGTCGAGCCCATGCTCCAGATGGCACGTGACACCCGGCGCGACGGCGAGATACGACAGGTCGAGCTGGACCTGCCGCGGCGCGGCACCGGACGGGGTGAAGCCCTCGCCGTGTCCGCGCGCGTGGCGCCCCTCGGCTCCCGGCTGGTACTGCTGCTCGTCGAGGACCTCACGGAGGCCCGCAGGATAGAGGCGGTGCGCCGCGACTTCGTGGCCAACGTCAGTCATGAGCTGAAGACTCCTGTGGGTGCCCTGTCGCTGCTCTCCGAGGCAGTGATGGACGCCTCCGACGACCCCGAGGCCGTGGAGCGCTTCGCGGGCCGGATGCAGATCGAGGCGACCCGGCTGACCAACCTGGTGCAGGAGCTGATCGATCTGTCGCGGGTGCAGAACGACGACCCTCTCGAGGACGCCGAACCCGTACGTGTCGACGAACTGGTCGCCGAGGCGATCGACCGCTGCCGGCACCAGGCCGGCACCAAGCAGATCACCATGGCGGCCGGCGGCACCGCCGACCTGCATGTGTGGGGCAACCGCGGCCAGCTGGCCGCCGCCCTCGGCAATCTCGTCGAGAACGCCGTCAATTACTCGCCGGCCCGCACCCGGGTCGGCATCGCCGCCCGGCGGGTGTCCGCGCACGGCGGGGATCTGATCGAGGTCGCCGTGACCGACCAGGGCATCGGCATCTCGGACAAGGACAAGGAGCGCATCTTCGAGCGCTTCTACCGCGTCGACCCGGCCCGCTCCCGTGCCACGGGCGGTACGGGCCTGGGCCTCGCTATCGTCAAGCATGTGGCCGCCTCGCACGGCGGGGAGGTCACGGTGTGGAGTTCCGAGGGTCAGGGCTCCACGTTCACCCTTCGGCTGCCGGAGGCGGGTGCGGCCCGCGACCGCGCGACCGACCACCCGTCCGACCTCGATGACGAGGCCGGCCGCTCTGACGGGACGACCACCGTCTCATCCCCGTACGAACCGCTTCCCGCCCCGGAGGTCCTTCCGTGACCCGAGTGCTCGTCGTCGAGGACGAGGAGTCCTTCAGTGACGCCCTGTCCTACATGCTCCGCAAGGAGGGCTTCGAAGTCGCCATCGCGACCACGGGGCCCGACGGTCTCGACGAGTTCGAGCGCAACGGCGCCGATCTCGTCCTTCTCGACCTGATGCTGCCCGGCCTGCCGGGCACCGAGGTCTGCCGGCAGCTGCGCGGCCGGTCCAATGTCCCGGTGATCATGGTGACCGCCAAGGACAGCGAGATCGACAAGGTTGTCGGGCTGGAAATAGGGGCCGACGACTACGTCACCAAGCCGTTCTCCTCGCGCGAGCTCGTCGCTCGCATCCGTGCCGTCCTGCGCCGGCGCGGTGAGCCGGAGGAGGTGACACCGGCCGCCCTGGAGGCGGGTCCGGTGCGCATGGACGTCGACCGCCACGTGGTCACGGTGTCCGGCTCGAAGGTCGACCTGCCGCTGAAGGAGTTCGACCTGCTGGAGATGCTGCTGCGCAACGCGGGCCGTGTGCTGACCCGTATGCAGCTCATCGACCGCGTCTGGGGCGCCGACTACGTGGGCGACACCAAGACCCTCGACGTCCACGTAAAGCGCCTGCGGGCCAAGATCGAGCCCGACCCGGGTGCTCCGCGCTACCTGGTGACGGTCCGCGGCCTCGGCTACAAGTTCGAGCCGTAAACCGAGGGCGAGCCGTAGGCGGCGGCGCGCAGGGGCCCCACAGGGCGCATGCGCGCCGGACTGCGCACAGGCGGCCGAGTGCGGCACACACGCGCAGGCGGCCGATCGGCGCACAGATCCGCACAGGCGGAAGGCGGCGTACGTGCCGTGAACGCGCGCGAGGGAGTGCCCGGGCCTCCACGCGCGCGTACGGCACGAACTCAAGGGCGGCACCCCGCGAGGGGTACCGCCCTTCGCGCGTACCAGGGGGCGCTCCCTGCCGGGCGCTGGGCGCGGGTGATCCGTACCGGAGCCGGGGTGCGCGGACTGACATGCCCGTAGGGCACCGAGTCCTCACGGTCTCTGATCGGCTTGTCGCAGGCCAGGCACATCTCCACGCCGGTCAGCGCCTC
>NZ_JBEYXD010000025.1:0-11988 GCF_040644975.1 Streptomyces sp. NPDC046900 | reverse complement strand
GGGGCGGTGGGAGAAGACCTGGACCTCGTTGGCGCCCGCGGCGCGCGCGCCCTGGCGGACCGCGGCGGCGCCCCGGCGTCAGTGCCCGGTCGAGCTCGACTCGGTCGCCGTTCCCTCGGCGGAGGAGCCGGCCGCGGGGGAGCCCGTCGCCGGCTTCGACGGCTTGGGGCTCCCGGCGGACCCGGTCGGCGACTCCGTGGCGGTCGGCATCGCCGGGACGTTGCTCGGTCCCCACTTGGTGAAGTAGCTCTCGGCCGGGACGACGAACGCCCGCAGGCTGACGTCGCCGGTCTGGCTGAAGGTGAAGGTGACCTTCTGCGCGTTGCCGTCCTGGACGCCCGAGCCCGGGCTGCTCAGCGTGGCGGCGGCATTGTCCTTGCCGCCGATGACGACGGAGCTGAGGGCCGGAATGGTCAGCGGGCCGCTGCCCTTCGCGGGGCGGAGCTCGGCGGTGCCGCCGCCCTCCACGCTGATCGAGTCCAGCGTCTGGGCGGTGCGACCGGTGTTGAAGATCGTCGCCGAGATCGCGGCGGGACCGGTGGCCTGCGCGTTGGGCTGGGTGATCACAAGGGCGTTCTGGACCTTGATGCTCCCGACGCTGGTCGCCGCGTTGTCCGGCTTGATCTCGAGCGTCTGGGCGTTGCTGCCGGCACCGCACGCGGCGAGCGAGGCGATCGAGAACGCGATGGCGGCGGCGGCGAGGGCGCCGCGTCGAAGGCTGCTGCTCACGGCGGCGGCAACTCCTTGAACGTGGGCGGAGCAGGACGACTCCCTGATAAAGCCGCCCTAAGTGTTTGTCAGCGGCCATAGGTTACCGAGCCGTTCCCCGACCTCCGCACCCGACCCTCCCCAACACCACGCCAAGCTGTCGACTTCGCCCGGGCGGGGCATCCGCGCCGGACGGCGGAGGCGGGCGCTCCGGACGGTGAACCCATCTCGGCGCACAGTTCGTCGCAGAGTTCCCAGATGTCTCACCAGCCGCATTGACCTCGATGTTGTCCTGCATTCACATAAGCGTCTCGGATCTCGGCTTGGGGATTTACCTTAAGGAATGCTTGGCGGTCCGAAAATCGATCACAGGGACAACAGCCGGGGGTTCATCCGGCACCTTGATCAATTCAAGATTCGTCTCGTACCGGCCTCCCGGGCACCGAACGGAGTAGCGGAAGTCGATCGCTTGAGGCGGTACAAAAGGTGATGTTTCGGACCTGTTCAGGGACCTTCGATGTGTGTAACGTGCGGGTTTCCTCTCGCCTGCGCAGCCGCTCCGACCTGCGAATACCCCGTTCCGCTCCCCCTGCGCAGCACGTTCCTGTCGTGGTTGTCAAGCCCCGAGATATGCCCTGACCTGCGAAAACGCCATTCAGAAGACGCGGTTTCCGTGTTACCCTGGATAGCCACGGAAGGGGTACCTGTCACATGACGTTCAAGGTTGGCGACACCGTGGTCTATCCCCATCACGGGGCCGCGCTGATCGAGGCCATCGAAACTCGCCAGATCAAAGGCGTGGACAAGACCTACTTGGTGCTGAAGGTCGCCCAGGGCGACCTGACGGTGCGTGTGCCAGCGGACAATGCGGAGTTCGTCGGCGTACGTGATGTGGTCGGTCAGGACGGGCTGGACCGGGTCTTCGAGGTGCTGCGCGCGCCGTACGCCGAGGAGCCCACGAACTGGTCGCGTCGCTACAAGGCAAATCTCGAGAAGCTCGCCTCCGGCGACGTCATCAAGGTCGCGGAAGTCGTCCGTGATCTATGGCGGCGCGAGCGTGAGCGCGGACTGTCCGCCGGCGAGAAGCGCATGCTCGCCAAGGCCCGGCAGATCCTGGTGAGCGAGCTCGCCCTCGCGGAGAACACGAACGAGGACAAGGCTGAGGCGCTGCTCGACGAGGTCCTCGCGTCCTGACGCTCGTTCCGCCCCGCCCGCTTCCCGACGGGGGAGTCCGGTGGACGGACCGGCGCACAGCACGTATGCACATGCCGCGGTGCCCGATGACGCATTTTGCAGTCGCCGGGCGCTGCGGCATGTTCGTGCCCGGGCACCACGGCACGAGGCCTCGCCGAAAGGTGGGACTCTGCGCCCCGGTGCCGTACGCCGGCGGGACACCCCCGGTACGGGAAACCCCCCCCGATACTTGGCGGGCCGGGCCCGGGCCGCCGCTCGACCGGAGGTCACGGAAGGGACCGGTCAGGGCGTCGCGCCCGGCACTCCCCCAGCCTCGGGCCGGGGGTACCCCCAAGGCCATACCCACCCCCGCCGAGCAAACAAACCTGACAGGAACCGATGTCTGACGATTCGCGCACTTCGCCCACCGAAGCCTCACAGGCTCTCGGCGCATCTCGGGCGGGGGAGACCCCCATCGCCGCGGTGATCCCCGCCGCGGGCCGCGGTGTCCGCCTCGGTCCGGGTGCCCCCAAGGCGCTCCGCACGCTGAACGGCACGCCCATGCTCATCCATGCGGTGCGCGCGATGGCGGCCTCCCGCGCGGTCTCCCTCGTGGTCGTCGTGGCCCCGCCCGACGGGGCGCCCGAGGTCAAGTCGCTGCTCGACGCGCACGCCCTCCCCGAAAGGACCGACTTCCTGGTCGTCCCGGGCGGGGAGACGCGGCAGGAGTCGGTGAAGCTGGGCCTCGACGCGCTGCCACCGCAGTACGAGATCGTCCTCGTGCACGACGCGGCCCGCCCGCTCGTTCCCGTGGACACGGTGGACTCGGTGATCGAGGCCGTCCGCGAGGGCGCGCCGGCCGTCGTGCCGGCGCTGCCGCTCGCGGACACGGTGAAGGAGGTCGAGCCGGCCGCTACGCCGGGCGAGCCGGAACCGGTCGTCGCCACGCCCGAGCGCGCCCGGCTGCGCGCGGTGCAGACTCCGCAGGGATTCGACCGGGCGACGCTGATCCGGGCCCACAAGACGGTGACGGACAACGTCACGGACGACGCGAGCATGGTGGAGCAGCTCGGGCTGCAGGTCGTGGTGGTTCCCGGCCACGAGGAGGCCTTCAAGGTCACCCGGCCGCTGGACCTGGTGCTGGCCGAGGCGGTCCTGACCCGCAGGAGGCTGAACGATGGCTTCTGAGGCGCCGCTGCTGCCCCGGGTCGGCATCGGGACCGACATCCACGCCTTCGAGGAGGGGCGCGAGTTGTGGTGCGCCGGCCTGAAGTGGGAGGGCGAGGGGACCGGTCTGGCGGGCCACTCGGACGCGGACGTGATCGCGCACGCCGCGTGCAATGCGCTCTTCTCGGCCGCCGGCCTCGGTGACCTGGGACAGCACTTCGGCACCGGACGGCCGGAGTGGTCCGGTGCCTCAGGGGTCACGCTCCTGACGGAGGCCGCGCGGATCGTGCGCGAGGCGGGCTTCGCGGTCGGCAACATCGCCGTCCAGGTGGTCGGCCCCCGTCCGAAGATCGGCAAACGTCGTGAGGAGGCCCAGAAGATCCTCTCGGAGGCGGCGGGAGCACCGGTCTCCGTGTCCGGCGCGACGACGGACGGTCTCGGCTTCCCCGGTCGGGACGAAGGGCTGATGGCGATCGCCACCGCGCTCGTGGTGCAGGTGAGCTGAGGGCGTGCGGGGGTACCCGCAGAGCCACCAGTGACCCAGGTTCCGGAGGTGGCCATGCCGACCGCCGCACTGTCCGACCGGCTCAAGGCCCTGATCGACGGTCCCGTGTTCATCGTTCTCGGGACCGTTCAGCCGGACGGGAGCCCGCGGCTGTCCCCGGTACGGGTGAAGAGGGACGGCGACCATCTCCTCGTCTCCACGACCGTCGACCGGCGCAAGAAGAAGAACCCCGACCGCGACCCCCGGGTGAGCGTCGTGGTCGAGGACCCCGAGTCGCCGTACGAGTACGCGGAGTTCCGCGGCACGGCGGAGATCACGACGGAGGGCGGGCAGGCACTCATCGACGAGCTCTCGCTCAAGTACACCGGGAAGAAGTACGCGGAGTTCAACCCGGCGTCGGCGCAGGACGCGGAACGCGTCGTGGTGCGGATCGTCCCGCGCAAGGTGGCCGGGAGTCTCTGAGAGGCGGCTGCCGGCGTCCTGGTCGGGAGTCGCCGTGTCCGTGGCGCCGGTGTTCCTGAGGTTCGTCACGAATGCGTCGCCCTTGGCCGGAAGGGGCGTGAGGCACTGGTCCCGGCCCACTACCCTGGACTCGTGACTATTCGCCTGCACGACACCAGCGCCCGGCAGATCCGTGACTTCACCCCGCTCAAGCCGGGTTGTGTCTCGATCTACCTGTGTGGCGCCACCGTGCAGGCGCCGCCGCACATCGGGCACATTCGCTCGGGCCTCAACTTCGACATCATGCGCCGCTGGTTCGAGTACCGCGGCTACGAGGTCACGTTCATCCGCAACGTGACCGACATCGACGACAAGATCATCAACAAGTCGGCCGAGCAGGGCCGCCCTTGGTGGGCGATCGGGTACGAGAACGAGCGTGCCTTCAACGAGGGGTACGACGTCCTCGGCTGCCTCCCGCCGACGTACGAGCCCCGGGCCACCGGGCACATCACCGAGATGATCGAGATGATGCGCGGCCTCATCGAGCGCGGCCACGCCTACGAGTCCGACGGCAACGTCTACTTCGACGTGCGCTCCTTCCCGGACTACCTCGAACTCTCCAACCAGGAGCTGGACAATCTGCGCCAGCCCGAGGGCGAGGGGGAGACCGGGAAGCGGGACGAGCGCGACTTCGCGCTGTGGAAGGCCGCCAAACCGGGTGAGCCCTCCTGGGAGACCCCGTGGGGCCGCGGCCGACCGGGCTGGCACCTGGAGTGCTCCGCCATGGCCCACAAGTATCTGGGCTCCGCCTTCGACATCCACGGCGGTGGACTCGACCTCATCTTCCCGCACCACGAGAACGAGATCGCCCAGGCCAAGGCCTTCGGCGACGACTTCGCGCAGTACTGGGCGCACAACGCCTGGGTCACCATGAGCGGCGAGAAGATGTCCAAGTCGCTGGGCAACTCCGTCCTCGTCTCCGAGATGGTCAAGCGCTGGCGGCCCATCGTCCTGCGCTACTACCTCGGCACCCCGCACTACCGCTCGATGATCGAGTACAGCGAGGAGGCCCTGCGCGAGGCCGAGTCCGCGTTCGCCCGGATCGAGGGGTTCGTGCAGCGCGTCGTGGAGAAGGCCGGCGGTGTCGTCGAGCCCGCCCCCGAGGTGCCGCCCGCCTTCGCCGAGGCGATGGACGACGACCTGGGCGTGCCGCAGGCGCTCGCCGTCGTCCACACCACGGTCCGGCAGGGCAACAGCGCGCTGGCCGCCGACGACAAGGAGGCCGCCGTGGCCCGGCTCGCCGAGGTGCGGGCCATGCTCGGCGTCCTCGGTCTCGACCCGCTGGACGCCCAGTGGGCCGGGGAGGGGGACCGCGGCGACGATCTGCACGGTGTGGTCGACACCCTGGTGGGTCTTGTGCTCCAGCAGCGCGAGGCGGCCCGGACCCGCAAGGACTGGGGCACCGCGGACGCCATCCGGGACCAGCTGAACCAGTCGGGCCTGGTCATCGAGGACAGCCCCCAGGGTCCCCGCTGGACGCTCGGCCCGCGCTGAGCCCAGCACCGATCCGATGATCGATTGTGCCGCCCGGCCTTCCGGGCGGACACTTCATAGACGTACGTACGACGCTTTCAAGAGACGGGTAGGTCATGGCCGCGAACAACCGCCGCATGTCCGGCAAGAAGGGCGCGCAGGTCGGCAGCGGCGGCAAGCGGCGCCGCGGCCTGGAGGGCAAGGGCCCCACTCCCCCCGCCGAGATGCGCAAGGGGCACGCCAAGCAGCGCGCCGCGCAGTCGAAGATCCGCCGGTCGCAGGGGCGCCCCCAGCGCCGTACGGGCGGAAAGTCCTCCTCCGAGCTGGTCGTCGGGCGCAACCCGGTCGTGGAGGCACTGCGCGAGGGTGTGCCCGCGTCCACGCTCTATGTGCAGCAGTTCATCGACAACGACGAGCGCGTGCGCGAGGCACTGCAGCTCGCGGGCGAGCGCGGCGGGATCAACCTCATGGAGGCCCCGCGCCCCGAGCTCGACCGGATGACCAACGGACTCAACCACCAGGGGCTCGTCCTCCAGGTCCCGCCCTACGAGTACGCCCACCCGGAGGACCTCGCCGACGCCGCCTACGACGAGGGCGAGGACCCGCTGATCGTCGCCCTCGACGGGGTGACCGACCCGCGCAACCTGGGCGCGGTGGTCCGGTCCGTCTCCGCCTTCGGCGGCCACGGCGTCGTCGTGCCCGAGCGTCGCGCGGCCGGGATGACCGCCGGTGCGTGGAAGACGTCGGCCGGTACGGCCGCCCGTACGCCCGTCGCGCGTGCCACCAACTTGACGCGCGCTCTCGAGGCGTACAAGAAGGCGGGGATCGTGGTCGTCGGTCTCGCCGCTGACGGGGAGGTCGAAGTCGACGAGCTGGAGGCCCTGGAAGGCCCGGTCGTGATCGTCGTCGGCAGCGAGGGCAAGGGGCTGTCGCGGCTGGTCGGCGAGACCTGCGACTTCCGGGTGCGCATCCCGATGCCGGGCGGCGCCGAGTCGCTCAACGCCGGTGTGGCGGCGGGCATCGTGCTGTACGAGACGGCCCGCCGACGGGCCTGACACCCATGGGTGAGAGCCCGTACGGGTGTTCATGTGTTCGCCCGTACAGGCTCATTCGGTCGTGCAGGACGAGCTTGACGGGGTCCGGACAGATCGGCGCGGTCAAAGCAGTGTCCTAACCACACGTCACTCGGTTAGATGAGTGTGGAGACCAGAACGCCCCGCACACCCACGGGGGACCGATCGTCGGGATTCGACGACACTCCCGCGCTGAGCATGGTGAAGGTGCCGAGCGACCCGGCGCAGGTCATCGTCAATCATGCGAGCTTCCGCGTACAGCTGGGTGCGTCCACGCGGCGTGCCCAGTCCCCGCGGATCGCGCGGGACGTGACCTCCCCGCACACCATGGCGCACATGTCCGTCGTCGGTCCGGCCGGCGGAGGCGGGGCGTCCGAAGGCCGCCGTCGGCCCGTCGTCTGGAGCGGCAGGTCCGCGCCCGACGACACCGGGGCCCACCGGCTGCTGCAGGCCGTGCGGAGCTCGAGCGTGGGCCACGGCGAGGAGTTGGCCGTGGACGCGGGCGCCACCCAGGTCATCCCCCGGGTCGGGGTCGACGGTCTGCCGGGGGCAGGCGGCTACGACGACGGGCCGGCCACGCGGACCTTCGAGCCGCCGGCCGTCGGGGGCCGGCACGGCCATGGCGAGACCCGGCTCCTGCCGCGCATGCGAAGTGTCGGCAGCGCGTACGACGAACCGGCCTACGCGACACCCGGCTACGACGAGCCCGCGTACGACACACCCACGTACCCCGGATCTCCCTACGACGAAGGGGAGTTCGCAGTCCGGGGCGGGGAGCCGACGCGGCGGGCGCCGCGGCACAGTGCCGACCCGGTGCGGCACGCCTATTACCCCGGCCGCCGGATGAACCTCGGCGTGGTGCTGCTGCCGCTGCGCATCTTCCTCGGCTCCATCTCGGCCTACGCCGGCATGGGCAAGCTCTGCGACCCCGTCTACTTCGACGGCGGCAAGCGGGGCTCCATGGTCACCTGGCTCAACACGCTGCACCCCTGGGAAGTCGCCGAACCGCTGCGGCAGTTCGCGCTCCACCATCCCGTCGGCACCGGTCTCGTCGTCGCCTTCCTCCAGGTGCTCGTGGGCGTGCTCACGGTCCTCGGGCTGTGGCAGCGGGTCGCCGCCTCGGTCGGAGGGCTCCTGTCGGCCGCCCTGATCGTCACCGTGAGCTGGCGGACGGCGCCCGCGTACGACGCGCCCGACATCATCTACCTCGCCGCCTGGTCACCGCTGATCATCGCCGGGGCGCCCGTGTACTCCGTGGACGGGCGCCTCGCGGGCAGCGCCTGGCGCCGGCTCGGACCGCGGGCGGACATCTGGCAGTTGCGGCAGTACGTGCTGCGTCGCGGCGCGCTGGTGACGGCCCTGGTGACCGGGGTGACACTGCTGGTCGGATCGCTGCTCGGCGGGGCGGTGCGGGACGCGAACCGGGTGGTCGTGCCTGGTCCCGGCGAGGCGCCGCGCAACGAACTGCCGGGCTCGCCGCTGCCCGAGACGCCGGGCGAGCAGCAGCACAAGGCGAGCCCCTCGGCCCCCCACTCGCCGGCGTCGACGCACGGCGCGACATCGTCGCCGTCGAGCGTGGCCACGACGCCGAGCACGGCCGCCGGTGCGACCGGCACGGTCTCCGGCGGCAGCCCGAGCCAGACCCAGGGCACCACGGGCCACGTCCCGCCGCGTAACTCGGCACCGGCGCAGCAGGCACCGAGCACGAGCGCGGGTCCGTCGTCCTCGGGTGGCAGCGGCACCGGCGGCCCCACGGGCGGGGGGAGCGGCAGCACCGGAGGCAGTGGTTCAGGAGGCTCGGAACACCTGGTGGGCGGGCTGCTGGGATAGTTCCCCGGGCGGCTCTGCGGAAGGGGCCCCGCACCCTAGGCGGTGTGCGGGGCCCCTTCGCGTGGCAGGACGGGACGGAGTGCTACGGACGGGACTTCCGCGGGGCGTCAACGCCCCAGCGCCGCCAATTCCTTCGCCGCCTCCGTGAGGTCCTTCGCGGTGTCGATGGCCCGCCAGTACGCGCCCTGGGGGATCGGGAAGCCGGCCAGGCGGCGTTCTCGGGCCAGGCGCGGGAAGGTGGTGCGCTCATGGTCGCCGCGCTCCGGGAGCAGCTTGGCGAACTCGGCGGCGAAGACGTAGACACCCGCGTTGATCTCGAACGTCGACGGCGGGGCCTCGATGAAGTCGGTGATGTGTCCGAAGCCGTCCGTCTTGACGGCGCCCCACGGGATGCGCGGACGGGCCAGCGCCAGCGAGGCGACGGCATCGCGCTCGGTGTGGAAGTCGGCCATGTCGCGCAGCGAGAAACGGGTCCAGATGTCACCGTTCGTGGCGTACCACGGCTTGTCGGGGTGGGGGAGGTGCTCGGCGGCGTACCGCAGCCCGCCGCCGCGGCCGAGCGGTTCGGACTCGACGACCGTCGTGACGTGGAGGGGCAGGTCGGTCGAGTCCAGCCAGCGCTCCAGGACGTCGGCGAGATGGCCGCAGGAGACCACGACGTCCGTGACGCCTTCTTCGGCGAGCCAGGCGAGCTGGTGCCCGATGATCGGCGTCCCGGTGCCCGGGATCTCCACCATCGGCTTGGGCCGGTCGTCGGTGTACGGCCGCAGCCGTGAACCCTGGCCACCGGCCAGGATGACGGCTTGGACGGGGCGCGCGGCGGCGCTCGGATCGGTCATGACCGAACTGTACGACGCGCGCCCCGTCCCGGCCGGGCTGCCTCAGCCGCGCTGCGCGGTGACGCCCGAGGCGAAGGAGGTGTCGCAGACCGGGCGGGCGTAGGACTGGGCGCGCGAGGGGCCGTACATGCGGACGGCGGCCCGGCCCAGGGCACGGGCGATGGCGGCGCAGTGCCTCGCCAGCGACGGGCGGCCGTTGACCGCCTGCTGGAGGTGGGTGAGCGCGACGCCCGGGTTCGTCTCCTGGAGTTCCAGCAGGAGCTTGTCGCGCAGCACGTCCTGCGGGGCGCGGGAGGAGGCGCGCGTCGAGACGTCTTCGGCGGAGGCGGCGAGCACCGAGTTCGAGGAACCGCCCGACCAGTTGACGCGGGTGACCGCCAGGGTCCCGGACAGCACCAGGACGACAGGCAATACGAGGGCGAGGGTGCGGCCGATCCGGCGGGCGGGGCCACGGCCGCGCCGTGTCCGTGGAGTAGTGGTGTGCTTCACGCGAGTGAGGGTAGCGCGGGGTAGTGATTTGGCGACAATTAGTCACCGGTTCGGGGGATGTGGAAGCGGGAATTTCGAGGTATGGGGTTGACGCCGACGTCGAAATGCCTTGTTTGCCGGGGTATTTGTCGACAACGAAGAGGGCCCCGCAGCAGGCTGCGGGGTCCTCTTCGTCAGTCCGTGGCGGTGCGACCCGCTCCGGACGGTGCTCAGTCGGTGAGGCGCTCGCCCGTCGAGGTGGAGAACACGTGGGTCTCGCCCGGCCGCGGCACGACGTGCAGCTTCGAGCCCTTCTCCGGCACCTGGCGACCGCCGACGCGGACGACCAGGTCCTTGGACTCGCCGCCGACCTCGGCGGTGCCGTAGACGTAGCCGTCGGCACCGAGTTCCTCGACGACGTTCACGGAGATGGCGAGACCCGCCGGGGCGTCATCGGCGTGCTTGGACAGGGACGCGGCGGCGTCGCCGTTGTGCTCCACCACGTCGAAGTGCTCCGGGCGCACGCCGACCGTGACCGTGCGGTCACCCTTGTCGGCGGCGGCCTTCAGAGCCTCGCGGTTGACCGGCACGACGCTGTTGCCGAACTTCACTCCGCCGTCAATGATCGGGACCTCGACCAGGTTCATGGCCGGGGAGCCGATGAAGCCGGCGACGAAGAGGTTGGCCGGACGGTCGTACATGTTCCGCGGCGAGTCCACCTGCTGGAGGAGGCCGTCCTTGAGCACGGCCACGCGGTCGCCCATCGTCATGGCCTCGACCTGGTCGTGGGTGACGTAGACGGTGGTGATGCCGAGGCGGCGCTGCAGGGAGGCGATCTGCGTACGGGTGGAGACACGCAGCTTGGCGTCGAGGTTGGACAGCGGCTCGTCCATGAGGAAGACCTGCGGCTCACGCACGATGGCGCGGCCCATGGCGACACGCTGACGCTGACCGCCGGAGAGCGCCTTCGGCTTGCGGTCCAGGTACTCGGTGAGGTCGAGGATCTTCGCGGCCTCTTCGACCTTCCTGCGGATCTCCGCCTTGTTCACGCCGGCGATCTTGAGCGCGAAGCCCATGTTGTCGGCGACGGACATGTGCGGGTAGAGCGCGTAGTTCTGGAACACCATGGCGATGTCCCGGTCCTTGGGCGGCAGATGCGTGACGTCACGCTCACCGATGTGGATGGTGCCGGAGTTCACGTCCTCGAGCCCCGCCAGCATGCGGAGCGAGGTGGACTTGCCGCAGCCGGACGGGCCGACCAGGACGAGGAACTCTCCGTCCTCGATCTCGATGTCGAGCGAGTCGACGGCGGGCTTCTCGGAACCCGGGTATATCCGGGTCGCCTTGTCGAACGAGACAGTGGCCATGGTGAATGGGCCCCCTTCACCGGCAGGAACGTGCCGGACGATCCGTTGTAAAGGTGGTGTGTCCACTACGGGGGTTCCGTCGTGGTGTAGTCCACGCGAGTGAACTGGCTCAGGACGGTACCTCGCGTTCACCTGCTCTGTCAGCACTCGCGCCACTGTGAACTTCGCGGAAATTTTCGACAGGGCCGGCCCCGGACCTGGGTACACTGCACAGGCGCGCATGTGCACGCCTCCTTAGCTCAGCTGGTCAGAGCGCCGCTCTTGTAAAGCGAAGGTCGTCGGTTCGAATCCGACAGGGGGCTCTGCTTCCCAGCAGTACCAACGCCCCGGCCGATGATCGGTCCGGGGCGTTCGGCATTCCACGGGTGACATCAGCGGGGGCGGTCACCCACGGTCGGGGCGGCGCCCGACCAGACGGTCCATGTGGCTGATGACCTCGGCTGTGTGTCCGATGTCACGTGGGTGCAGACGTCCATCGTGATGCTGATCTGGCTGTGGCCGAGGGTCTCGCGGGGAGCCACGCCGTCCGCGGTGAGGAGCGTGATGCAGCCGTGCCGGGCGTGGTGTGGGCGGATGCGCCGAAGGACGGCGGCGGCCGTGATCCGGAAGAACGACCGGTTGATGTTCTGCGGATCGATCGGGCGGTCGGTGCGGGTGGTGAACGTGCACGAGGACGGGGACGTCTCCACTCCCTTTCGCCGGGCCGCCTCGGTCGGTCGCATCCGGTGCCGGCGCAGAGCCGACAGGCAGATCAGCGGGAGACGCACGGGGAGGGCTCGGCCGTTCTTGGGCGTTTTCACGTCCCCGGGTGGTACGTCATCCGCCCGCGGCGTCCTCGGCCTCCCAGCGCAGCAGGTCGCCCGGCTGGCACTTGAGCGCCTCGC
>NZ_JBEYXD010000024.1:26189-113328 GCF_040644975.1 Streptomyces sp. NPDC046900 | reverse complement strand
CGTTTCGTACCTTCAGCAGTCGAAACGTATCCCGGGTACGGCGTGTTCTCTGCATCAGCCCTGGTCAGCGACCCACGGAAGCGACAGGAGAGCCATTTTTTTTGAGTGGACCCAGGCTGATCTACGAAGAGGCGGGGATCAGGACGACCTTTCCGGCGACCGTGCCGGACTCGGCCAGCCGCATGGCCTCGGCGACGTCGGTGAGCGGGAGCTGGGCGGCGATCCGGGCGGTGACCTCACCGCGCTGAAGGGCACCGAACACCGCGGTGAGGTCGTCGCGCAGCCGTGCCCGGAAGCGGTCCTTGCTGAGGGCGCGGCCCGCCCAGACGTTGAAGAAATACGCGTGGCGGCCGTTGGGCAGCGCGTTCCACCACCACACCCGGCCCAGGATCTTCAGTACCGGCCACTGCTTCGAGCCCGTGTCGTCCCTGGTCGCGGCACTGCCGTAGGAGACCAGCGTGCCGCCGGGGGCGAGCAGCCGCCATGAGTCGATCACGCTTCGGCCCCCGACGTGGTCGAAGACCGCGTCCACTCCGCCCGGAGCCAGCGCGCGGACCCGGGCGGGAACGTCCTCGGTGCGGTAGTCGACGGGAATCACTCCCATCTCCCTCAGCGCGTCGTGGTGGCGTGCGGACGCGGTACCGATCACCGTCAGGCCCGCCGCCTGGGCGAGCTGTACGAGGGCGGTGCCGACACCGCCGTTCGCGCCATGGACCAGGACTGTCCCGCCGGTGCTGACGCGGGCCTTGCGGTGCAGCATCTGCCATGCGGTGATGCCGTTGACCACCAGGGTCTCTGCCTCCGCCGCGCCGACACCGACGGGCACCTCCACCGCGTCGGCCGCGTCCAGGAGCACATGGCTGGCCCAGCCTCCGACCTTGACCAGCGCCGCCACCCGCTTCCCGACGAGTCCCGGCCCAACCCCCGTACCGGCCGCGAGCACCGTCCCCACGAGGTCGTACCCGGGCACGAACGGGAAGGGCGGCTGGTCGTAGTACCGGCCGCGGCGCATCTGCTGCTCGGCGAAGGAGACCCCGGTGGCCTCCACCCGGACCACGATCTGGCCGGCACCCGGGTCCGGAACGGCCCGGCGCCGGAACTGAAGCCCCTCGGGCTCGACCGTTCCCGGCAGGACGACCTCGACGAGTTCCTTGCTTCCCATGACGACCTCCGCTTGGTGACTTCGTGTGGCTCGGTGGGTGAGCCGGCTTGTCTGCTTATCAACTCTCGCTAGCGTTAGAGCTTATAACGAAAATGACGCACTCTCGCGCCAGTGTCAAGCGCTCGCGAGGTTCGCTGTTAGTGGCTCTTACGAAGGTGATACCTTGGAACAACCCGGTCGTAGAGGAGCGTTGAGGTGATGGCGGCAGGCGCGGCAAGTCCCCGTGAGCGGTACCGCAGTCAGGTACGCGAGGAGATCAAGGCGCGGGCGTGGCAGCAGATCGCCACCGCGGGAGCGTCCGGGCTCTCCCTCAACGCCATCGCCAAGGAGATGGGCATGAGCGGCCCGGCGCTCTACCGGTACTTCGCCGGCCGGGACGAGCTGATCACCGAACTGATCCGTGACGCCTACCGCGGCCTGGCCGACACGATCCGCGCCGCAGCCGATTCGGGCTCCGGCCTGACCGGTCTCGCGCACGCGATGCGTGGCTGGGCGCTCGAGGACCCTCAGCGGTACTTCCTGATCTACGGCACGCCCGTCCCCGGTTACCACGCGCCCGACGACATCACCTCGATCGCCCGCGAGATCATGGCTGCCTTGCTCGAGGTGTGCGCGGCGACATGGACCAGGACCTCGGCCGCCGACCCGTTCGATGCCCATCTCGCCGACCACCGGCAGTGGGCCGAGGGCCATCCGGCGCCTCCCGCGGTCCTGCACCGGGCGCTGTCCTTCTGGACCCGTCTGCACGGGGTGCTGTCACTGGAGCTCGCCGGCCACTTCACCGGCATGGGGTTCGATCCCGCCCTGCTGTTCGCCGCCGAGGCCGACGCCCTGGCCGCCGAGCACTGAGAACGGCGGCGGACGTACTCCCAGGGGAGTACGCGTGATCACCTCGCCGGGCCGACGCCGCTTCCGGCCGGGGACGTCTAGCGTGAACCCCATGGAGGAGCAGCGCGCAGACGTCCCGTGGCGGTGGCACGGACCGCCGTGGTGGAGCAATGCGTCCCGCTCCTCTCATCTGCCCTGGCGGTCCACGCTGTTGTTCACCGTCTTCGTGGTCTTCGGTACGCACGTGGCGTCCGTCAACCAGAAGAGCGACCGCGCTCACCTCGACGCCTTGGCCTACATCCTTCTGCTCGTGGCTTCGGGGGCGCTGCTGTGGCGGCAGCGGTATCCGGTGCCGGTGGCGTTCGTGACCGCCGCGGCCGCCACGGTCTACCTGGGTGCCGGCTACCCGTACGGTCCGGTCTTCCTGACTGTCGCCGTCGGCTGTTTCAGCGCGCTGGTCGCCGGGCGCCGCAAGGCCGCGTGGGCGGCCGTCGGGATGTTCTGGGCCGGGCACGTCCTGGTGTCGCACTGGTTGTACCGATGGCTGCCACCGGCCGGGGATTCGGCGACTTCCTGGGGAGGGGAGCTGGTCATCGCCGCCTGGGTGGCGGCGATCGTCGCCGTGGCGGAACTGGTGCGGGTGCGGCGCGAGCAGTGGGCGCGTGAGCGGGCCGAACGGGCGCAGGCCGCGCGCCGGCGCGCGGACGAGGAGCGGCTGCGGATCGCCCGCGAACTCCATGACGTGCTCGCCCACAGCATCTCCGTGATCAATGTCCAGGCGGGTGTGGGCCTCGCACTCCTCGACTCGGACCCGGAGCAGGCGCGTACGGCGCTCACCACGATCAAGGCCGCCAGTAAGGAGGCGCTCGGAGAGGTACGGCAGGTGCTCGACACCCTGCGCACGCCCGGCGAGGCGCCGCGCACCCCCGCGCCCGGGCTCGACCGGCTGCCGGAACTCGTCGAGCAGGCCGCGAGCGCCGGTCTCACGGTCACAGTCGAAGGCGGCGCGCCGAAGCTCGCGCCGGCAACGGACCTTGCCGCGTTCCGCATCGTGCAGGAAGCGCTCACCAACGTCGTACGGCACTCGAGGTCGCGGCAGGCGCGTGTGCACGTCGACAATGCCGAGGGGGCGCTGCGCCTTCGTATCGACGACGACGGGCCGGCGACCGGCGCCGACGCGGGCGGCAGCGGCAACGGCCTGGCGGGGATGCGCGAGCGTGCCACCGCCCTCGGCGGCACCATCGAGGCCGGCCCGCGCGCCGACGGTGGTTTCAGCGTGCTCGCGGTCCTGCCGCGGAAGGCGTCGTCCCACGAGTTGATCGAGCGCAAGGAGGACGTGTGATCCGGGTACTGCTCGCCGACGACCAGTCGCTCGTCCGGGCGGGGTTCAAGGCGCTGCTCGACGCCCAGCCGGACATTGAGGTGGCCGGGGAGGCCGCCGACGGCGAGCAGGCGTTGCGCCTGGTGCGCGAGCTGCGGCCAGACGTGGTGCTGATGGACATCCGGATGCCCCTGCTCGACGGGCTGGCCGCGGCCCGCCATATCGGTGAGGACCGGGAACTCGAGGGCGTGAAGGTGGTCATGCTCACCACCTTCGAACTGGACGAATACGTCTTCGAGGCGATCCGCGCGGGCGCTTCCGGCTTTCTCGTCAAGGACACCGAGCCGGAAGAACTCCTGCGCGCGGTACGGGCGGTGGTCCAGGGCGACGCCCTGCTCTCGCCCAGTGTGACCCGGCGGCTCATCTCGGAGTTCGCGGCGCGTTCCAAGGAGCCCTCGGCCGCCGCCTCGCTCGCCGCACTCACCGAGCGGGAACGCGAGGTGATGGCCCTGGTCGGCATCGGCCTGTCCAACGACGAGATCGCCCGCCGCCTGGTGGTGAGCCCGCTCACGGCCAAGACCCACGTCAGTCGCACCATGGTGAAGCTGGGCGCCCGCGACCGGGCCCAACTCGTCGTCCTGGCCTATGAGTCGGGGCTGGTACGGCCGGGCTGGCTGGGCTGAGTCCCGGTACCGAGCCCGAAGCGGAACAGTACGGCGACGACACGTGCGACGAAGATCAGGGCGGCCACCGCCACCCCGGCGGCGACGAACGCAATCCGCGTGCCCCCGAGAGGCCGAAGGCGAACGCCGGCCCCGCCACGGCCCCCAACGCGAGCGCAGCCGCGACGGTCGCGCTCAACAGGGCGTATCCGATCTCGACGGTGATCGCGTCGCGTTCGGCCTGACTGCGCCGGGCGCGGGCACGGAGTGAACGTCTCCACGGCTTCGCCATGCGCCGAGTCAAACAGGCGTGCGCCCAGCCGGGCAAGGAAGCCCGCCGGGCGCACGCGTGGAGGCGTCCTCCTCAGTCGCGGACCGCGACCGGCTCCGCGTCCGCCTCCTGAGGAAGGGACCTCGCGACCACGAGGGACCTCTGGACCCGGCGCGTGCGCAGTCCGGTGAGCGTGAGCAGGAGCCCCACCAGCGCGATACCGGTGACCACGACCAGGCCGGGCCGGTAGCTGTCCAGGACCGCCTGCGGTGAGGCGTGCGCGGGCGCGTGTGCGGTCACCACCGCCGTCACCACCGCCAGGAAGATCGCGCCGCCCACCTGGACCGAGGTGTTGAGCAGACCGGAGACCATGCCCTGCTCGTGGTCCTCGACACCGTTGGTCGCCTGGATGTTGAGCGAGGGGAAGACCAGGGCGCAGGCCGCGCCGATCAGCAGCATGCTCGGCAGGATGGCCGCGGCGTAGGAGGGGTTCAGGCTGACGCGCAGGAACAGCCCGTATCCGACGGCCATCAGCGTGAAGCCCACCGCGATCAGCCGGGCGGTGCCGAAGCGGTCCACGATCGCGCCCACCTTCGTCGAGGACACGGCCACCAGCGCGCCGGCCGGCAGGAAGGCGAGCGCCGTGTGCAGCGCGGACCAGCCGAGCAGGGACTGCATATAGAGCGTGGCCAGGAACTGGAAGCCGACGTAGGAGCCGAAGAACGCCATCGCCCCGAGCTGGGCACGGATCTGGTTGCCGGAGCGGAGCACTCCGAGGCGGATCAGCGGGCCGGCCGAGCGCCGCTCGACACGGACGAAGACGGCGAGGAGCACGGCCACGGCGAGGAAGGACAGCAGCGTCCGGGCGGACGCCCAGCCGGCCTGCGGCGCCTGGACGACGGTGAAGACGAGCAGCAGCATCGAAGCGGTGCCGAGGACGGCGCCGGGGATGTCGTAGCCGTTGTGGTCCTTCTCCCGTTCGCTGCGCGGCAGCAGCTTCAGGCCCGCGAGCAGGGCGATGAGGGCGATCGGCGCCGGCAGCAGCATGGTGAGGCGCCAGCTGGCCTCGGTGAGCAGACCGGACAGCACCAGGCCCATCGAGAAGCCGGTGGCCGCGCAGGTGGTGTAGATCGACAGGGCGCGGTTGCGCAGCGGGCCCTCGGCGAACGTCGTGGTGATGATGGACAGTCCGGCGGGCGCGGTGAACGCGGCGCTCAGACCCTTGATGAACCGGCTGGCGATCAGCAGCGGACCGGAGTCCACGAGTCCGCCGAGCACTGAGGCGAGCGCGAAGATTCCCAGCGCCACCAGGAAGACCTGACGGCGGCCGAGCAGGTCCGCGGTGCGTCCGCCGAGGAGGAGCAGCCCGCCGTATCCCAGGATGTAGCCGCTGACGACCCATTGCAGGGTCGACGTCGTCAGGTGGAGGTCGGAGCCGATGGACGGCAGCGCGACGCCGACCATGGAGACGTCGAGAGCGTCCAGGAACATCGCGGCGCAGAGCACCAGCAGGGTGCCCCACAGCCGGGGAGTCCAGCGTTCGGACAAGGGGGTGGTGAGCGGAGAGGTCATGCACCAGAGGCTACATGCACTTGCATTCAATGCAAGCGCATTTAATTCGGATGCATCGATCGCGGATCTTTGCTACGGTGCGGCCATGGCGGCTGTGGAAAGGGCCGAGCGGGCGCTCGTGGACCAGTGGCGCGACATCCTGGGGCTGCACGCGCGCATCCAGTGCGAGCTCGACCGTGCCCTGCATCCCCATGGTCTGTGCGCCAGTGACTTCGAGGTGCTCGACCTCCTCTCCGAGGCGGAGGCGCAGGGCTCGTGTTCCTGTCGCGTGCAGGAGATCTCCGAGCGGGTCCATCTGAGTCAGAGCGCGCTGTCGCGGCTCATCGCCCGTCTGGAGAAGGACGGCCTCGTCGACCGGGCGATGTGCGCGGAGGACCGGCGGGGTGTGCGTGTGGCGCTCACGGCGAAGGGACGCACGCTGCACGGCGAGATGTTGCCGGTACAGCGCGCGGTGCTCGGGAGAATGCTGGAGGGCTGACACCTCGGCCGCGACCCGAGTCATGTCGCCGGCTACGGCCCAACTCCGAGTGGCTTGGCTCGACTCCGGTTGGCCCAGGCGCAATTCAGATGGCCCAGGCCCGACTCGGGGTGGCCGCGGCCCAACTCCAGACGGCCCCGGCCCAACCCCGGATGGCCCAGGCCCGACTCGGGGTGGCCCCGGCCCAACACCGGACGGCCCCGGCCCAACCCCGGATGGACTCGGCTCAGCTCCAGGTGACGGCGGACTTCTCGCGCCACAGTGCCGCGACCGCGGCGTCACCCGTGACTTCCGGGAACGGCGCCCGGTTCCACAGCGACAGGTACAGCCGCGCCGCCGGTCCGCTCACTTCGCAGTCCGCCTTCCCGGCGGCGCCCCGCTCGGTGACGGGCGCCTCGGTGGACAGCCGTACCGTCCATACGGCGTCGTCGGCATCCGTGGCCCGCAGCCGTAGGACGCGCGGCTCCTCGCTGCGTACCCGGCTCCGGTTGCGGGCGTGGAAGCCGCCCAGCAACTCGTCGATGCCGTCGAGGGCGACGTCCTGGTCGATGCCGGTGGGCGTGCCGCCGCGCGCCGACTCCGCGTCGCTCCGGTGCACGGTCGTCTCGTGCGCCTGCCGGCGGGCCCAGAAGGCGAGCGGCGAGGGCGCGGGCAGGAAGTGCCAGCACCGCACGTCGGGCGCTGCCGAGGAAAGGCTGTCGACCAGGTGCTGGTGCCCCTCCCGGAACCACCCCACCAGCTCGGCACCGTCGAGGTCGGGCAGCCCGTCGTCGGGGTGGTACGCGGTGTGCCCGTCGACGACGAAGGCCGCGGCCCAGCGGTGCACCATGCCCGTGTGTCGCAGCAGGTCCCGTACCTGCCAGTCCGGGCAGCACGGTACGTCGGCTTCGGCGCCCGCCTCCTCGGCCGCGGCGGCCAGCAGCCGGCCCTCACGGTCCAGGACCTTCACGAACTCGGCAGTCTCCATGAGGCGAGTGTGCCGGATGTGGTGCGGCCTACGGGAGAGCGGGGACCGCACCGGGCAGAGCCGGGCGATGTTTCGTCTCGGCCGCCCTGGTGCCCGGTTCGAAGCCGCACCGCAATCAGCGGCAGGTGGACGCCGCATCGGTTGGTCTCTCCCCGTGGCGTCACCGGGGGCCTGAGGACGCGTGGCGCGTTCCGTAGCCGATGGCCGAGGCGATCGCCGCCAGGACGGCCACACTGGTGAGCGCCACGGGCAGCGAGTACCACTCCGCCATGAACCCGATCGCGGGCGGGCCGAGCAGCATGCCGCCGTAGCCGAGCGTCGAGGCGACCGCCACCCCGCTGGGCCCCGCGAGCGCGCCGGCGCGTTCCACCGCGACCGGGAAGAGGTTGGCGAGGCCGAGCCCGGTGATCGCGAAGCCGAGCAGGGCTCCCCACACGGAGGGCGCGAGCGATCCGAGCAGCATCCCGGCCGCGGCCGTGGCGCCGCCCGCCACCACCGTACGGACCCGCCCGAGGCGTTCCAGCAGTCTGGTCCCGCCGGCCCGGGCCACCGTCATGGCGAGCGCGAAGCACGAGTAACCGGCCGCCGCCACACCCGGGTGGGCGTGGAGATCCTGCGCCAGATGCAGCGCACCCCAGTCGGCCATGGCGCCCTCGCCGTACGCGGTGCAGAGCGCGATCAGGCCGAAGACGGTGACCAGGCCGCGGGTGCGTATGTCCGGGTGGTGCGATGTGCGTTCGGGCCGGGCGCGCTCGGGCGGCACCGCAGGCTCCTCCCGAAGGAGCGTGCGCCCGGCGACCGCGGTCACCAGTAGACCGATCACGGTGAGGCCGAACAGGTGCACGGTGGGGGACAGGGATCCCGCGACGAGGCCGCCGAGCCCGGCGCCCACCATGCCGCCCAGGCTGAACGCGGCGTGGAAGCCCGGCATGATCGGCCGGCGGAGCGCCGCGACCAGATCGACGGCGGCGCTGTTGAAGGCCACATTGATGCCGCCGTAAGCCGCTCCGAAGACCAGCAGTACGAGCCCGAGCGTGAGCACCGAGTGCGTCAGAGGGGGCAGGGACACGCTCAGTGACAGCAGGACGGCGCAGACCACGGTCACCGGATGGCTGCCGAAGCGGCGGCAGAGCCGTCCGGTGAGCGTCATGGTGATCACCGCGCCGGCGGAGACCCCGAGCAGTGCGAGCCCGAGGGCCCCGGCCGAGGCGCCCGTCTGCTCCTTGACCGCCGGAATGCGGACGACCCAGCCCGCGAAGATGAAGCCGTCAAGGGCGAAGAAGGCGGTGAGGGCGATGCGCAGACGGGTGAGGTCACTGCCCGGCACGGCGCTGTGCGGGGTGAGTTTGTTTAGTAGCGGCACAAATGCAGGTTAGGTGGCTGTCCCGAGTGGTGCAAGGGAGCTGACAGAGCGCGGGTGCGGGCACCCGGAATCCCGAATCCCGGATGACCCGTCCCGCCGGTCGTGTGGTCGCGGCGCATGTCAGTGGTCGCGGTGCATGCCAGGGAGACACGGGTGCCGGGCGCGACGCGTGCCCTCAGCCCAGCGCCCGGTCCAGATTGAACGCCGCGCTGATCAGCGACAGATGCGTGAACGCCTGTGGGAAGTTGCCCTGCTGTTCGCCGGACTGGCTGATCTCCTCGGCGTACAGGCCCAGGTGGTTGGCGTAGGTGAGCATCTTCTCGAAGGCCAGCCGTGCCTCGTCCAGGCGCCCGGCCCGTACCAGCGCCTCGACGTACCAGAACGAGCAGATGGAGAACGTGCCCTCGTCGCCCCGCAGCCCGTCCGGACTCGCCTGCGGGTCGTAGCGGTAGACCAGCGAGTCGGACACCAGGTCCTGGGTGAGCGCGTCGAGCGTGGACAACCACTTGGGATCGGTGGGCGCGATGAACTTGGCCAGCGGCATCATGAGCAGCGCCGCGTCGAGCACGTCGTCGTCCTCGTGCTGGACGAAGGCGGAGCGTGCCTCGGACCAGCCTCGTTGCATGATCCGCCGGTAGATCGTGTCACGGCACTGCCGCCACCGCGGCAGGTCGGCCGGCAGCCCCCGGTGGGTGGCGATCCGGATGGCGCGTTCGATCGCCACCCAGCACATCAGCCGTGAGTAGAGGAACCTCTTGCGGCCGCCGCGGGTCTCCCAGATGCCCTCGTCGGACTGTTCCCAGTGGGCGCAGACCCAGTCGACCAGCTTGCAGACGTCGTCCCACTGGTCGCTGGAGATGGGCTGCGCCCACTTGTCGTACAGATAGATCGAGTCGATGAGCGCGCCGTAGATGTCCAGCTGGAGCTGGTCGGCGGCGGCGTTGCCGATCCGTACCGGCGCGGATCCCTGGTGACCCTCCAGGTTGTCCAGTTCATACTCGGGCAGGTCGGTGCGGCCGTCGATGCCGTACATGATCTGCAGCGGGCCCGAGGGACCGCCGTCGCCCGGAATGATGTGCCTGGTCACGAAATTCATGAAGGCCGCCGCCTCGCCCGGGAAGCCCAGGCGCAGCAGGGCGTAGACGCAGAAGGCCGCATCGCGTACCCAGACGTACCGGTAGTCCCAGTTGCGCTCGCCGCCGAGCTTCTCCGGCAGGCTGGTGGTGGGCGCGGCCACGATGGCGCCGGTCGGGGCGTAGGTGAGGAGCTTCAGCGTGAGGGCGGAGCGGTGCACCATCTCCCGCCACCGGCCGCGGTAGCGGGACGCGGACAACCAGCGCCGCCAGTACTCCACCGTGGTGGCGAACTGCCGCTCCGCCTCGGCGCGCGCACACATGCGGGGTGCCAGATCAGCGGCGACCTGGTCGAGCGCGAACACCGCCGACTCGCCCTCGGACAGCTTGAAGTCCGCCCATACGTCGACGTCGTCGCCCTCGAGGGGGATGGTGGAGGTCAGCGCCAGCGACAGATCGGCGGACTCGAAGACGGCCACGTCGCCGAGCAACTGGACGGTGTGCGGCTGCCTGCCGTAGTCGAACCGCGGAGCCACCCGGACCCGGAAGGGCAGGGAGCCGCGCACGCACAGGACTCGGCGGATCAGGCGGTGCCGCTCGCACTCGACACAGTTCTCGCCGACGGGCATGAAGTCCTGTACCTCGCCGACGCCGTCCTCCGTGAAGAACCGTGTGATCAGGACGTTGGTGTCGGGGAAGTAGAACTGCTTGGTCCGCGCGGGTACGGTCGCGGCCAGCTCGAAGCATCCGCCCCGATCGGCGTCCAGGATCGCCCCGAAGACACTGGGGCGGTCGAAGGCCGGGCAGCAGTACCAGTCGATGGTGCCGTTGGTCCCCACCAGGGCCACCGTGCGCAGATCACCGATCAGCCCGTGGTCCGCGATCGGCAGGTAGCGGGAGCCCCCGGGGACATACTGTTCGAAAGTCGTCTCGGCCATTTCAGCCTCCTGTGCGCCCGCTCAGCCTCCTGTGAGCGCCCGGCGCGGGCACCGCACGTACAGCTTAGGCGCAGGGGAAGAGGGGGGCACGGGAAGCGAGGTGCTCGTGGGACGGCCCGCCTCGGTGCGTACGGAGCGGCCGTCGCCGGGTGTCGTGACGCTGATCCTCTGTCCTGGCCATGGGCGCCGGCTCGATCGGTACAGATCGTCGTGGGCCGAGATCGGCGGGTTCCGGGAGGAGATGGTCGCGGCTGGAGCACCGGGGACGGGCGGATACCGGGGGACGGGCCGATACCGGGGACGGCGGACACGTCCGGCCGGAGGCGGGGCGCGTCGCGTCCAGCGCGCCGTCGCGTGCCGTACGGGGTGGCCCGGTCGACGGACCGGCTACTTCTTGACGGCCTTCAGGACCACGAACTTCGCGTCGCTCGCGACCAGTTCGCTGTTGCCGAAGAGGCGGCGCAGCTTCACGTGGTAGCCCAGATGGCGGTTGCCGATCACCCAGAGCTCGCCGCCCGGGCGCAGGGCGCGCCGTGCTCCGGTGAACATGCGCCAGGCCGTGGCGTCCGTCGTCGCCTGGTGGGAGTGGAACGGCGGGTTGTTCAGGACCAGGTCGACGCTCGCGGCCGGCACCCCGGCCAGGCCGTCGCCGACGCGGAACTCCGCCGGCCGCCCGGCGTTGTCCCGGTATGTCTCCTCCGCCGAGGCCACTGCCTGGTAGGACTCGTCGACGAACACCAGCTCGGCTTCCGGGTTGGCCAGCGCGACGGCCAGCCCCACGACCCCGTTGCCGCAGCCCAGGTCCACGACCCGCTCGGCGCCCCGGCTGCGCGGCAGATGGCGCAGAAAGAAACGGGTTCCGATGTCGAGGCGGTCGGCGCAGAAGACCCCCGCGTGGTTGGTGACGGTGCGGCCGGACAACAGGCCGATGTCCCCGGGGAGTTCATAGCGGTACGGCCATGGGTCGGCACCCCGGCCGAGTGCCGGGTCGGGGGTGCAGAAGACGAGCCGGGCCTTCTGCTCGGCCAGCGAGGTGCGCGTGGGGCCGATGATCCGCTCGAACAGCCGCAGCGTCGAGGTGTGAATCTCCTTGACCATCCCGGCGCCGACGACCACCGACTTCTCGTGCAGCGCGGGCGCCAGTCGGTGCAGCTGGTCCTCCAGGAGCGCGAGGCTCTTCGGCACCCGGACGAGGAGCACGTCGATCCGGGCGGGCGGTGTGTCGCGCGTGGTGAGCAGCCGTACCGCGTCGGCGTCGACGCCGTTGCGTGACAGATTCTCCCGGGTCGCCTCGTGGGCCAGGAACGAGTCGGTGATCTGTGTCGGGCGATGCGTCGCGAGCGCCGTGGTGAGGGCCCCCCATCGGTCTCCGAGGACCACGACCGTGCCGCCCAGCGGGGTGCCGTTCGCCGCGAGGTGCCGCAGCAGATACGCGTCCGATGCGTCCCAGGCGCGCAGCCGGTCGCGGGGATCCTCGGGGAAGCGGGTCAGCGCGTACTCGCCCCAGGGCGTGGTCAAACGGTCGTTCATCGTGCGTCCAGGCTAGCCGAGCAGGTCGCGGGTCCCGGTCGTCGGCCGATGTGTGGGGGCAGCCGGGCTCGCGCTGTGGTCCTGGCCGCCGCCCGCCGGACCCCCCGCACGAGCCGCCGGACCGCCGCGGCTCGGCCGCGCCAGGGGACCCTGTCGACCCGGTCTCCGTCCGCGCTTGATGCGTGATGATGGGGCCATGGACGCCGAGCTGTTCCCGCGAAGCCGGAGCGAGGTCGTGCCCGGCGCGGTCCATGTGCCCGACTGGCTGGGCGCGGATCGCAGCCTCCGGCTCCTCGCGGCCTGTAGGGAGTGGGCCCGGCCGCCCGCGGGACTGCGGACCGTGCGCACCCCCGGCGGCGGCACGATGACCTCGCGGCAGGTCTGCCTCGGCCGGCACTGGTACCCGTACGGCTATGCCCGCACGGCGGTCGACGGCGACGGCGCCCCCGTGAAGCCTCTGCCGGACTGGCTGGCCGACCTCGGCCGTGAGGCGGTGACCGCCGCCCTCGGCCCGCGGGAGGCGCCGTCCGAGCCGTACGACATCGCGCTGATCAACTTCTACGGCGCCGGAGCCCGCATGGGCATGCACCGCGACAGCGACGAGAAGTCCGACGCTCCCGTCGTCTCGCTGAGCCTCGGCGACACCTGTGTCTTCCGCTTCGGCAACACCGAGACCCGGACGCGCCCTTACACGGACGTGGAGCTGCGCAGCGGGGACCTGTTCGTCTTCGGCGGCCCGGCACGGCTCGCCTACCACGGGGTGCCGCGGGTGCAGCCGGGGACGGCGCCGCCCTGGCTGGGGCTGACGGGGCGGCTGAACATCACGCTGCGGGTCGGCGGCTGGCGGACCGGCCCCGAGCGGATCATGGGAGACTCCCCTTCATGACTGGCAAGGCGGCCCCCCGGACGTCAGGGGAAGGGAACACACGGACGCGGCTGGACCGGGGGCGCGGGGCGCTCGGCCCCGCGCTGGAGCTGGTGCACACCGGACGTGCGCCGACGCGTGCCGTGCTCACCTCCGAGCTGGGTGTCACCCGGGCGACCGCCGGAGCGGTGGCGGCGGAGCTGGAGGCGCTGGGGCTGATCAGAGTGGACGCGCACCCGGGTGCCGCCGCGGGTGCGCAGGGCCGGCCCTCGCACCGGCTGGAGGTCGCCGAGGACGGCCCTGTCGCGCTCGCCGCCCAGGTGCACGCGGACGGCTTCCGGGCCGCGCTCGTCGGGCTCGGCGGCCGGATCGTCGCCACCGCGCCCGGCTGCGAGACCGTGGACGCCGATCCGGCGAAGGTGCTGCGCTCGGTGGTCGAGGCGGGCGCCGGTCTGCTGCACGAGACGGGACGACGCTGCGTGGGCGCAGGGCTCGCCGTGCCGTCCGCGGTCGCGGAACCCGAGGGACTCGCGCTCAACCCCCTCCACCTGGCCTGGCCGGTGGGTGCTCCGGTGCGGAAGATCTTCGCCGAGTGCGTGCGCGCCGCGGGCATCACCCGATCCGCCTTCGCCGCGAACGACGTCAATCTCGCCGCGCTCGCCGAGCACCGGCACGGCGCGGGCCGCGGCTCCCGGGATCTGCTCTGCGTGGCCACCGGGCACCGGGGCGTCGGCGGTGCGCTGGTGCTCGACGGTCGGCTGCACACCGGCAGTTCGGGGCTCGCGCTCGAGGTGGGGCACCTCACCGTCAACCCCGAGGGACGGCCCTGCCACTGCGGCAGCCGAGGCTGCCTCGACGTGGAAGCGGATCCGCTGGCGTTCCTGCAGGAGGCCGGCCGCGACGCCGGCCCGGAGGTCTCGCAGCTCCAGCAGGCCGACGACCTCATCCGCACCGGTTACCCTGCCGACCCTGCCGTGCGTACCGCCGTCGAGGTACTGATCGACCGGTTGGGCCTCGGTCTTGCCGGACTGGTCAACATCCTCAACCCGGACCGCATCATCCTCGGCGGGCTCCACCGCACGCTCGTGGAGGCCGACCCCGAGCGGCTCCGCGCGGTGGTCGCCGACCGCAGTCTGTGGGGCCGCAGCAGCGGCGGAGTCCCCATCCTCCCCTGCACGCTGGACCACAACAGCCTGGTGGGCGCGGCGGAGCTGGCCTGGCAGCCGGTACTGGACGATCCGCTGGCGGCGCTGGCCTGACCGCGGCCGCCGACGTCCGGGGCGAGCATCACCGCGAGTGGCCGTCCGCACCGTCGCCGGTGTGATGGTCTCCGCCGTCCCGCGCGCGATCCCGGCGGCCGTGTCCTTCCCCGGGAGACTGCGCATGACCCCGCGCCACCGGTCGAGGAAGAAGGCCGGGAGGCGGCTCTCGGGCACGGAAACAGAGGGCGGGGCCTGCCGACCTCGTACGGCGGCCGGTGGCTCTGCCCGCCGCTCCCTGCGAAGTGCTCGGTGAGGACCGCCCGTTGCCGTCCACGTCGAGGCCGGGAGTGGGAGCAGGGACCGAGCGCTCGCGTACTCCCCGGGCGGTATGCGCACTGCCGCTGGCCGTACGACGACCCGGACCCCCTTCCTGCCCGAGTCTCGAGTCATCACCGCAGAACCCACCGAGGAGATGACCCGAGATGCAGACCCTGGCCCACTGGGACGGCGGCCCCGGCCCCGGCCCCTGGATCCTGTTCTTCCCGCTGATCTGGGCGGCCGTCGTGCTCGGCGTCGTGACCGTCCTGCGCCGCACCGCCTGGCACCGCCGCGGCGCACCCTGGCGCGGCCTGGAGGGTCGTACGGCGGGCGACTCGCCGATCGCCGTGCTCGGCCGCCGT
This sequence comes from Streptomyces sp. NPDC046900, assembly GCF_040644975.1. Taxonomy (NCBI): domain Bacteria; kingdom Bacillati; phylum Actinomycetota; class Actinomycetes; order Kitasatosporales; family Streptomycetaceae; genus Streptomyces; species Streptomyces sp. NPDC046900. Next base: position 98,416 of record NZ_JBEYXD010000024.1, on the reverse strand, counting down.
TTCGCCTCCGGGGAGATCGACGAGGACGAGTACTGGCGCCGGCTCTCCGTCCTGGACGAGCAGTTCGGCCGCACGGGCAAGGGCGGTGCCGCATGACCTCCCGCCCGACGCCCACCGCCACTCCGGACGAGGCTTTCCCCGGGCACCATGTCTCGAGGGACTCCCAGCGCGCCGCCTCTGCGACCACGGCCCCCGGCATGGCCGCCCGGGTCGTCGACGCCGTCAAGGTGTACGGCGCCGGCGAGACCGCCGTGCGGGCCCTGGACGGGGTCAGCATCGGTTTCCCGGCCGGCCGCTTCACCGCGATCATGGGACCTTCCGGCTCCGGCAAGTCCACCCTGATGCACTGCGCGGCCGGCCTCGACACGCTCACCTCGGGCTCCGCCTTCATCGGCGACACCGATCTGAGCCGGCTCGACGACCGCCGCCTCACCCTTCTGCGCCGCGACCGCATCGGCTTCGTCTTCCAGGCCTTCAACCTGGTGCCGACACTGACCGTCGCAGAGAACATCACCCTGCCCGTCGACCTGGCCGGCCGCCGGGGCGACCAGGAGTGGATCGACGCCCTCATCGACGTCGTGGGACTGCGGGACCGGCTGCACCACCGGCCCGCCGAGCTCTCCGGAGGCCAGCAGCAACGCGTCGCCGTGGCCCGTGCGTTCGCCGGCCGGCCCGATGTCGTCTTCGCCGACGAACCCACCGGCAACCTCGACTCCCGTACCGGCGAGGAGGTGCTGGGCTTGCTCGGCAGGGCGGTGCGCGGGATGGACCGCACCGTGGTCATGGTCACCCACGACCCGGTCGCCGCCTCCCATGCCGACGAGGTCGTCTTCCTCGCCGACGGGCGCCTGGTGGACCGCATGGAGTCACCGACGCCCGAGAAGGTCCTCGACCGTATGAAGGCCTTCGAGGTGAGGTCGTGAACGCGTCCGTGTGCCTCGGCGCCTCCTCGCTGCGCGCCCACAAGAGGCGCTTCGCCGGTACGTTCGCCGCGGTGTTCCTCGGCGTCGCCTTCCTCGCGGGCACGCTGGTGATGGGCGACACGCTGCGCGCGAGCTTCAGCACGATGTTCGGCGACGCCACCGCGGGGACCGACGCCGTCGTGCGCAGCGCCGGCACCATCACCACGCCCGGTGAGAGCCAGGGCGCACGACAGCCCGTCGACACCTCGCTGGTCCGCACCGTCGAAAAGGTTCCCGGCGTGGCCGCGGCGGCAGCGGGCATTCAGGGCCGGGGCCAGCTCGTCGGCGCCGACGGCAAGCCCATCGGCGGCCAGGGTCCGCCCACCCTCGCGGGCAACTGGATCACGGACGCGCAGCTCAACCCCTATCGACTCGCCGAGGGCAGGGCCCCGGCGAAGAGCGGCGAAGTCATCGTCAACCGAGGGGCGGCCAAGAAGGGGCACCTGCGGATCGGCGACACCACGACCCTGCGGACGCCCGATCCCGTGCAGGTCAGGATCGTCGGCCTCGCGACCTTCGGCGGCCAGGACGGCATGGCGCAGGTGACCTTCACCGGAATGATCGAGGCAGACGCCGAGAAGTACCTCACCGCGAGGCCCGGTCAGGCCGCGAGCATCCAGGTGCGTGCCCGTCCCGGGGTCAGCCAGACGGAGCTCGTGGCCCGACTGACGCGTGCGCTGCCCAAAGGAGTCGAGGCCATCACCGGCCAGGAGTCGGCCCAGGAGAACACGGACATGATCTCCAGTCAGTTCCTGACCCTCTTCACCACCTTCCTCCTGGTGTTCTCCGGTGTCGCACTGCTCGTGGCGACCTTCTCCATCCACAACACGTTCGCGATCGTCGTCGCTCAGCGCACCCGGGAGAACGCCCTCCTGCGGGCCCTCGGCGCGGCGCGCCGTCAGGTCACCGTCGCCACTCTGCTCGAGGCGAGCGCCGTCGCCGTCGTCGCGTCGGCCGCGGGGCTGGCGGGCGGCCTCGGCATCGCGGCGGGGCTCCAGGCCCTCTTCCCGGCCATCGGGTTCCCCTTCCCCGACGGCGATCTGGTGATCAGTGGCCTGTCCTTGGTGCTGCCGCTGGTGGTCGGTGCCGTGGTGTGCCTCGGCTCCGCCCTGCTGCCCGCCGTACGGGCCGGGCGCACCGCGCCGCTGGCCGCGCTGCGCGAAAGCGCCGTCGACCGGTCCGGCGCCTCGCGCACTCGTGCGATCGTGGGCGGCGCACTCATGGCGGTGGCCGTCGTGAGCACCCTGACCGGGGTACTGGTGAACTCCTCGCTGTGGCTGGCGGGTCTGGGCGCCGTGCTCGCCCTGGCCGCCTTCGTGGTCCTCGGACCGGTCGCCTCTCGTGCGGCCGTGCAGGTCCTCGGCGCCCCGCTCGACCGGCTGCGCGGCGTCACCGGCGGCCTGGCCCGCCGCAACGCCTTGCGCAGCCCGCGGCGGACCGCGGCCACCGCGAGTGCGCTGATGATCGGCGTCGCCGTCGTCTCCCTGTTCACCGTGTTCGGCGCGTCCCTGAAGGCCACCATGGACCAGACCGTGTCCCGGTCCTTCGCCGGAGATGTCGCCGTCAGCACCCCGTCGTTCGGTGCGGGCGGCAGCGGGCTGAGCCCGGGGCTGGCCTCCGCGATCGCCCGCCAGCCCGGCGTCGAGGACGCCGTGGGCCTCGGCCGCGGGGTGGCGAAGGTGGACGGCAGTGGACGGGCGCTGACCGTCACCGACCCCGTCGCCCTCGGCAGGGTCTTCGGTCTCGCACCCGTACACGGCTCTCTCGGCCATCTCGGCCGCGACGGCATCGCGATCAGCGAGCAGGAGGCCGACAAGCAGCACCTGACCCTGGGCACCACCGCGCGGCTCACCTTCACCGACGGCACCACGCGCCTGTTCACGGTCCGCGCGGTCTACGGCCGCTCCGAACTCGCCGGCGACTACGTGATCACCCGCGCCGCCTGGGCTCCGCACCGCACCCAGGACTCCGACACGCTCGTCGCCGTGTCCTTCAAGCCCGGTGTCGCCACGGCCGAGGGGAAAGCCGCGGTGCAGAAGGTCGCCGCCCGGTACGGCAATCCCTCGGTGCAGACCCGGGACGAGTTCGCGCAGTCGTCGGCCGGTGGCATCGACATGATGCTCACCCTGGTCTACGCACTCCTCGCGTTGGCCGTGCTCATCGCCCTGCTCGGCATCGCCAACACCCTGACCCTGGCGGTCCACGAGCGCATCCGTGAGCTCGGCCTCCTCAGGGCGGTGGGCCAGACCCGGTCCCAACTGCGGGCCATGGTCCGCTGGGAGTCGGTCCTCGTGGCCGCCTTCGGCACGGCGGGCGGCCTTGTCCTGGGCGCCTTCCTCGGCTGGGTGCTGGTGAAGTCGTCCGACGGAGCCTCCGCCACCGCGTTCGCCTTCGCTCTGCCGCCCGCACAACTCCTCGTGGTGGCGCTGGTGGGCCTCGCGGCCGGTGCGCTCGCCGGGCTGCGCCCCGCCCGGCGGGCCGCCCGCCTGGACATCCTGCGCGCCATCGCCACGGAATGATCCGCGCGAGGCCCGCGTCAGGAACGCACCGAAGGAGGGCTCACCGCCCGGTCAGCCTGCAACGGCGGACCGGGCGGGAGTGTGTGGTGTGCCGTGCTCGTCGACCGCGAGCGTGTGGGCCGACGCGTCGAGCGCCTTCTCGTACGGGGCCAGGCCGTGCACCGGCCGGGGCGGTGCCGAGGACGGCGCGGGAAGCGTGAACCACACGACCTTGCCCACGTCGCCGTCCGGGCGCGCTCCCCAGCTGTCGGACACCGCCGCGACCATCGCGAGACCCCGTCCGCTGGTGGCGGAGACACCCGCGTCGCACAGCTCCGGCAGGCGCGGATCGTGGTCGTGCACCGAGACGGTGAGGCGGTCGAGCAGGAGCTCCATCTCCACGGTGCAGGTCTTGTCGGGCTGGGCATGGAGGTGGACGTTGGTCAACAACTCCGTCACACCCAGTGCGGCCCGGTCTATCAAGGGATCCAGATGCCAGTAGCGCAACTGCGCCGATACGATTCTGCGGACCTGACCGATCCGCCACGGCAGGGCTTGGAGCTCCACCGTGCAGTGCCTGCTTGGCTGGCTGATCACGGCTGCGACTCCCCGAATTGAGGTCCGGAAGAAGACGGAGATCGGATCCAGCAGGAGGGCCGGTCGTACCGCCGCCTGCTGTGCGGCTGAGTACTCCGGCCGCCTGGTGCGGTACGGCTTCGTACGGGGGCCGCCCGCGTCGTGACCGGCGGGCTGGTTCTTCAGCGTGATCGCCGGTAAACCCAGAGTGATGTGAGACCAGCGTGACTCAGGGGGTGCCTTCCTGCAACTCGCGCCGCGTTCAGCCGTCGCGACCTGCCGCCCTGCGGACCGCGTCGACGAACCGGCGTGCCGACGGGGGCCCCGGCTGCCCGGGGGCGGGGTCGTGGTCGCCGAGGATCAGTGAATAGCGGGTGCCGTTGACATCGGCTGACGCCCGGTCATGCGGCGCGAACCACGGCCTGGAGACCCGTACCGCCTGCACCGGCGCGCTGTCGATCTCGCTGCCGTAGCTGGTGAGCAGCCGCAGTCTGCCGTCGCTGATCCGGACCTGTCCGGCCCGGGTGAGTGACCGTAGCCCCTTTCCGATGCGCACGCCCATGGCCGTGAACTCTGGCTCCGCCATGATGTCCCGCCCCTTCGCTGCGTTCGGCTGTGCCCGGTCCGGATCGCCCGTGGTAGCGATCCGGTGTGGCCCTGATCGAGTTCGGTCGTGATCCAGTGGCTGTGTCATCCAGGTTGCCGCGCCTCAGGGGTCGGCGTCCGCGCGGTGCCCGACCGCGGCGATCGGCGTCCCCGCGGTGCAGTCTGCCTGCCCCCGGCGCCTCGCACCAGTGTGCACGGTGGGGTCGCGCAGGGTATCCGGCGCACTCGCGCGGATGCGCCCCCAACGTTTTGCGTCGTCCTCCCCAGGGAGCCTTTGAGCAGCTCAAAGGGGTGTTTATGCAGGTGAGAAGCGTGCCGAAGATGTCTATCATCGAGGCGTCCGACCGTGTGAACGAGGCGTCGGAGCACCCCGGTAAGGAGCCCCGCGGTGAGCACTCCGCAGATCACCCGCCCCAGTGGGACGTACGACGTCGACCGCACCGATGCCGAGTACCGCGCCTGGCTCAAAGAGGCTGTCCGCAAGGTCCAGGCCGACGCCAACCGCTCGGCGGACACCCACTTGCTGCGCTTCCCGCTGCCCGAGCAGTGGGGCATCGACCTGTATCTGAAGGACGAGTCGACCCACCCCACCGGCAGCCTCAAGCACCGCCTCGCCCGGTCCCTCTTCCTGTACGGCCTGTGCAACGGGTGGATCCGCCCCAACCGCCCGGTGATCGAGGCGTCCAGCGGTTCGACCGCCGTCTCCGAAGCCTATTTCGCCAAGCTCATCGGCGTGCCCTTCATCGCGGTCATGCCGCGCACGACGAGCGCGGAGAAGTGCCGGCTCATCGAGTTCCACGGCGGGCGGTGCCACTTCGTGGACGACTCGCGCAAGATGTACGAGGCCTCGGCCGCCCTCGCGGCGGAGACCGGCGGCCACTACATGGACCAGTTCACCTACGCGGAACGGGCCACGGACTGGCGCGGCAACAACAACATCGCCGAATCCATCTTCCGTCAGATGGAGTTGGAGCGGTTCCCGGTGCCGACGTGGATCGTCGCCACGGCGGGCACCGGAGGCACCTCGGCGACCATCGCGCGGTATGTGCACTACATGCAGTACGACACCCGGGTCTGCGTGGCCGACCCGGAGAACTCGTGTTTCTTCGAGGGGTGGACGACCGGCGATCCGGACGTCACCTGTGACTGTGGCTCGCGCATAGAGGGCATCGGGCGGCCCCGGATGGAGCCGAGCTTCGTGCCCGGCGTCATCGACCGGATGATGAAGGTCCCGGACGCGGGCGCCGTCGCCGCCGTACGGGCCCTGGAGGGAGCAATCGGCCGCAAGGCGGGCGGCTCGACCGGCACGGGCCTGTGGAGCGCGCTGAAGATCGTCGCCGAGATGGTGGCCGAGGGGCGCACGGGCAGCGTGGTGACCTTGCTGTGCGATCCCGGCGACCGCTATCTGGACAAGTACTACTCGGACGCGTGGCTCGCCGAGGAGGGGCTGGACATCGCTCCGTACACGGCGGTCATCGAGTCACTGCTGGCGACCGGGGTGTGGCCGGGCTGATCCTGGGCCCACCCTCGTCAGCCTCCGGTCCAGTGCCGTGACCGCGCCGCGGAACGCGTGTCCCAGACCCGCGCGGGCGCCCTTCAGCGCGAACCGGAGGACCGCGGGCCCGTCGGCCGCGAAGGTCCACTGAACCCGGGTGCCCGGGCCGGCGGGCGTGAGCCGCCACTCCTCGAGGAGCGCACGGATCCCGGGCACGCCCGTCTCGTCGACCCGGTACGCGTACACCTCGTCCGGCTCGGCCGCCACGACCGTCTCCAGGAAGCGGGCGCCGCCCGTCAGACGCACATCACGCCGGGCGCCTTCGTCGAGGGGCCGGGCGAGGGTCACGGCGGAGAACCAGTCGCTCCAGCCCGGGACGTCGTCGGCGAGGGCCCCGAAGACCGCCTTGGGAGGTGCCGTGATCTCCCGCGCGAACACCAGCCGCACGGGAGCGGTCACCAGGAAGTCGAGCCCCACCGGGCGCAGCTGACGTGCCATGGACGCAACCTCCTCGAGGGAAGCGCAGTTCCCGAACGGAAGCGGGGGTGCCGGGCCGGCGTCACCATAGCCGGTGAGCTGTCAGATGTCTGTATGCTCTTCGGTTTCCCCGGCCACCACCAGCCGCCTGAGGTGCTCCGCGATCTCCCTGCGCGCCTCGGCGGGCATCCCGCCGTCGGTCACCAGTGTGTCCACCTGCTCCAGTGCGGCGAACGAACTCAGTCCCACCGTCCCCCACTTGGTGTGGTCGGCGACCACCACGACCCGGCGTGCGGACTGCACGAGCCGCCGGTTGGTCTCCGCCTCCGCCAGGTTCGGCGTCGACAGGCCCGCCACCACGGATATGCCGTGGACGCCGAGGAAGAGCAGGTCGAAGTGGAGCGAGGCGATCGCCTGATCGGCCACGGGCCCCACAAGCGAGTCGGAGGGAGTCCGCACACCGCCGGTCAGCACGACGGTGGCGCCGCCCTGCCGCCGGCCGGACGTGCGCTGCGCCGAGTGGAAGACGTCGGCCACGCGCACCGAGTTGGTGACGACGGTCAGATCCGGCACATCGAGGAGATGGTGGGCGAGCGCGTATGTCGTCGTACCGCCGGACAGAGCGATCGCCGAGCCCGGTGCGACCAGCTCGGCCGCGGTCCGCGCGATGTCCTCCTTGGCCGTCAGCTCCAGACCCGACTTGGCCTCGAACCCCGGCTCGTGGGTGCTCGCCTCCACCACCGGCACCGCGCCGCCGTGCACCTTCTCCAGTACGCCCTGGCGGGCGAGCGCGTCGAGGTCGCGCCGGACCGTCATGTCGGAGACGCCGAGCTTGCGGGTCAGCTCGTTCACACGAACCCCGCCGCGCCGTCGTACCTCGTCCACGATCAGGGCGCGGCGCTGTTCCGCGAGGAGGTTCTGATTCTCACTCACGTCCGCTTCGCTCCCTTTCGCCCGATCTGCTGCGACTTGGCGTCCACACCGGCTCCGACAAGGCCATTCTCCCGCCATGAGTGCCGGGGACGCCTCATCCTCGCATGGGTCGCCGCCGGTGGCGCCACCCCCCGTACCGCAGGAATCACCATCCGCTGTCCGCAGGAGTCACCCGTATCGGGGAGATTCCGTGACAACGGGTGTGCGCACCCATGACAGAGGAGATCATCTGCCTGCACATGACACACGGTAGGCGGCGCGGGGGAAGTGCGGAACAGTGGAGCGTGCACGGGAACACGAGGGGGAGCGCGGCGACACCGGCCGGCGGACCGCGCGGCCCGGAACGGCCCTGGAACTCCTGGTTCATGGGGTCGGTGGCACCACACCCGAGGAGATGCTGGGCGATCCTCGGACGGTCCGGATCACCGGCGACGAGACGGCCGCCGTCTACCGGCGCACCGCCGACGCCGACGCCGAACGCAACCCAGGGGAGCGCGGGGACCAGCCGGTGCCCGAGGCGTATGTGTGGTGCAACCTCACTTCCGGCAACGCCGCCCGTGCCCTGTGGCTGTTGCTGCTGCCTTTCATGGTGGCCAACCTCGCGCACTGGATGCACCCCACGACGACAGGCCGGCAAAGAGCCGTGCGCCTGTACGGCCTGATCGTGCGCCTCATCGGGCTCACCCTGACCGTGCTGCTGGTCGCCGCCGCCTGCGAGGTCGCCCTCGATCTGACTGCCTGGCAGTGCGCGGGCACCCGCGCGTGTGCCGCGCGGCACTCGTGGCTCGGCTTCCTCTCGCCCGCCCTGTCCGACCATGGCTGGTGGAGCCAGCCGGGGCGGCGCCTGGTGCTGGCGGCGCTGGTGCCCGCGGCACTGACCGGCCTGCTCTGGTATCTGTCGCGCCGGACCTGGAGCGCGTACGAGTCGCAGCAGCCCATCGCCGACGAGACGGAGCCGGACGAGGAGCAGCACCGCATCGCACTCGGCCGCCCCGGGTTCTGGTACGGACGCCGCCTGGTGGCCCGGCTGCGCGCCGCGCACACCGCCGCGGGCCTCCTGACCGTCGCCGCCGCCCTCGGCACCTGCGCCGTGCGGTACGACCTCCACTACGGTTCCGCCGGACTCGAGGTCGTCGGCCGGCTCCTGGGTGCGGGCCTCCTCGTCGGCACGGTGGTCGTGGTGTGGGTGGTGTGCCGCCGGGGCCGCACCGAAGAACGGCTCGACACGGATCTCGACGGGACAGTCGTGCGGCTGCTGCCGGCCGGCGCGCTCGCTCTGCTCGTGGCGACCGCGGTGTACGCCGGCTGGTCGCGGCCGGACTGGAGGTCGACGGGACTGCTGCCGGGTGACGCCACCTTCGGCACGCTCGCCCTGATCCAGGGACTGCTCGTCCTGGTGCTCGGCGTGGTGGCCCAGGTCCTCCACCGGGCCCGCCCCGACGCCCGCACCGCCATGCGCGGACTGGCCGGACCCGCCGTCGCGCTGCTGGCCTGTGCGCTCGGCGGGGTGATGTCCGGCGGCGTGGCCCAGCGGGTGGCCGACTGGCTGGACGGCACCGTGCACAGCATCGCGGGCCCGCCCGTACTGCTCACCTGGCAGGCGTCCACCATCCCTCCGCTGCTGCTCGTGCTGCTCGGCGTCGGCGCCTGGCTGGCGCGGCGCACCGTGATGCTGCGACGTGCCGAGCAACTCGCGGTCGAACTCGACTACCCGGGCCAGCCCGAGGACGACGCCCGCACCGCGCAGATCGCCGGCACGCGTGCCATGGCCGCGCTCACCGACCGGGCCCCGCTTCTCGTCGCCTTCACGGGCGCCACGACTCTTCTCCTCGGCGCAGCCGCCCTCGTGGGGGCCCTGGCCACCGGAGCCACCCCGGACCGGGCCGCAGAGGGCACCCCGCCCTTCGTCAGCGGCGCCGCCGAGACCGCCCAGACGCTCGGCTCCTGGCTGATCGGCGTCGGCTTCCTCCTGTTCGTCACCTGGGGGCGCCGGGCGTACAAGGACGCCTCGGCGCGGCGCACCATCGGCATCCTGTGGGACGTGGGCACCTTCTGGCCGCGCGCCGCCCACCGCTTCGCCCCGCCCTGCTACGCCGAGCGCGCGGTGCCCGACCTGACCTGGCGCATGGCCACCTGGACGAGTACCACCGGCGGACGCCTGGTCCTCTGCGGCCACTCGCAGGGCAGCGTGCTGGCGGCGGCCGCCGCCTGGCAGCTCAAGCCCTCCGTGCGCAGGCACGTGGCCCTTCTGACCTACGGCTCGCCCCTGGAGCGGCTGTACGGGCGCTGGTTCCCGGCGTATTTCGGCCCGGCAGCGCTGACTTCACTGCACCGCGAGGTCGCCTGCTGGCGCAATCTCTACCGGCTCACCGACCCCATCGGCGGTCCGATCGGGCTGCCCGGCGAGTGCGGCCCGCAGGTGGACCGGGCACCGCTGAAGGACCCGCGCGCCTACGGCCGCACCGAACAGCACCCGCTGCCCGCGCCGATCCTCGGACACGGGGGCTACCCGACGGACCCCGCGTTCGCCGAGGAGCGCGAGCACCTGCTGGAGCGGCTGAGGCCGGGCATCCCGGGACCGAGGCCGGCCCAAACGCCTCCAGGGCCGGGCGTGCAGCCCGGGAGCACCGGGAGCCCGGATCAGGGAAGCTCCGGCAGGTCCTCCGGGTAGAGCAGGGTCAGATCGTCGGTGTTCGCCTCCACCAGCTGGGCGACCCGGCCGGCGTGCCGTTCCACCATCGCCTCGAAGGTCTGGCGTGCGGTGCGGCCGTTGCCGAACGCCGGTCCCTTGGGGATCGCCGTGAAGTACTTCAGCAGCGCCTCGCCGGTCCCGGGCCCCAGCCGGTACTCGTGCTCCTCGGCCTGCTGCTCCACGATCCGCAGCAGCTCCTCGGGGCCGAAGTCACCGAAGGTGATGGTCCGTGAGAAACGGGACGCCACACCGGGGTTGACGGACAGGAAACGCTCCATCTCGGTGGTGTAACCCGCCACGATCACCACGACCGCCTCGCGGTGGTCCTCCATCAGCTTCACGAGTGTGTCGATCGCCTCGCGGCCGAAGTCGCGCCCGGAGTCCTCCGGCGACAGCGCGTACGCCTCGTCGATGAACAGCACCCCGCCACGGGCCCGGTCGAAGGCCTCCTGGGTGCGGATGGCCGTGGAGCCGATGTGCTCGCCGACCAGGTCGACCCGGGACACCTCCACGAGATGACCCTTCTCCAGGACACCGAGCGAGGCCAGGATCTCCCCGTACAGCCGGGCGACCGTCGTCTTGCCGGTGCCGGGGGAGCCCGTGAACACCAGATGCCGCCGCACCGACGCCGCCTTGAGCCCGGCCTCCTGCCGCCGGCGCCCCACCTCGATCATGTCGATCAGGGCGCGTACCTCGCGCTTGACGCTCTCCAGGCCGACCAGCGCGTCGAGTTCGCCGAGCACGGCCTTCGAGGTGCGCGTCGGCTTGTCCGGTTCGGGGAGGGGCGCAAGGAGCGGCTCCTGTTCGGTCGTGCGCTGGCCGGGGATGGAGCCCAGCAGCCCGGGGGACCGGTCCGCCGTCTGCACGGCGGTCTCCAGTGCGGCCGTCGGACGCACTCCGGCGCTCTCGTCGCTGGTGCAGTCCTCGACGATCGCGCCGCCGTCGGACGCTCCCGGGGCGCCGTCCGTGAACTCGTAGCCCTTGCGTGCGCATCGCTCCGTGCGGCACTTCCTCAGGGTGGCCCGGCAGCCGTCGATCACATGGAAGCCGTAGCCACCGCTGCCGGTGACGCGGCAGTTCAGGAAGCTGCCCCGGCCGCCCGCCGAGACGTAGAAACCCGCCTCCGCCGGGGAGGTCACCGAGCACCGCTCGATGGTGGGATCGGCGCCCTTGGTGACGATGACACCGGTCTGGGTGCCGTCGATGGTGCAGCCGGACAGCGTTCCGCCACTGCCGTGGTCCCGGAACCAGGCGCCCGTCGCCGCGTCCCGGATCCGGCAGTCGTCCAGCTGCGCGGTGGCACCGTCGCTCACCGACACCGCCGTGTTGCGCACCTGTGTGAGGTCGCTGTCCACGACGTCCGCGCGGGAGCCCCGGTCGAGGACGAACAGGGCGTCCGGCACGTCGTGCACCCGGCACGACTCCAGGACCGCGGTCGCGCCGTCGCTGATCCACACCGCCGGATAGTCGCCGGTGCTGTCGAAGATCTCGCACTGGTTGGCGTCCACCCGGGTGCCCGGGTCCCACACGGACAGGCCGTTGCGCCCGAACTCGCGCACCGTCGTGCGGGTCAGCGTGAGGACAGAGCGGGACCTAAGGTCGACCGCGTTCTCCGGGATGTCATGGATGCGGCTGTCGGCGAGCGTCAGTACCGCGTCCGTGTCGAGCGTGACGCCGTCCGCGGTCGTGCGGTGCACATCGCAGTCGGTCAGATGCGCCGTGGCCCGCGTGGTCACCTGCACACCGGAGCCCCGGATCTCGTACACCTCACAACCGACGGCCTCCAGCGAGGAGTTCTCCCCGGTCGCCGAAAGGCCCGCGCCCGAGGTGTGATGAACCCGGCAGCGCTCCAGCCGCGGGCGTCCGCCGCCGCGGACCGCGACGCCGGACTGCGCGGCCGCCACGACCTCGCACTCCTCGAACACACCGCCACCACCGTCCACGACGGCGATGCCGATGCCGGCCGGGTTGTCGACCGTGCACCGCCGCACCGTGGGGCGCGCGCCGCCGCGGACCTCGATCCCGGCCGCCGACCGGGTCATGATGCGCAGGTCCGTCAGTTCGGGCGTGCCCTCCTCGACCAGCAGCGCGGGCGCTGCCGCGTCTTGGCCCTCGACGTGCAGGTCCTGGACCACGGCGGAGGCCCGCACGGTCAGCGGCACTCCGTCCACCGGAGCGATGCGCACGGAGCCGGGGGAGCCTTCGGGGCCGCGCAGGGTCACCGCCCGCTGGACGACGAGGTTCTCCCGGTAGGTGCCGGGGGCGATGGTGAGCACATCTCCGTCGCCCGCGGCCTCCAGGGCGGCGGCGAGCGACGCGTACTCACCCGTGCGGCGCCGCCACCGTGATGTGCCGGTGTGCGTCACCTGGACCGTGCCCTGTGCCATGGCGATGCTGTGCCCCCACCTCGTACTCACGCGGGTCTCGCGAAGATGCCGGACAGCGGACCGGTCCGGCCGGTCCACCGTAGCGTGCGCGGACACGGCCGGTTGACCGGAGGCGGAGCTCAACTGCCCGTTCCGGTGCGGCCCCAGTCCGGGCCCGCCCTGTCCCATGCCTGGTCCCAGCGCGCGTACCGGCGAAGGACCATGCGCCAGACGATCAGCCGGCGGCACCCCTCGATGAGACCCGCGGTCATCGCGGCCGCGCCGATGCCCGCCAGCACGGCGTGCGTCGTCGCGCTGGCCCTGTCCAGCGGACGGCCCGTTATCCGCCCGTGGCCGTCGGTCCAGAGGGGGAAGTGGTCACCCCGGTGCGGGGACTTGAGGTCGGCGATGACCGCGCCGTGCTGTGCGGTGCCGTCCGGCGCGGTCCAGTCGGCGAGGACGCGGCTGTGTGTGTCCCGCGCCGCCGTGGACTCCGGGTCCGCGTCGATGGGGGCGGGGCCGAGCTTCCTGACCACGGTGGCCGCCACCAGGTGTCTGGAGCGCTGCTGCTCACGGACGGCCCGCTGCAGGGAGCCCTGGGCGACGGATCCGGTCACGGCCCCGACGAGGGGAGCCGTGACGAGTATCAGGAAGAGGACGGTCAACGCCAGCCAGGCCTCGGCCAGATCGGTGCCACGGCGCAATGGATTGCGCCGCCAGTGCCACAGGCCGCTGATCGCTCGCACAGTGGCCACCCCCTCACGCCTCCGTGATAACCCCCGCATCCCGCCGTCCGCCTCCGAGGCCGGGTAAGAGAGAGCCAAATCACCTCTCCCCTGCCTCCCACCTCTCTCACGGACTTCTCACACCGAGTCAACGACCGTGTCAGCCGGCCGGGTTCCCGCCCTAGCGGTGAATCGCGGAATTTCGCCGGCCGGCGGTGCGGCCGGCCGGGGGACCACCGATCTCTCGCCTCGCCCTATTCGAGGATCGTGACCGGATCGCCGATGCGGACGCTGCCGGTCGTCTCCGGCACCAGGTTCTGGCCGAAGATCAGCTTGCCGCCGAAGCGGCGATGGCGGCCCAGGGTGCGCAGCGGCTCCTTGCCGCGTTCGACGGTCTGCTGGTCCGTGGTGGTCACGACGCAGCGCCCGCACATCTTGGCGACCCGGAAGGTCACCTCTCCGACGGCGATCCGCTTCCAGTCGTCCTCGGCCCAGGGTTCCGTTCCGGCGATGACGAGATTCGGCCGGAAGCGGTTCATGGGCAGCGGGCCCTCGTCCGGGTGATCGCCCTGCTCGATCAGGGAGTTCAGGGCATCCAGGGACGCGACCGTGGTGAGCAGCAGGGGGTAGCCGTCGGCTAGGCTGACGCGCTCGCCGGGGCGGCCGTACGGCGGGTCGTCGATGGGTCGGCGGACGGCGGGGTCGTCGAGGTGGACGAGGGTCACGTCCTCACCGAGGTAGGCGCTGAACCACGCACGTGCCTCGGCGCCCGCGGGCACCGTCTCGATCTTCTCGCCCGACCATCTCGCGATCGTGGTGGCCGCCGGTTCGGGCACGGCCACGGTCAGCGGCTCCAGGCCGGAGGCGGACACACGGACGCCGCCGCCGGGCAGGAGCTCGGCGGCGGCCAGTGCCAGTCGCGGGTGCTCGCGTTGCGTGACCACCTTGCCGGCGTCGTCGATCAGTGCCCAGCGCCGGTCCCCGGCCAGCCCCCATGGCTCCACCACGGCCTCGCGGGGTGCCTGCCCCCGCAGTGCCTTGACCGGGTGGACGTGAATCGAGTGCAGCGCTGGATTCGGCATGAGGCCATCGTGCCATCGCAGATCGAAGGCCTCATGCCGTGACGTGGATCAGTAGCCGCGGTACTGCTGACCGTTGTTGTACGGGTCCTGGTACGGAGTCGGGACCGGACGCGGTGCCGCGGGGCGCATCGCCTCGTAGCCCGTGCCCGCGGCCATGGGGCGCGGCTGCTGCATCTGCTGCGGGCCCGGGTAACCACGCGGGCCGACGGCCTGCTGCGGAATGTACGCGGTCGGGGCCTGCTGCAGCGGCGCCGGCTGGGGAGCCTGCGGGTAGCCGTAGGACGGGACATGGGGGGAGGGTGCAGCCGGCAGCGCGGGGAGCGCGGACGGCAGTGCCGGCAGGTTGCTGCCCGGCGTCTCGTACGCGGAGGGGACCCGGATCGGAGCGATCTGCGGGGTGCCCCGCTCGGCGACGAGCCTGTCGTAGATCGGAGTGTCCGGGAAGGGCGACGCGGAGTAGTAGCCGCCGCCATAGGTGGAGCGGGGGGAGGTCATGGCACATAAGTTAAGCCCACGATGTGCTGGTTGGGGAGACCGATAAGAGGGTTGTTTTCCGTGTCCGGGGTGACGTGGGATCCCCAATGCGAGCGAACTTGGCAAAAAAGGGCAGCAAGAGGTGTTTGGATCGTGTAAAGGCCGAGTTCCCAGCGGGTTACCGGCGGTTGACCAAGCGTCTTCGCGTACGGCTCATGGGAGTTTGCACCCCGGGGGAATAGGTTGGCCGGAACGGTTGCAACCCGCTGCCCGGGCTCGGTCCCGGTGCGGCGACACCCGATGGGGGGGCGGACATGTCAATGCCGAAGGGGTCGAACCTTCCGGTTCCCACGAAGGCGCTGCGCGTCGAGTTGGGATGGCGTTCGGGGCCGGGCGTGCCCGACGCGGACGCCTCGGCGCTGCTGCTGGTCTCCGGCAAGGTCCGTACCGACGGTGACTTCGTCTTCTACAACCAGCCCGATCACTCCTCAGGAGCGGTGCGTCACGAGGGGAAGCGGGGCGTCGGCGGTCACGTGACGGACACGCTGCTCGTGGACCTCGCGCGCGTGGAGCCGGCGATCGAGTCGGTGGTGCTGGCCGCCTCCGCCGACGGGGGGACGTTCGGGCAGGTGAACGGTCTCTACATCCGCGTGCTGGACGCCGAGCAGGGTGCGGAGGTCGCGCGCTTCGACCCCGCCGCCACCGTCGAGACCGCCTTCGTGCTGGGGGAGTTCTACCGCCGTCAGGGCGCCTGGAAGTTCCGCGCCGTCGGTCAGGGCTACAGCAGCGGGCTCGAGGGCCTGGCGACCGACTACGGCATCACGGTGGACGAGCCGCAGCACACGGCGCCGCCCGCCGCGCCCGTCACGCGCGTCGACTGGCCCAACGCCTCGGCACCCGTGCCCGCTCCCGCGGCGCCACCGGTCGCCCCCCCGGTCACCGCGCCGCCTCCCACCTCCCCGTACGGCGCACCGCCGCCGCCCCCTTCCCCGTATGCGCCGCCGTCCCCGGCCGCCCCGTACGGTGCGCCCACGCCCTCTGTTCCGTCGCCGCCCCAGGCTCCGGTCCGGCTCACCAAGGTCACACTCACCAAGCAGGCCCCCTCGGTCTCCCTGACCAAACAGGGTGGAACGTCAGGTGTCATGCGGGTGAACCTCAACTGGCAAGTACACAAGCAGTTCTCGGGCTGGGGCAGCAAACGCGGCCGCGCGGTGGCGATGCACGCGGACCTCGACCTGGATCTGTGCGCGCTGTACGAACTGTCCGACGGCAGCAAGGGAGTCGTCCAGGCGCTGGGCAACGCCTTCGGGTCCGTGCACCAGCCGCCGTACATCCACCTCGACGGCGACGACCGCACCGGCGCTGTCGAGAGCGGCGAGAACCTCACCGTCAACCTCGACCACAAGCAGCGCTTCCGGCGCATCCTCATCTTCGTGACGATCTATGAAGGCGCCCGCTCCTTCGCCGATCTGCACGCCACGGTCACGCTCCAGCCGCAGCACGGCGCACCCATCGAGTTCTCCCTCGACGAGTGCACGGTGCCCTCGACCGTGTGCGCACTCGCCCTCATCACCAACACCGGCGGCGACCTGGTCGTCCAGCGAGAGGCGCGCTACCTGGTCCCGGAGCGCGGCGTCAGCCCGCAGCGCACCATCGACCACGCCTATGGGTGGGGCATGAACTGGACCCCCGGCAGGAAGTGACCCAGTGGGCCGGTCGCGCCGCGACCGGCCCGGTCACTGCTCGTCGAACGCCGCGTCCGGGCGGGCGTAGGTACGGCCCTTCCAGGCCGCGCCGCGCCCCCGGTAGTGCTGCACCGCCGAGTCGACGGTCATGAGCAGGTACAGCGACGCGGTGACCGGCAGCAGCACGGCGAGCCACGTCGGCTGGCGGTAGTAGCGCAGCATGGGCACGTACGTGGCTGTCATCACCAGTTTCGCGAGTCCGCCGATCACCACCGCCGCGACGTTCCCCGTGACGAGACCCGCGACGAGTGCGGCGGACGGCACCACATACACGAGGATGAGGCCGAGCACGGTACCGGCGAGCAGCAGCGGGTTGTGCCGCAGTTGGGCGTAGGCGCTGCGCGAGACCATCCGCCACAGGTCGTGCAGCCGTGGATAAGGGCGCACGCTGTCGACGCGGTCCGCGAGCCCCAGCCAGATGCGGCCGCCGCTCCTCTTGACCGCCCGCGCGAGCGCCACATCGTCGATGACGGCCTGACGGATGGCGTCGGGAATGCGCGCCCGTTCGGCGGCCTCGGTGCGCAGCAGCACACAACCGCCGGCCGCGGCAGCCGTCCGCGATCCCCGCACCGCGATCCAGCGGAAGGGATACAGCTGGGCGAAGAAATACACGAACGCGGGTACGACCAGCCGCTCCCACACGCTCTCCACCCGCAGCCGGGCCATCTGCGAGACGAGGTCGAAGCCTCCGGTGTGCGCCGCCGCGACTAGTTCCCGCAGGCTGTCGGGGGCGTGGGCGATGTCGGCGTCCGTCAGGAGCAGATACTCGGGGGCACGCGCCTGTGCGAGAGAGATCCCGTGACGCACCGCCCACAGCTTGCCGGTCCAGCCCGCGGGGGGCTCGCCCGGGGAGGCGACGGTCAGCGGCAGTCCGCCGTGCCGCTCGGCCAGGTCCCGCGCCAGGTCCCCGGTGCCGTCCGAACTGCCGTCGTCGATGAGGAAGACCTCGGCGCGACCGGGATAGTCCTGCACAAGCAGCGACGGAAGACTGTACGGCAGCACCGTGGACTCGTCCCGTGCCGGCACGACGACGCACACGGACGGCCAGTCGCCGGGATCCGCCCGCGGCGGCAGCCTGACGTCCGTGCGCCAGAACAGGCCCTGAGCGAGCAACAGCCACAGCCAGGCGGCGAGCGATACCGCGGCGATCCACACGATGGCGTTCACGCGCGCAGTCTGCCCCACCCGGAGGGCCGATCGAGGCACATCGTCTATCGTGACCGGGTGAAGATCGCGCTCATGGACTCCGGAATCGGCCTGCTCCCCGCCGCTGCCGCGGTACGGCGTCTGCGGCCCGACGCGGATCTCGTCCTGTCCTGGGACCCGGACGGAATGCCCTGGGGGCCGCGCACGCCGGAGGACATCACGGCGCGCGCCCTGGCCGTTGCCGAGGCCGCCGCGGCACATGACCCCGACGTCCTGATCGTCGCCTGCAACACGGCGTCCGTGCACTCCCTGCCCGCCCTGCGTGCCCGTTTCGAACCGGACCTGCCGATCATCGGCACGGTTCCGGCGATCAAGCCCGCCGCGGCGGGCGGCGGACCCGTCGCGATCTGGGCCACGCCCGCCACCACGGGGAGCACCTACCAGCGCAATCTCATCCGGGACTTCGCCGACGGGGTGACCGTCGCCGAGGTGCCGTGCCCCGGGCTCGCGGACGCCGTGCACCACGCCGACGACCCGGCGGTGGACGCCGCCATCGCGGCTTCCGCGGTGCTCACCCCCGAAGACGTCACCACCGTCGTTCTCGGCTGCACCAATTACGAACTGGTCGCCGACCGTATCCGCGAGGCCGTGCAGCAACCCGGCCTTGCGCCGCTCATCCTGCACGGAACGGCCGGGGCGGTGGCCGCCCAGGCGCTGCGCCGGATCGGAGCGGACGCGGTGGCGCCGCAGGATGCCGCGGAAGGCGGACTCGTGGTGCTGCTCAGCGGTCGCGAGGGTGTGCTGCCGCCCGAGGCGCTGGCCTACCCCGAGGGCCGGGCCCTCCAGGCGGTCAGCCCCGCACGCTGAGAGGCCGGCCCACGCCCCACGGGGCGGGCCTCCGACCCGGTGACCGTGCGCGACCCCGTGCCCGCGCTCCGGAAGCTGGGTACTCTCGATGCATGAGGGACCACGCCCAGCGCGACCCCGATATCTGGACCGGACGCGCGACCAACCGGGCCCAGTGGCTGCTGGCGCTCGGCGGTGCCGCGTGCATGGCACTCGGTATCGAACTGGCCGTCGACTCCGCGTGGACGTCCGGCGTCGCCCCGCTCGTCATGTCCGTCGTCGGCTGTATCGCGGCCGGACTGCTCGTCCTCTTCGGGACCCTCGCGTTCGTCCACGTCGCGGTGAAGGTCGACGGAGAGTGCCTCGAGGTGCGCTGCGGCCACATCGGCGTACCGCGCCGCCGCATCCCCCTCTCGCTCGTCGCCGGTGCCGAATTCGTCCCCCGGGTCACACCACGCCAGTGGGGCGGCTGGGGTTATCGCTGGCGGCCGGAGAAAGGCACCGCGGTGGTCGTCCGGCGCGGTGAGGGCGTCGTGCTGCGCCTCTGGGACGGTCACACCTTCACGATCACCGTGGACAACGCCGAGTCGGCGGTACGGGTCATCCGGGCCCGGCTGCACTCGAGCCTGCCCGGTGCCACGCACTGACCTGCGCCCGCACGTGACGGAGCAGGC
This sequence comes from Streptomyces sp. NPDC046900, assembly GCF_040644975.1. Taxonomy (NCBI): domain Bacteria; kingdom Bacillati; phylum Actinomycetota; class Actinomycetes; order Kitasatosporales; family Streptomycetaceae; genus Streptomyces; species Streptomyces sp. NPDC046900. Next base: position 79,119 of record NZ_JBEYXD010000024.1, on the reverse strand, counting down.
GGCGAACGGCCGGCGGATCAGACGGCCGGCGCCCGGCCGAGCGAGTGATCCGCGACTGACAGGCCCTTCCTCACAACGCTGACCCCTTCAGCCCGCCTCCTGCTCTGCCCGCCGCCCGTCCGTCAGCGGACGCACCGTCGCGATGCCCGCCAGCAGTCCCGCGCCCGCGGTGACGATGGTGAAGCTCAGCGCGTTGCCGACCGAGGCGATCACTGCCAGTGCCGTCAGAGCGGCGCCGGCCGTGAGGGCGATCGGCGTGGGCCGCTGGGTGCGCCACAGTGCGTACAGAACCCAGCAGAAGGCCGCCGCGAGCAGGGCCATGCCGACCACTCCCTGTTCCGCCGCCTGCTGCAATGCCGCCGAGTGGGGCTTGCCGTCGGGCATGAGGGACTGCGCGGCGGTGGGGCTCAGCTCCCCGAAGCGGCCTGGTCCCGCGCCGAACGCCGGATCCCGGTGGACCAGGGTGAGCGCGTCGCGCCAGAGCATGACCCGGTGCCCGCTGAGCTGTTCCTCCAGGAATGCGCTCAGTCCGTCCGGCAGCACGTTCTCGGCGACTGCCCAGCTCGTCCCTGCCGCCAGGGCCGCGACGAGCGCGAGGACGGCCAGCGCCGGGCCGCGGTGGCGCATCCGGCCTGCGGCGAGTGAGCAGAGCAGTACGCCGGCGCAGGCCAGGAGACCCGTCGTCGAGTCGAGCGCCGCCGCGGCCACCGTGATCCCCGCGGCCGCCAGGTGCAGCGCGAGCCGCTGTGCCGGAGTGCGGGCCGCCCAGGCGGCACAGCACGCCGCCCCTGAGGAGAGGGTGAGCAGTGCGGCGACCGCGCCGGTGTGTCCCAGCGGCGTCACGAACTGCGGGTTCGCCCTGACATACGGAGCGGCGACCGCGAGCCCGAGACCGGCCAGGGCGCCCGCGGTCGGCGCCGCGACGGGCAGAAGGGCCCCGACGATGCGCCCGGACGCATAGCCGGCGGCGACCGCGAGCACCGCGAGCAGATCGCCCTCGGGCCGGCCGCCGTGCGCGGCGGCCGTGATCAGCGACCATGCCGCGCAGGCGCCGAGCACCAGGACACCCGTCACATCCGAAACGTTTCGTCTGTCGTCGTCCGCGTCCGTGACCCCGCTCGCGGACGCCGTCCCCGTGGATCCCACCCCGCCGCCCCCCTGTGCCGGGCCCCGGCCGACTCGGCCGGTTCGGGCCGGTCGCCGGAGGCTCGCGCACACGCTAACGGCTGATGCGCCGGTTTGTGGATGAGTTGCGCAGGAACCATGGAGCGGAACGTCCGGTCCAAGGGGCACAGGACCAGGCAGAACGGCCGGAGCGCGGGAGCGGATCGAACTGTCCGCGGTTCGGTCACGCGCCGTAGACTCCCCGGGTGACCGTCACCGCAACTTCCGTGGGCGAGCCGGAACGGCTCGAACCCCAGGCAGCGCCCGCACCCCGTGGTGTCCGCCGGGTTCGGCGCCTCGTCCCGGCCGCCGCCGCGGCCCTCTCCGGAGTGCTGCTCTACGTCAGCTTCCCGCCCCGGACCCTGTGGTGGCTCGCCCTCCCGGCCTTCGCCGTCTTCGGCTGGGCGCTGCGCGGCCGCACCTGGAAGGCCGGCCTCGGTCTCGGTTACCTGTTCGGTCTCGGCTTCCTGCTGCCGCTGCTCGTGTGGACCGGGGTCGAGGTCGGCCCCGGCCCGTGGCTCGCCCTCGTCGCGGTGGAGGCGATCTTCATCGCGCTGGTGGGCGCCGGCGTCGCCCTGGTCTCCCGGCTGCCCGGCCGGCCGGTGTGGGCGGCGGCCGTGTGGATCGCCGGGGAGGCGGCACGCGCGCGTGCGCCGTTCGACGGCTTCCCCTGGGGGAAGATCGCCTTCGGCCAGGCCGACGGCGTCTTCCTGCCGCTCGCCGCGGTCGGCGGCACTCCCGTGCTCGGTTTCGCCGTCGTGCTGTGCGGCTTCGGGCTGTACGAGGTCGTGCGCGTCGTCGTGGACGCACGGCGCGCAGGCGGCGTACTACGCCGCGGGGCGGCCGCTGTCGCGCTGATCGCCGTGGCCCTCCCGGTGGTGGGCGCCGTCGCCGCCCGCTCCCTGGTCAGCGACAAGGCCGAGAACGGCACGGCGACCGTCGCCGTCATCCAGGGCAATGTGCCGCGCTCCGGGCTCGAGTTCAACGCGCAGCGGCGTGCCGTGCTCGACTACCACGTGCGGGAGACGGAGCGCCTGGCGGAGAGGGTCAGGGCGGGCAAGGTGCCGCAGCCGGACCTGGTGCTCTGGCCGGAGAACTCCTCCGACGTCGACCCGTTCGCCAACCCTGACGCCGCAGCCGTGATCCACGCGGCCGCGAAGGCCATCGGCGCACCGATCTCGGTCGGTGGAGTCGTCGAGCGCGACGGCAAGCTCTACAACGAGCAGATCCTGTGGGACCCGGACAAGGGCCCCGTGGACACGTACGACAAGCGGCAGGTGCAGCCGTTCGGCGAGTACCTCCCCCTGCGCTCGCTCCTCGGTGCCATCAACCAGAACTGGACGGCGATGGTGCGCCAGGACTTCAGCCGGGGGCACAAGCCGGGCGTTTTCACCATGGCGAACGCCAAGGTCGGGCTCGTCACCTGCTACGAGGCCGCCTTCGACTGGACCGTGCGCAGCACCGTCACGGACGGCGCCCAGCTGATCTCGGTACCCAGCAACAACGCGACCTTCGACCGCAGCGAGATGACCTACCAGCAGCTGGCCATGTCCCGCGTCCGGGCCGTCGAGCACAGCCGGACCGTCACCGTGCCGGTGACCAGCGGCGTCAGCGCGATCATCCTGCCGGACGGGAAGATCACCCAGCGGACCGGGATGTTCGTGGCGGACTCCCTCGTGCAGAAGGTGCCGCTGCGTTCCTCCTGGACACCCGCCACGCGGCTCGGCACCCTGCCCGAGACACTGCTCGTCCTCGTCGCGGCCGGCGGGCTCGGCTGGGCCGTGCTGTCGGCCGTCCGTGGCCGCCGCGACCGCGACATTCAGGACGTCCGGGCCGACGCGCCGGGAGTAACGGAACCGGCCCGTTAGGGTCTGGCCATGGCTACTCCCGATTTCATCCGGACCATCCGTGCCGACGCCGGTCATCAGCTGCTCTGGCTCCCGGGCGTCACGGCCATCGTCTTCGACGACGACGGCAGGGTGCTGCTGGGGCGCCGCGCCGACACCGGAAGGTGGTCGGTGATCGGCGGCATTCCGGAGCCGGGGGAGCAGCCCGCGGCCTGCGCCGAGCGCGAGGTGTACGAGGAGACGGCGGTGCGCTGCGTCCCCGAACGGGTCGTGCTGGTGCAGGCTCTGGAGCCGGTGACGTACGCGAACGGCGACCAGTGCCAGTACATGGACATCACGTTCCGCTGCCGGGCCGTCGGCGGCGAGGCGCGTGTCAACGACGACGAGTCGCTGGACGTCCGCTGGTTCACGGTGGACGCGCTGCCGGAGCTGAACGAGTTCGGACTGCTTCGGATCAAGCAGGCGCTGTCGGATGCACCCACATGGTTCAGCCCCACCAATTCCTTGTGAAGTATGGGTGGTGACCATATGGGGTGGGGGAGGGGCGGTGTCTAGGGTCGACCCATGACCGCGCCCCACTTCACCACCCTCGACCTCCGCGGACGCACCGCCCTCGTCACCGGTGCCGCCGGCGGCATCGGCCGCGCCTGTGTGCTGCGGCTGGCCGCCGCCGGGGCCAAGGTGAGAGCGGTCGACCGGGACGCCGCCGGACTCGACGACCTCACCGGCGCCGCCCACGGCCTCCCGGGCGGCGTGGAACCGCAGGTCCTCGACCTGACCGACCTGGACGCGGCCGAAGTCGCCGCGGCCGGCACCGATGTCCTCGTCAACAACGCGGGACTGCAGCTGGTCCGCCCGCTGGAGGAGTTCCCGCCCGACGTCTTCCACACCGTGCTGACGGTCATGCTGGAGGCTCCGTTCCGGCTCATCCGCGGGGCGCTGCCCCATATGTACGGACAGGGCTGGGGCCGCATCGTCAACATCTCGTCGGTCCACGGACTGCGTGCCTCGGCGTTCAAGTCCGCGTACGTCGCCGCCAAACACGGACTCGAGGGGCTCTCGAAGACAGCCGCGCTGGAAGGCGCCCCCCATGGAGTCACCTCGAACTGTGTGAACCCGGCGTACGTGCGCACGCCCCTCGTCGAGAAACAGCTCGCGGACCAGGCCCGGGCGCACGGAATCCCCGAAGAGCGCGTGCTGTCCGAGGTGCTGCTCCAGGACAGCGTCCTCAAGCGGCTGATCGAGCCGGAGGAGGTCGCCGAGGCGGTGGCCTATCTGTGCAGTCCACCGGCCTCCTTCGTGACCGGCACGTCCATGGTCCTCGACGGCGGCTGGACGGCACACTGAGCGGGGGCATGCCAGAAGTTGTCCACAGGGCAGGCCGGGGCGGGCCGACGGTGGTCCATCCTGGGGGCATGTCTCGCGATCACGTACAGTCCCCGGAGCGTCCCGGCACCTGTGCCGAGGCGCCGTTCCTGGAGCTTCTGGCCCGCGGCGCGTCGGCCGACGCGTACGAGCAGCCGGCGCTGCTCGCACGCGCCGAGGGCCTGCCCGCGGAGCGGGTCGAGGCGCTGGAGCAGGCCAAGCGGCTGGCACTGCGCGTGCGCGCGGAGATGGAGGGCAGACGCCGCCGTGAGGCGGAGCTGTCCGCGCTCTTCGAGACCGCCCACGACCTGGCGGGACCGAGGGACGTCGACGGCGTCCTCCAGGCGATCGTGCAGCGCGCCAGGTCTCTGCTGAGCACTGATGTCGCCTATCTGACGCTGCACGACGAGAAGGCGGGCGACACCTATATGAGGGTCACCGCGGGCTCGGTCGCCGCGCGCTTCCAGCAGCTGAGGCTCGGCATGGGGGAGGGGCTCGGCGGGCTGGTCGCCCAGACCGCCCGTCCCTATGTCACGCCGGACTACTTCAACGACGGCCGCTTCCAGCACACGCGGACCATCGACGGCGGCGTGAGCGACGAGGGGCTCGTGGCGATCCTGGGCGTCCCCCTGATGATCGGCCCCCAGGTGATCGGCGTGCTCTTCGCCGCCGACCGGCGTGCCCGGGTCTTCGAGCGCGAGGAGATCGCGCTCCTCGGCTCGTTCGCCGCGCTGGCCGCCGCCGCGATCGACACCGCGAATCTGCTCACCGAGACACGGTCGGCCCTGGACCGGCTCGCCCGCGCCCACGAGATCATCCGCGACCGCAGCGCGGCCATCGAGCGCGCCTCGGACGTCCACGACCGGCTCGCCGAACTCGTGCTGCGCGGCGGCGGCGTGCATGACGTGGCAGCGGCCGTCTCCCAGGTCCTCGCCGGCACGGTCGAGTTCGGCGAGGCGGGCACCGCCCCCACTGCCGCCCTCGAGGCCTCCCGCGCCGAGGGCCACGCCGTGCGGCACGGGGACGACTGGATCGCCGCCGTCGCGGCCGGCGGAGAGCTGCTCGGCGCGCTCGTCCTGCGCGGGCATCCGCTGCTCGATCCGGTCGACCAGCGCACCCTGGAGCGTGCCGCGATGGTCACCTCCCTGCTGCTGCTCGCCCGCCGCTCGGCCGCCGAGGCCGAGCAGCGCGTGCGCGGTGAGCTGCTGGACGACCTCCTCGACGCCCGCGACCGCGACCCACGGGTGCTGCGCGAGCGCGCGGCACGGCTGCGCGCCGACCTCGACGCCACCCATGTGGTGCTCGCCGCCCGCCTCGACGGCGCGCCGGCCGACGCCGACCAGGAAGCGGCCGCTCGCCGCCGTCTGTGGTCCGCCGCGTCCCACCTGGCGGCCACCCGGCAGGGACTGGCCGCCGCCCGTGACGGCGGTACGGTTCTGCTGCTGCCGCTGGAGCCGGGCGACACGGCGACGGACGTCGCCCGCCGCACCGCCGGACAACTGGGCACGGCGGTCCACGAGAAGGTCACCGTCGGCGCGTCCGCACCCTTGGAGGGCCTGGCCGGCCGCCCCGAACTGGTGGCTGCGGCCTACGCGGAGGGGCAGCGCTGCCTCGACGCGCTCCGCCTGCTGGGCCGCGCCGGGGACGGGGCCGCCGCCGAGGACTTCGGCTTCCTGGGACTGCTGCTCGCCGGGGACCGGGACATCGCAAGTTATGTCGAACGCACGATCGGTGCGGTCGTCGCCTACGACGAGCGGCGCGGCACCGACCTCGTACGCACCCTCGACGCGTACTTCGCGTGCGGGATGAGCCCGGCACGCACCAAGGACGAACTGCACGTCCATGTGAACACCGTGGCGCAGCGTCTGGAGCGGGTGTGCCGGCTCCTGGGCGACGACTGGCAGAGCCCGGCCCGCGCCCTGGAGATACAACTGGCCCTGCGGCTGCACCGGTTGTCGATGTCCCCCGCCGCCCGCTGACCCGAGCGCCTGTCCCCGCCGTTCAGGGCGCGGCCCGTGTACGGGCCCGGGCCTGGGCCCGCGGCAGCCGACGCGGACCGGCCCCGCACGCGCAGGCGCACGGGGCCGGGCTCACGAGCTGGAGGTCAGACGGTACGCGCGTCCGCCGCAGGTGCCTCCACGGGCTCCGCTCCGAAAACGGAGTCGACGCGGGCCAGATCGCGGTTCCGTGTCTCCTTCGCGACGCCCACGGCGATCAGGGTGAGCACCGAGGCCGCTATGACGTACAGCGCGATCGGAGTGGAGCTGCCGTAGTCGGACAGCAGCGCGGTCGCGATGAGCGGAGCCGGCGCGCCGGCCGCCACCGAGGCGAACTGGGCGCCGATGGACGCGCCCGAGTAGCGCATACGGGTCGCGAACATCTCCGAGAAGAAGGCCGCCTGGGGCGCGTACATCGCTCCGTGCAGCACCAGGCCGACCGTCACCGCGATGACCAGATTCCCGAAGCCACCCGTGTCGATCAGCGAGAAGAAGGGGAACATCCACAGGCCGATCCCGGCCGCGCCCAGCAGATAGACGGGCCGGCGGCCGATCCGGTCCGAGAGCGCGCCCCAGGCCGGGATGACGGCGAAGTGCACGGCGGAGGCGATGAGGACGGCGTTGAGCGCCGTCTGCTTGGAGACACCGGCCGACGTGGTGGCGTACACGAGGATGAACGCGGTGATCACGTAGTAGCTGATGTTCTCCGCCATGCGCGCGCCCATGGCGATGAGCACGTCCTTCCAGTGATGGCGCAGCACGGCCAGCAGCGGCAGCTTCTCCGTATTTCCCTCGCCGGCCGCCTTACGGGCCTCGGCCTGCGCCAGCGACTGCTGGAACAGAGGCGATTCATCGACAGACAGACGAATCCACAAACCGATGATCACCAGCACACCGGAGAGAAGGAACGGAATGCGCCATCCCCAGGAGCCGAACGCGCTGTCGGAGAGCTCGGCGGTCAGCAGCGACAGCACGCCTGTGGCGAGGAGCTGCCCGGCCGGGGCGCCGGTCTGCGGCCAGGAGGCCCAGAAACCGCGCCGCCGCTTGTCACCGTGCTCCGACACCAGCAGGACGGCGCCGCCCCACTCGCCGCCGAGCGCGAAGCCCTGCACCAGGCGCAGTGCCGTGAGCAGGACGGGCGCGGCGCTGCCGACTGTGGCGTGTGTGGGCAGCAGTCCGATGGCGAAGGTGGCCCCACCCATCAGCAGCAGGCTCAGCACCAGCAGCTTCTTGCGCCCGAGGCGGTCGCCGTAGTGCCCGAAGACCAGGGCGCCGAGCGGCCGGGCGGCGAAGCCCACCGCGTACGTCAGGAACGACAGCAGGGTGCCGACCAGCGGGTCGGAGTCGGGGAAGAAGAGCTTGTTGAAGACCAGCGCGGCCGCGGACCCGTAGAGGAAGAAGTCGTACCACTCGATGGTGGTGCCGATGAGGCTGGCGGCGACGATGCGCTTCAGGTTGGCGGTTGTTGGGGGAGCGGATGCTGCGGAGGCCATGTGCGCCACTTCCTCGTGTGCGGTGGGGACGGGTACGTGTCGGCACACCGTAGGAAGTTGCAGGTCAGGCGCACATGTGGCGGGACTACATAGTTCGGGGATGGTCTATCCATGCAGCCCCTATGCCGGCCCCCTTACCGGGCCGCTCCGAAGTCCTGGGTCCAGTAGCTGTCGGGCTGTGCCAGACCGACGCCGATCTCCTTGAACGAGCAATTGAGGATGTTGGCCTTGTGACCCGGGCTGGACATCCAGCCCGCCATGACCTCCTCGGGCGTGGCGTAGCCGTAGGCGACGTTCTCGCCGTAGGTGCTCCAGTTGTAGCCGGCGCGCGTGATCCGGTCGCCCGGGGAAGACCCGTCCGACCCGGTGTGCGACATGTTGCGGTGGGCCGCCATGTCCTCGCTGTGTGCCTGGGCCACCTTGGTCAGGGTCGCGTTCAGGGTCAACGCCGAGCAGCCGACCTTGCTGCGCTCGGCGTTGACGAGTGCCAGGATGCGGGCGACGGTCGCGGGCGCCGTGGCGGTCGCTGCCGCGGGGCTCGACGGTGTGGGGGTCGCGGCCGGGGCGGCGGTGGTCTTCGGAGCGGAAGGGGCGGTGGTCCTCGGCGCGGGGGCCACGGTCTTCCTGGGGTGCGTGGGCGCGGTGGCCTTGCGCTGCGGAGCGGTGGTCCGGGGGGCGGGCGCGGTGGCGGTCGGAGTGTTCGACGCCGCCGCGGTGGGCTGGCTGTGCCCGTCGGCCGTCCAGTCGTGGTACCAGTCGGAGCCGTTCCACCAGCCCTTGACCTCGGCCCGCTGCTTCGGGGCGCTGGAGACCTGGTGTCCTCCGCCGTTCCCCCAGTCGGCGCAGGCCACCGCGACGGACGGCACCCCCACGGCGGCTATGGCGGCCGCGGCGATGGCTATCCGCCGGAGACGCTTCTCTTTGCGATGCTTGCTCATGCGTGACCTCACTCGGTAGTCGCCGAGCGCCCCTTGTGCGGCTGGCTCTGCGCAGACTCCGCTGACGAACTGCGGAGACGTAGTCCGGGGTCGCCATTCTTAGGACCGGTTCACATCGAGCGCAAAGGGCCTTCCCGCCCCTTCCACTACCTCGCTTCGTAGGTTCGGGCGGGCCTTGCCGCGCGTGCGGGAGCATGCTGGCGGGCTCGTCCGGGCGCATCGAAATCCTGTCGGCCCGTCAGAAGTCTTTGGGCGGCGACCACGAGGGAGAGCGCCGTCGCGCCGGGACCACCCCGAGCCCGGCGCGACGGGTCGCAACGCCAAGCCGGACAAATCCCATATGTCGTCGGGGATGCGTCTACTACCCGGCACCCCTAGTTCCCGAAGCGGTGTGGCGGATATCACGGAACAGCACCCTCCGGTTCCTGCCGGGCGCGGGCGGGAGGGGGTCCGGGGAGCGTCGCGTGTGCGCGTGTGAAGCCCTGGCGCCCGGGTGATGCGACTGCCCGTCTGACCACCGGGGGCTACGTGCACTCGTTCTTTCATCGTGACGAACGGACCGCCGGGATCAGTACGTGTTCCTCAGCGGATGCCCGGCACTCTCGACATGCGAGCGGAATCTCAAGGTCAACAAGACCCGGCAGGCGCCCTGACTGACCACCAGACTTGAACCATTCGTTTGCTTGTGACTCTCGTGTTTATGGGACTAGGTTGAGCGTCATGACCGCATCCCAGCCCCCGACCACCGCCGAGGAGCTGCGCGGTGCCGGCCTGCGGGTGACAGCGGCCCGTGTCGCGCTGCTCGAGACCGTCCGGGACGGCGACCACCTCGGCGTCGAGGCCATCGCCTCCGGGGTGCGCGATCGTGTGGGCCACATCTCGCTTCAAGCCGTCTATGAGGCCCTCCACGCGCTCACCGCCGCGCGACTCGTCCGCCGGATCGAACCGGCCGGGAGCCCGCCGCGGTTCGAGGGACGCGTCGGGGACAACCACCACCACGTCATGTGCCGGTCGTGCGGTCTCGTCGCCGACGTGGACTGCGCCGTCGGCGAGGCGCCCTGCCTGACCGCGTCCGACGACCACGGCTTCTCGATCGACGAGGCCGAGGTCATCTACTGGGGCCTGTGCCCCGACTGTTCCACCGCCCGCAATTCAGCACCGTGATCCGCCCAGCTCGGAAGGATTTCCATGTCTGAGAACCACGACGCCATCGTCACCGACGCGAAGACGGAGGACGGAGGTGGCTGCCCGGTCGCGCACGGGCGCGCCCTGCACCCGACCCAGGGCGGTGGAAACCGCCAGTGGTGGCCGGAGCGGCTCAACCTGAAGATCCTCGCCAAGAACCCGGCCGTGGCCAACCCGCTCGGGGAGGAGTTCGACTACGCCGAGGCCTTCCAGGCCCTGGACCTCCCGGCTGTGAAGCGGGACATCGCGGAGGTGCTGACGACCTCGCAGGACTGGTGGCCCGCCGACTTCGGCAACTACGGCCCGTTCATGATCCGGATGGCCTGGCACAGCGCGGGCACCTACCGCATCAGCGACGGCCGCGGCGGCGCCGGTGCCGGTCAGCAGCGCTTCGCCCCCCTCAACAGCTGGCCGGACAACGGGAACCTGGACAAGGCCCGCCGTCTGCTGTGGCCGGTCAAGAAGAAGTACGGCAAGAGCCTGTCCTGGGCCGACCTCATGATCCTCACCGGCAACGTCGCGCTGGAGTCGATGGGCTTCGAGACCTTCGGTTTCGCCGGCGGCCGTGCGGACGTCTGGGAGTCGGAGGAGGACGTCTACTGGGGTCCCGAGACCACCTGGCTCGGCGACGAGCGCTACACCGGCGACCGTGAGCTGGAGAACCCCCTCGGCGCCGTCCAGATGGGCCTCATCTACGTCAACCCGGAGGGCCCCAACGGCACCCCGGACCCCATCGCCGCGGCCCGCGACATCCGTGAGACGTTCCGCCGGATGGCGATGAACGACGAGGAGACGGTCGCCCTGATCGCGGGTGGTCACACCTTCGGCAAGACCCACGGCGCGGGCCCGGCGGACAACGTCGGCCCCGACCCGGAGGCCGCCTCCATCGAGGAGCAGGGCCTGGGCTGGCGGAGCACGTACGGCACCGGAAAGGGCGCCGACGCCATCACCTCCGGTCTGGAGGTCACCTGGACCACCACGCCCACCCAGTGGAGCAACGGCTTCTTCGACAACCTCTTCGGCTACGAGTGGGAGCTCACCGAGAGCCCGGCCGGCGCCAAGCAGTGGAAGCCGAAGGACGGCGCGGGCGAGGGCACGGTGCCGCACGCCCACGACGCCGCCAAGAAGATCGCGCCGTCGATGCTCACCACGGACCTGGCGCTGCGCTTCGACCCGATCTACGAGCCGATCTCCCGCCGCTTCCACGAGAACCCCCAGGAGTTCGCGGACGCCTTCGCCCGCGCCTGGTACAAGCTGACCCACCGCGACATGGGCCCGAAGTCGCTGTACCTGGGTCCGGAGGTCCCGGCGGAGACCCTGCTGTGGCAGGACCCGCTGCCGGAGGCCGAGGGTGAGGCCCTGGACGCCGCGGACATCGCGGCGCTCAAGGCCAAGCTCCTCGACTCGGGGCTGACCGTCGCGCAGCTGGTGTCCACCGCCTGGGCGTCGGCCTCCACCTTCCGTGGCAGCGACAAGCGGGGCGGCGCCAACGGTGCGCGCATCCGTCTGGAGCCGCAGCGCGGCTGGGAGGTCAACGACCCCGACGGTCTGGCGCAGGTGCTGCGCACCCTGGAGGGCATCCAGCGGGAGTTCGAGTCCGGTGCCAAGAAGGTCTCCCTGGCCGACCTGATCGTCCTCGGCGGTGGCGCGGCGATCGAGAAGGCCGCCAAGGACGCCGGGCACGAGATCGAGGTGCCGTTCGCCCCGGGCCGTGTCGACGCGACCGACGAGCACACCGACGTGGAGTCCTTCGCCGCCCTCGAGCCGACCGTGGACGGGTTCCGCAACTACCTCGGCAAGGGCAACCGGCTGCCGGCCGAGTACCTGCTGCTCGACCGGGCGAACCTGCTGACCCTGAGCGCCCCCGAGATGACCGTCCTCGTCGGCGGCCTGCGTGTCCTGGGCGCGAACCACCAGCAGTCGCAGCACGGCGTCCTCACCGAGACGCCCGGGGCCCTGACGAACGACTTCTTCGTCAACCTGCTCGACCTGGGTACGACCTGGTCGTCGGCGAACGGCGACGGGAACACCTTCGAGGGCCGCGACGCCGCCACGGGCGAGGTCAAGTGGACCGGCACCCGTGCCGACCTCGTCTTCGGCTCGAACTCCGAGCTGCGCGCGCTCGCGGAGGTCTACGCGAGCGACGACGCGAAGGAGAAGTTCGTGGCCGACTTCGTCGCCGCGTGGGTCAAGGTCATGAACCTCGACCGGTTCGACCTCGTCTGACCGTACCGGCCATGACGTCCGGGCCGGGCCTGTGCCGGCCGGCCCGGACGTTCCCGGTCCTGACGAAGGCCCCACCCGCCCGGGTGGGGCCTTCGTCCTTGTCAGACCGCCGGCGCCGGGTACGTCGGGTACTCGACCCCGGAGACGTGCTGGACGACGCGGATGACCTGGCAGGAGTAGCCGAACTCGTTGTCGTACCAGAGGTAGAGGATCGCGTTGTCGCCCTCCACCTTGAGAGCACCCGCGTCCACGATCGAGGCGTGGCGGGAGCCGATGAAGTCGCTGGAGACCGCGTCGGGAGCGCTGATGAAGTCGATCTGGCGGCGCAGCGGCGAGGTCAGCGATACCTCACGGAGGTGGTCGAGGACCTCCTGGCGGGTCGTCTCGCGCGCCAGCTGCAGGTTGAGGATGGCGATCGAGACGTCCGGCACGGGGACGCGGATCGAGCTGCCGGTGATCTTCGCCTTGAGGTCGGGCAGCGCCTTGGCGACGGCGGAGGCGGCGCCGGTCTCGGTGATGACCATGTTGAGCGGCGCGGAGCGGCCGCGGCGTTCCGACTTGTGGTAGTTGTCCAGCAGGTTCTGGTCGTTGGTGAACGAGTGGACGGTCTCCACGTGCCCGCGCAGCACGCCGTACTCGTCGTCCATCGCCTTCAGCGGCGGGACGATCGCGTTGGTGGTGCAGGACGCGCAGGACAGGATCCGCTCGTCCGGCTTGACCATGTCGTGGTTGACGCCGTGCACGATGTTGGGCACGTCGCCCTTGCCGGGCGCGGTCAGCACGACCTTGTCGATACCGGGACGCAGATGCTGCGACAGGCCCTCGCGGTCGCGCCACTTGCCGGTGTTGTCGATGAGGATGGCGTCCTTGATGCCGTACGCCGTGTAGTCGACCTCGGCCGGGTCGGCGGCGTGGATCACCCTGATCGCGTTGCCGTTGGCGATGATCGTGCTGTTCGCCTCGTCCACGGTGATCGTGCCCTGGAACTGGCCGTGGATCGAGTCGCGGCGCAGCAGCGAGGCCCGCTTGACGAGGTCCTCGCCGGCCCGGTCGCCGCCGCCGCGCACGACGATGGCGCGCAGCCGCAGACCGTTGCCGGAACCGGCCTTCTCGATCAGCAGACGCGCGACGAGGCGGCCGATGCGGCCGAAGCCGTACAGGACGACATCGCGTCCGTCGCCGCCCTCGAGCTTGTTGGCACCGCTGGCGCCCGCGACGGCCCTGGCGGTGAACTCCGCGACGGACAGACCGCGGTCGTCGGCCTTGTGGGTGGCGGCGAGCATGCCGATGTCGATCTGCGAAGGGCCGAGGTCGAGCGTGCTCAGAGCTTGCAGGAACGGCAGCGTCTCGGTGACCGAGAGCTCCTCACCGGCGATCTGCCGGGCGAATCGGTGGGTCTTGAGGATGCTGACCACCGACTTGTTCACCAAGGAGCGGCTGTGCAGCAGGACGGTGACGTCCCGCTCGCGGTGCAGCTTCCCGATGATCGGGATCATCGACTCCGCGATCTCCTCGCGGATCTTCCAATTGGTGAACGAGTCGTCATTGACAGTCACAGGTTTATCTTTCGAGCTAGGCGGTGCTCATATGGTAGCCGCCCGCTTTTTCGATCTTCAGATGGTGTCCCCAGCTGATCAGTGGCCAGGTGCCCGCGCGCTTCCGGGGGCGTTCGTCGATGTCCAGGGAGCCGGTCTCGGCGAGCAACAGGCCTCGCGGCGCAAGGAGCTGGGCGCGCCGCCGTCCGCACCATCCCCCTGAGGCTGCCGCGTCGAGGTGACGCTGCCCGCGGCCGAGGGACGACGAGTTCCGCCCGCCACCGGTCCAAGGCGCCTACCCGCGAAGTCCCGCCCGCGCGAACTCGCGCATGCCCTCGTCAAACCCGACCGACGGCTTCCAGCCCAGCTCGGCGCGCAAGCGCGAGGAGTCAGCGGTGATGTGGCGTACGTCGCCCAGCCGGTATTCGCCGGTGACCACCGGCTCCGGACCTCCGTGGGCGGCGGACAGGGCCCGCGCCATCTCCCCGACGGTGTGCGGCTCGCCGCTGCCGGTGTTGTACGCCGTGAGCACACCCCCGGGCGCGTCCGCCTCCAGCGCCGCCACGTTGGCCGCCGCCACGTCCCGTACATGCACGAAGTCGCGCCGCTGGCGGCCGTCCTCGAAGACGCGTGGCGCCTCCCCGCGGGCCAGCGCGGAGCGGAAGAAGGAGGCGACGCCCGCGTAGGGGGTGTCGCGGGGCATCCGGGGGCCGTACACGTTGTGGTAGCGCAGCGACACGGCGGAGCCGCCCGTGGACCGGGCCCAGGCGGCCGCCAGATGCTCCTGGGCGAGCTTGGTGGTCGCGTACACGTTTCGCGGGTCGGCCGGGGTGTCCTCGCCGACCAGCCCGGGGGACAACTCCTGTCCGCACGCCGGGCACAGGAGCTCGAAGCGCCCGGCCGCGAGGTCGGCGACGGCCCGCGGGCCCGGCCGTACCGCCGCGTGCCGCGGACACTCGTAGCGCCCCTCGCCGTAGACGACCATCGACCCGGCCAGCACGAGACGCCGTACGCCCGCGTCCGCCATCGCCGTCAGCAGCACCGCCGTGCCCAGGTCGTTGCTGGAGACGTAGTCGGCCGCGTCGGCGATTCCGTTGCCGAGACCGACCAGGGCCGCCTGATGACAGACGGCGTCGACGCCGGGCAGGGCACGCGCGACCGCGTCCCCGTTCCGCACGTCGGCTCCTGCGCCCTCCCGCACGTCGAACACCACCGGCTCGTGGCCGCCCGCCCGGAGCGCCTCGACGACATGGGACCCGATGAAACCGGCACCGCCGGTGACCAGTACACGCATACGCCCACGCTAGGTCCGTCGCGGTGCCAGAACCCCCGTGCCGCCCACCACGTCACCGCTCCGTAAGACCGAGGGGTGCGGACGCGGTCGCCGTTCGGAAGCGGCCGGCGCGCCTCTTGGTCCGGTGAGGTGAACAGCCGGCCCGTGGCTGGCCGGGATCGTGGGCTGCGCTGCCGTCCTGCCAACGGACTTTCAGCCGGCCCCCGGCAGAGGGAACGACCCGGCCAGGAAGGCTCACTCCGTCGGCTCGGCACTCCGATCCCACCGGGAGGCTGCGATGTCCGACGCGCACGACGGCGGGGCGAAGGCGTGCATCGCCGAGCGCCGGGCCTGGACGGACTGCACCGGCGGTGTCTACGGATTCCTGCGCGCCGCCTCCGTGGTGGTGGGTGTCGGCGCGGCCGGCTCGTTTCCCCGCGTCGAAGTGGTGGTGCTGCCGGTGTGCACCGGCGTGGTGTTCTGGATCGCCCATGTGCACGCCCAGTTGTTCGGTGCCCGTCTGGCGCAGCGGGCCCTGAACCGCCGCGTGGTGCTGCACGTCTGCCGTGACGAGTGGCCGATCGTCAAGGCCGCCGTCCCGCCGGCCGTCGCCGTGGCCGTCGGCCCGCTGCTGGGTCTGGACGCGCAGGGCGGTTTCTGGCTCGCACTCGCCGTCGCCGTGGCCGGACAGGTGGGGTGGTCGGCGGCCGCGGCACGCCGTGCGGGCGACTCGTGGCCCCTCGTGGTCGTCAGCGCCGCGGTCAATCTGGTGCTCGATCTGCTGATCGTCGTGTTCAAGTTGGTCCTCAAGGAGGGGCCGGGACCGGACCGGCGGCGGCCCACGACCTCACCCGTCAGGGGTGACCCGGCACCCGACTCCGAGCGGGACTCTGATCTGTACGGGTCCCGGCCGCCGTGCTGTCGGCGCTCTCCGGTGACCTGCACCGATCGCGCGAGGAGGAGCCATGACCGTATCGCGGGGTCCAGCGGCGCGAAGTGCGCACGAGCACCTTTCCGGCGACTCCGTCACCGGGGACGACTCCGCGGGACTGTCGGCCAGGCTGGCCTCCTCGTGGACGTTGATCCTCGGATCGGCGCTCGCGACCCTGATACCGGGCATCCTGGTGCTGGTCTGGCCGCACGAGACCCTGCACGTCCTGGCGGTCCTCATCGGGCTGTACCTGCTGGTCACCGGGGCGTTCCGGTTCGTCGGGGCCTTCTCCCGGGCGGAGCACGACGAGCGGCTGCCGCGCCTGCTCGTGGCGCTGCTGCTCGTCCTGGCCGGGGTGCTGTGCCTGAGGCACCCGCTGCAGACCATCGCCGCGCTCTCGCTCGTCGTCGGGGCCGTGTGGCTCGTATCCGGCATGCTCACTGCCTATACGGCCTTCGCCGACCGCGACCTGCCGCACCGGGCCTTCGTCCTCGGCGCGGGCGCCCTCGGTATGGTCGCCGGGCTCGTGGTGCTGGCCCTGCCGGCCCCGTCGGCGGTCGTCCTGACCCGGCTGCTGGGCCTGTGGCTGGTGCTGCTCGGACTGGCGGAGCTGATCGTCGCTCTTGCCTGGCAGGACGCACTCCGCAAAGTGGGCGTCACCGGCCGATCCGGTTGAGCGCCGTCCGCGACGTGCTGAGCCGTGGCCCGGGAATCCAAGGCCGGCTGATCTCCCTGTTTCTGGTGGCCATCGCGGGTCTGGCCCTCGGCGAAGCCGTCGCGTCCTCGTCCTGGTACCGGCAGAAAGCCGGTCTGTCCAGTGGCCCGACGCGCGAACGGTGAACGCCCGCCTCGCGGGCCGCTCGGAGGACCGGCCAGGAACACCAGGCTCACCCCCGCCGGGTGAGGCCGCAGCCGCGTGCCGCGCGCAGGGTGGATTCGGCAGCCGTCGGGCGGAAGCCCGGAACGGAGGAGCGAAATGGCCGAGCGGACCTACCTTGCCTACGACTACCCGCTGCTGAGCGCCTTCTGGACGATGCTGTGGTTCTTCCTGCTGGTCATGTGGTTCGTGCTGCTCATCCGGGTGGTCGTCGACATCTTCCGCGACGACTCCCTGGGCGGCTGGGCCAAGACCGGCTGGCTGGCCTTCGTGATCGTGCTGCCGTTCCTCGGCGTCCTCGCCTACGTCGTCGCCCGCGGCAAGGACATGGGCCGCCGCGAACTGGCACAGAGGCGTGCCCAGCAGGAGGCCCTGAACTCCTACATCCGGGAGACGGCGAGCGGGCGGGGCAGCCCGAGCAGTACGGAGGAACTGGTCAAGCTCTCGGAGATGCGGGGCCGCGGCGACATCACGGACGAGGAGTTCCGCAGGGCGAAGGAACTGGTCCTGTCGGGCCACGGGCCGTCGGGTTCGCCGACCGTGTCGCCTCAGGTCCCCGGATCGGCCAGGCCGTGATCGCACAGGCCGGCTCATACCTCAGGGACGCGTCGCACGGCGCGGCACTGCGGGGCGTCGGCGTGCTTGACACGGGGCGGGGACCGGCGAGCAGACCGGCCCGGTGACCCACGAGACCGGTCGCGCGACGGGCGGGAACCAGCTGGTTCCCGCCCGGTCCGGCCGGCGGACCACCCGGCCGGGCCCGGTCAGGCGCTGCGCGGCCGGCGGGCGGTCTTCTTCGCCGTCTCCTTCGCGGTCTTCCGGCCGGCGGCCTTCTCGGAGGGCGCCTTCTTCGCCGCGGCCCTGGCGGCGGCCTTCTTCTTCGGGAGTTCGTGCACCTCGGCCCGCGTGTCCTCGCCGCGGGACGCCCTGGCCTGCGCAACTGACGCCTGGAGCGCGGACATCAGGTCCAGCACCTTGCCGGGCTCGGCCTCCGGATCGGGTGCCTCGGGCGGTGCCTGACCCTCCCGCTTGGCTTCGATCACCTGCTCGAGCGCCTCGGTGTAGCGATCGGCGAAGTCGGGACCTTCGAGGTCGTCGCGGGTCATGCGCTCGATCAGGTGCTCGGCCTCGGTGATCTCGTCCTCGGACAGCCGCACGTCCGGCGGCACCAGCTCGGAGGGGTCGCGGACCTCGTCCGGCCAGCGCATCGCGTGCAGTACGAGCGCCTCGTCCCGCACCCGCAGCAGACCGAGCCGCTCCCTGCCGTGCCAGGCGAACTTGGCCACCGCGACCTTCGACGTCCTCGCAAGCGCCTTGTGCAGCAGGGCGTACGGCTTCTCGGCGACCGTGCCGGAGGCCTGGAGGTAGTAGCCCTCGCCGATGCGGAGCGGATCGATCGACTCGGCCGGCACGAACCCCTCGATCTCGATGGCCCTCGCAGTCGGCAGAGGCAGCGCCCGCAGCTCCTCGTCGAGCACCGGGACGACCTGGTCCCTGGAGATCTCGTAGCCCTTGCCGATCTCCTCCTGCGAGACCTCCCGATCCTCGACCTCGCAGTATTTCCGGACGCGAACGCGGCCCATGTCGCTCAGGTGGTACTGGTGGAACCGGACGCTGTGGTCCTCGGTGGCCGGGACCACGTCGATCGGGATCGTGACCAGACCGAAGCTGATCGCTCCCGACCAGATGCTCCGGGGCATCGCGGACCTCCTGACGTGCACCGAGACCACCCAGCCTACGGAGCGCCCCCGTGCACGGCATGGTGAAGGCGTCCACCGGGAGGAGGGCCGTCGGCCGCGGGCACGGCGGGCCGGTCGGCCGCTCGCGGTCCGTTTGCGCGGCAAGCACTCGGTTAACCGTGAGGGAAATCTTGGTGATCATCCCCCGTGCGGGGCTGTCCGGGCCCGCGCCGCTGCCTAGCATGAGGTGCTCGCGCCCGGTTCAGGGCGCGTCAGTACGTTCGTACGTCGTCCGGGGAGGCGCGGAGGAATGCCGGTGTCCGGCCTCACCTCTCGACGGGGCCGCATCTGGGCCGCGGGCGGGATCCTGCTCATCCTGGCCCTGGTGGCGGCGCTGCTGGTCACCACGCTCGGCGGGACCCATCGGGCGCGGGCGGCGGCAGACGGACTGCCGCGCACCACGGTCGAGGTGTCCCCGAGCGGCTGCGGTCGCGGATGGAACGAGCCGGTGTCCGGTCTGCAGGTCTTCGACCTGCACAACACCTCGGACGGCCCGGCGGAGGTCTATCTGGAGGACCCGCGCAGCCGGGCCCTGTACGGGGAGATCGAGGGTCTCGCACCCGGGACCACCCGGTCGCTGACCGTCCGTCTCGGCACGGGTTCGTACGCGTTCACCTGTCTGCCGGACGACGCCGGCGCGGTCACCGGACCCACCGTCCGCATCACCGGCGGGACGGCCGGGCCCGCGGCGGCCCCGGTCACCGAGCACGATCTGATCCCCCTCGCGATCGATTACCAGAAGTGGGTCGCCGGAGGCCTGGACGAATTGGCCGGGCTGACCGGGCGGCTGAGGAGTGCGATCGACCGGGGGGACCTCGCCGGGGCCCGTACGGCCTGGCTCCCGGCCCATCTCGCCTATGAGCGGCTCGGCGCGGCGTACGACGCCTTCGGCGACGCGGACGGGCGGATCAACGGAACCGACGCGGGGCTGCCCGGCGGCGTCCACGACCCGTCCTTCACCGGCTTCCACCGCCTCGAGTACGGGCTGTGGCACGGCCAGAGCGCGGACGCCCTGCGCGGCCCCGCGGCCACCCTCGTCAAGGACGTCGGCGCCCTGCGCACCGGCTGGGCACAGGCCCGTATGGACCCGGCGCAACTGGGCCTGCGGGCGCACGAGATCCTGGAGAACACGGTGCAGTTCGAGCTGACCGGGCGGACCGACTACGGCAGCGGCAGCAATCTCGCCACGGCCCGTGCGGGCATCGACGGGACCCGCGCCGTCCTGTCCCGGCTGCGCCCCCTGCTCACCACCCGGTACCCGGACCTGCCCGCCCTCGACCGGGAACTCGACCGGGCTCAGCGCACCCTGGACGGCTTCCACCACGGCGGCACCTGGACACCGCTGAACCGCCTGGACCGTACCGGGCGCGAGCAGGTCGACGCGGTCCTCGGCGACCTGGTCGAACGGCTGGCCTCGGTGGCGACCATCTGCGATCCGCGGAGGACGGTATGAGCACCTCCTCCGAGGCGAGCGGAGTCGGCCGCCGCGGCTTCCTGCGCGGAGCGGCCCTGGCCGGTGCCGGGCTCGCCGCCGGTGGCGCCGCCGCTCCGGCGGCCGGCGCCGACCCCATGGGCCCGCCGCCGATCGCCCCCTTCCACGGCACCCGTCAGGCCTCGGTGCTCGCGGCCCCGCGCCGGGTCACCGCATTCGCCGCTCTCGACGTGACCGCGGGGAACCGCGAGGAGCTCAGCGATCTGCTGCGCACCCTCACCGCCCGCGCCCGCTTCCTGACTTCGGGCGGAACGCCGCCGGCCGTCGGGATCACCGGTCCGCCCACCGATTCCGGCATCCTGGGCGAGGAACCACCCGCCGACGCGCTCGCGGTGACCGTCGGCGTGGGCGCCTCGCTCTTCGACCACCGGTTCGGCCTGGCCGCCCGCCGCCCGCGCAGGCTGACGGCCATGCCCGCCTTCCCCGACGACGACCTGCGCGCCGAGTGGTGCCACGGAGACCTCAGCCTCCAACTGCATGCCGACGACTCGGACACGGCGCTGCACGCGCTGCGTGACATCGCCCGGCACACCCGCGGCGCCATGCAGGTCCGCTGGCGCCTCGACGGGTTCAGCAGCCCGCCCCGTCCCGTCGGCACCCCGCGCAATCTGATGGGCTTCAAGGACGGCACGGCCAACCCCGACCCCACCGACGCCCGCGAGATGAACCGCCTGGTGTGGGTGGGCAGGGGCATGGGCGAGCCGGACTGGGCGGTGGGCGGCAGCTACCAGGTCGTACGCCTGATCCGGATGTTCGTGGAGTTCTGGGACCGGGTCTCCCTCAGCGAGCAGGAGCGGATGTTCGGCAGGGCCAGGGGTACCGGTGCCCCCCTGGACGGGAACGCCGAGCACGACACCCCCGACTACCCCAGCGACCCCAAGGGCGACGTCATCCCGCTGGACAGCCACATACGCCTGGCCAATCCGCGCACGGCGGCCACGGCCGGCCAGCGGATCCTGCGCCGCGCGTACAACTACGACGCGGGCCTGGACAGCAACGGGAACCTCGACATGGGACTGCTGTTCTGCTGCTACCAGCAGGACCTTGCCCGCCAGTTCGAGACCGTGCAGCACCGCCTCGCGGGCGAGCCGCTCACCGACTACATCAAGCCGTTCGGCGGCGGCTACTTCTTCGCGCTGCCGGGAGTGCGGGACGGCGCGGACTGGTTCGGACGCACGCTCCTCGGCTGAACCTGTCTAGACAACTTACCGAGTTGTTGGTCAATACACGGTCAAGACTTCTTCTGGCTTCCCTGACCCGCTGTTCATGTGCACGCCATCACCGCTCCAGCGAAGTGCCGCCCGCCCGGCGAAACATCCCTGACCGTACGGCGCAACGACGTTCGTGTCCGGAAGGTGAAGCATCATGGCGAGCAAGGGAAGACGAGCAACGATGAGGAGTCTGGGAGCACTCCTGGGTGCGGCCGCGCTCACGGCCCTCGGCGCGAACGCGCCGGCCTGGGCCGCCGCTCCGAACGGGTGGCCCCACTCCTCGACCGCCACGCCCATCAAGCACGTGGTCGTCCTCTTCGACGAGAACGTCTCCTTCGACCACTACTTCGCGACCTACCCGCAGGCCGCGAACACCGATGGCACGAAGTTCACGGCGTCCAAGAAGACCCCGAAGGACGTCGACAACCTGCGTACCGCCGGGCTGCTGACGAAGAACCCCAACCAGTACGCGCCCAAGCGGCTCACCCCGTCCCAGGCACTGACCTGCGACCAGAACCACGCCTACGGCCCCGAGCAGTACGCGTACAACGGCGGAAAGAACGACCAGTTCGTCCAGAACACGGACTCGGGCAAGTGCTCCGGCAACCTGTTCGGCGAGCCCGGCCTGGTCATGGACTACTACGACGGCAACACCGTCACCGCGCTGTGGAACTACGCCCAGCAGTACTCCATGAGCGACCGTTCCTACAGCTCCGTCTACGGCCCGTCCACGCCCGGCGCGCTCAACCTGGTCTCCGGTCAGACGCACGGCGTCGTCTCCGTGGACCCCGCGACCGGCACCGAGAACCCCAAGCAGACGACGACGCCGGACTCGTACACCGTCCAGTCGCCCGACGCCAAGGGTGTCGGTACGGTCACCAACGACCCCGACCCGGCGTACGACGACTGCTCCGACAAGGACCACACCAGCAAGAACGCGCTCGCCGCGATGCAGGGCCGCAACATCGGTGACGTCCTCAACTCCAAGAAGGTCAGCTGGGGTTGGTTCCAGGGCGGCTTCCGCCCGTCCACCGCGTGGGACGGCAAGCAGGGCGACTACGCCAAGTGCGACGCCACGCACACCAACACCGGCGGCGCCGCGGTCGTGGACTACAGCCCGCACCACTCGCCGTTCGAGTACTACAAGTCGACGTCCAACCCGCACCACCTGCCGCCGAAGAACGTCGACGAGATCGGTCACAACGGCCAGGCGAACCACAACTACGACCTGACCGACTTCGACGCTGCCCTCAAGGCGGGCAAGCTCCCTGCGGTCAGCTTCGTCAAGGCCGCCGAGTACCAGGACGGCCACGCCGCCTACTCGGACCCGATCGACGAGCAGCACTTCCTGGTCGACCAGATCAACGCGCTCCAGAACTCGCCGCAGTGGAGCTCGACGGCCGTCGTCATCGCCTACGACGACTCCGACGGCTGGTACGACCACGCCTACGCCAAGCCGCGCAACGGTTCCAAGGACACCACGGTCGGTTCCAACGGCAAGGCCGCCGACAGCCCGGCCTGCCAGGCCGGCCCGGCGGCGTCGGGCGGCTACGCGGACCGCTGCGGCCCCGGCACCCGTCAGCCGCTGCTGGTCGTCTCCCCGTACAGCAAGGTCAACAAGGTCGACCACACGCTGACCGACCAGGCCTCGATCACCCGCTTCATCGAGGACAACTGGCGCACGGGCCGTATCGGCGACCACTCCTTCGACGCCACGGCCGGTTCGCTCTCGGGCATGTTCGACTTCCGGCACCCCAACAACAAGCAGGTGCTGCTGAACGCGGACGGCTCGGTCAAGTCGGTCGGCCGGATCCACCACGTGGCCCCGGTCGCCACCAGCATCACCCCGGGTCCCGCCATGGAGAACGCGGCGGCGACCACGGACGCGTCCTCGTTCCCGGCCCTGCCGGTGGGCATCGCGGCGGCCGCGATCGTCGCGGCCGGTGCGACGGGCACGTACATCACCCTGCGCCGCAGGGAGCGCGCCGGCGCCTGACGCCTTGCGCAGCCTGCGGGCGGTGACTCCGGAGATCCCGGGGTCACCGCCCGCGGTGCGTCGGGCCTCACCCCCGGCCGTACGGTGTCCCACCGCCTGCGCACAGGGCGCCCACCGAATGCGGGTGCAGTCCCGGGGCCGCCGCGAGGCCGGCTCCCGGCGGGCTCGACGCGGTCGGACGGGAGCCGGCGGCACATCCCGCCGTGGCCGACGCCCTCGCCCCGACCGGGGCACAACCTGCCCATAGCCGTGTGGGTGTGCGGGACCTGGCCCACCTCTACCGCGTCCTGACCCGGGACCTGGGCGGTCCTGGCGTCGACGGGGCGGGGGACGGCCATCGTCGGTCAGGCGGTCAAGCGCCCCGGTCGGCCGCCAGGCCCACGGCCGTGAGCGAAGAGGGTTCCGGCTGGGGGCCGGAGACCACCCCAGGGCGCCGCTCACTGTCCAGCACGCCGGTCCTGGCCGGTCCGGGCAGGACCGGCCGGATCCCCGAAGGCCCGGCCTTCGATCCGGACTCCGTGCAAGGAATGGCCCCGCCCCCGTGGGGTACGCGTCGGGGGCCGCCCGGAGCCGGACGTTCCGGGCCGCCCCGCCCGCCACTACCAGGGGATCCGTCATGAACACGCCCAACAAGAACCACCGCTCGACCGCAGCTCAGGAAGCACTGGACACGCTCGCTGTGGATTCCGCGGACTCGACGGCGCTGGACACACTGGCCGGCAGCGATGTGCTGGTCCCCGTGCCGGACGACGTCGACGAGAACGACGCCACCGATCCCTACGCCGTGTCCCTGCCCGTCCTGGAACAACCGGACGGGGAGCAGACGGTGCCCGTGTTCACCTCCGAGACGGAGATGTCCGACCTGCTGCCGTTCGTCTCGCGTTACCGGCTGGTGCCGCTCGGCGCGCTCGCCTCCCAGTGGCCCACCGGCGATCTCACGCTGACCATAGACGCGGCTTCGCCGCACGGGCTGACGCTCAACTCCGACGGAGTGCGCACACTTCTCGCGCGGCCGTAAGGCCCGTACCCACGTCCTGGCCCAGCTGACCGGACGCCCGGCCCGCCGCCCGCGGGCCCGGCGCACCAGCCGCCCATGACGCCCCACAGGGGACGCCGACACGGGGCCGGCCGGGGCGCCCCTCACAATGGTCGCATGAGATGGATCTCCGGCGTGGCCGGCGCACTGCTCCTCGTCGCCGTCTTCGCCAGCATCCTGCGGACCCTGGTGGTCCCGCGCGGCCTGTACTCGGCACTGGTCTACCGACTGTGGTGGGTCCTGCGCCGGCTGCTGCGCCTGGCCGCCCTCCGCGGTGGCTACGAGGCCATCGACCGGGCGCAGACCTGGCTCGGCTCGCTCATGCTGATGGGCATGCTCGCGACCTGGCTGGGCGGAGCCTTCGCGAGCTTCGGCCTCCTCCTGCACGCCCTGTCCTCACTGACCTGGGCCAACTCCTTCCGCGAGGCCGGATCCAGCATGTTCACCCTCGGCTTCGCCAGCGGTCAGCGGCTGCATCTGTCCGCGGTCGACTTCCTGGCGGCGATCACCGGGCCCGTTCTGATCGCCCTGCAGATCGCCTACCTGCCCACCCTGTACGCGGCCTACAACCGCCGCGAACTCGAGGTGACACTGCTCCAGTCCCGGGCCGGAGAACCCGCCTGGGGCCCCGAGATCCTGGCCCGTCAGTGGCTCGTCGACACCGAGACCGCCCTGCCCGAGCTCTTCCGCGCCTGGGAGCGGCTGGCCGCGGACATCGGGGAGAGCCACGCCAGCTACCCGGTCCTGATCGCGTTCCGCTCGCCCGGCCCGTACCGCAACTGGATGGTCGGGCTGCTCGCCGTGATGGACGCGGCGGCCATGCAGCTCTCGCTCGCGCCGCACGCCGCGCCGGCGGAGGCCCGGCTGGTGATCAGGGCCGGGTTCACCTCCCTGCGCGACATCGCCTGCTCGGTGCGCTTCGCGTTCGACTCCGACCCCGTGCCGGACGAACCGGTCCGTCTCACCTTCCGCGAGTTCGAGGCGGCCGTGGCGATGGTGATGGCCACGGGCTTCCCCGCCGAACGGACGGCACGGGAGGCGTGGCCGCACTTCCGCGGCTGGCGGGTCAACTACGAGCCGATCGCGTACGAACTGTGCCGCCGCACCGACGCCGTACCCGCGTTGTGGAGCGGGCCACGCGATTTCCCCTCCGCCCCGATCCCGCCGCGGCGCCCGACGGACCGGCAGCCCCTCGCAGGTCGGCCTGAAGTGCCCCCCGTGGCGGGGTAGTCCGGGCCGGTCCCGCGGGAAGATCCCGGGGGTGAACACCGGCTCGGAAGGGGGATGGTCGTGAGGGTCGTCCTGCTGGGTACGGCCGCCGGCGGCGGCTTCCCGCAGTGGAACTGCGCGTGCGCGCTGTGCACGGCCGCCCGCGACGGCGAACTGCCCACCCGCACTCAGGAGTGCGTCGCCGTCTCCGGCAATGCGCGCGACTGGTGGCTCCTCAACGCCTCACCGGACATCCGTACGCAGGTGACGGCCACCACCGCGCTCCGGCCGGGCCCGGGCCCGCGGGACACCCCGCTCAGGGGCGTTCTCCTGACGGACGCGGAGGCCGACCACATCGCGGGACTGACGGCGCTCCGGGGCGCGGCCGGCCTGAAGGTGTACGCCGCGCCACCGGTCCTGGCCGTGCTGGCACCGCTGCGGGCGGGCCTGGACCGCGGTGCCGTGTGGGAGTGGGTGGACGCCCTGACCGACGGCGGGTTCGTCCTGGCCGGCGGTCTGGTCGTCTCCGCGCATCCGGTGGGCGCCGAGGCGCCCGGGTACGTGGCCGGTGCCGCTCGCGACGACCACTGGGTGATCGCTTACCGCGTCGAGGACCTGTCCACCGGCGGAGTGCTCGTGTACGCACCCCGCGTCGGCGCGTGGTCGCCGGTCCTGGACGAGTTGCTGACCGAGGCGGACTGCGCGCTGCTGGACGGCACGTTCCACACGGCGGACGAGCTGGACGCGGCGATCGGGGGCGGACCCGGGAAGGCGGCGCCGGGCCACCTCCCCGTCGCGGGCGCGCACGGCTCTCTGGCCGCCCTCGCCCGGCACCCGGGACCGCGCCGGATCTACACCCACCTCAACAACACCAACCCGCTGCTCGACCCCGCCTCGGCCGCGCGGCGTCAGGTGACCGAGGCCGGAGCCGAAGTCCTCGCGGACGGCGCCGAGTTCACTCTGTGACCGGCTGCCCCGCGGGAGTCGGGGCGGTGAGCATCCGGGCCAGGACCTCACGCTGCAGCGGCAGCGCCTCGGTGTGTACCTCGCGGCCCTTCTCGGTGAGGGCGACCCACACCCCGCGCCGGTCCTCCTCGCACACGGAGCGGTGGACCAGGCCGTCCTTCTCCAGCCGTCCGATCAGCCGGGACAGAGCGCTCTGGCTCAGATGCACCCGCCCTGCGATGTTCTGCACCCGGCACTGATCGCCGGCCGCCGGCGCCTCGGTGGCGAGGATGTCGAGCACCTCGAAGTCGCTGGCGCCGAGCCCGTACGGGTGCAGCACCCGGTCGATCTCGCACATGGTGTGGGCGTGCACCGACAGGATGTCCCGCCACTGCTCCTCGAGCCGGGCACCGGCCGTTTTCGCTGCCATACTCGCACGGTAACAGAAACGGGCTGCTTTGTTTACCGTGCAACTAGTGCATCTGCAAGCAGCCCGTCGCGCCGAAGGAGGGCGCGCCGGCCCGACTAGGCGGCCGGGTCCTGGAGCAGCCCCACCAGGTTGCCGTCCGCGTCCTTGACGAAGGCGATCAGCCTGCCGCCACCGACGTCCTGGGCGTCCTGCAGCAGCTCGGCCCCGGCGTCCAGCAGCCCCTTGAGGCGGGCCTTGAGGTCGGACACGTGCCAGTAGGGCACGGGTCCGGTCATCCCCTTGGCGTGGCCGTTCGGGTCGAGGCCGACGTCCTGCCCCGCCGCCTTGTAGCCGACGTAGTAGGGCTCGTCGGCGTACGGCTCCACCTCCAGCAGGGCACTGAAGAGGGCCTTCGCCCGGGCGAGGTCCTTGACGGGGTAGATGATCGTCTTGAGTTCGGCGGTCATGAGTGCTCCTCGGCGGTTGCGTGGGCCGACGTGGTTCGTCGGTGGTTCCACGCTAGGGCGGGGAGCCGTCCTGTGGCTTCTTCGAAACTGACCGGTCGCGCGGCGGAGATCAGCCACCGCCGATCCCTCCGGAAGGCGAGGCCCGGCCGCACACGCGGCCGGGCCTCACCTGTGACGGGCCTTTTCGATCAGAGCACTTCGGCCCGTTAACCACCTCGGCCCCGGCACCACAGGCACGCGACAGTGGGTCAGGAGGGCGGTACGGAGGGGACGGCATGCTGAGGACACCGGTGAGCGAGCAGCGGATGTGGATCCTGGAGTGGCTGAAGGAGCCCGAGGCCCACTTTCAGCCGCCCCGCCGCGGCGACCTTGTCGAGGACGGCGTGACCGCGGCGGCCGTCGCCGCGAAACTCGCCGTGCCCCGGTCCGTCGCCGATACCGATCTGCGTCTTCTCGCCGCCATCGGCCTGTTGCGCACGAAGAGGATCCGGCGGCACACCCACTACCGCCGCGACGAGGTCCGTATCGCCGAGGTTGCGCGCATGTTCGAGAAGGGGTGGTAGTCGGCCGCGGCGCGGGCAGGCCGCCTCCGGGAGCGGTGCAGCAACGGCACCGCGTCCGCCGCCCCGGATTCCGGAGGGTGACCCGCGCCTGCGAGTCGGCCCGTGGGAACGGTGCCGCGGCCGTGGCCCGGTGGGCGACCTGGGTGCGCAGCGGCCCCGGTCGGGGTTACCCTTGCTCGGGCCGCGATCATGTCTTGCGGCGCGGCGGTGGGGCCCGCCGTCCACGAACCGCGGCAGTTCTGCCGCCAACGGTCCCTACTTGCGATGGAGCGTGCCCGTCCAGCAGGGTCGCGGCGAGTAGGAGAAGTACACCGATGAGAGTCCCGCACCCCAAGAGTGCCGACCGCGCCAGTGCCGCCACGCCCGAGCCCGTCCGGCGGCCGTCGTCCTGGCAGGGTCAGGGGCCCGTCGTCGCGGTCGTCTCCCTCGGTGGCGTCGTCGGCGCCACCGCTCGGTACGGCGCGTCGCTGCTGTGGCCCGCGGGGGCCGGGGGATTCCCCTGGGCCACCTTCTGGGTCAACGTCGTCGGCTGCGCCGTGATGGGCGTGTTCATGGTCGTCATCACCGACGTGTGGGCGGCCCACCGGCTGGTGCGGCCCTTCTTCGGCACGGGTGTGCTCGGCGGCTTCACCACCTTCTCGACCTACGCCGTCGACATCGAGCGGCTGGTCGACTCGGGGCACCCGCGCACCGCGTTCGCCTATCTGTTCGCGACCCTGCTCGGGGCCCTCGCGGCGGTGTGGCTCGCGATGGCGACCGCCCGCCGGGCCCTGGCGCGGCGGCAACGATGAACGAGACCACCGACCGGCGCCCCGCGGAGGCGGCCATGACACGACTGACCGGCAGGGCCCTCAGGCTGACCGTCTTCATCGGCGAGCACGACCGGTGGCACCACAAGCCCCTCTACGCCGAGATCGTGCACCGCGCGCATGCCGCCGGACTCGCGGGTGCGAGCGTCTTCCGCGGCATCGAGGGCTTCGGTGCCTCCTCCCTCATCCACACCTCGCGGCTGCTGTCGCTGAGCGAGGACCTGCCGGTGGCCGTGGTGCTCGTGGACACCGAGGAGCGCATCCGCGCCTTCCTGTCGCAGCTCGACGAACTCGTCACCGAGGGGCTTGTGACGCTGGACCCCTGCGAGGTCATCACGTACGTCGGGCGGCACGACGCGCCGCCCGCGGCGGACGGGGAAGGTGAGAACTCGTTGTGAATTGGCTGCTGGTGATCGTCGGCGCCATGGTCGGGGCGCCGCTGCGCTATGTCGTGGACCGTGCGGTGCAGTTCAAGCACGACACGGTCTTCCCCTGGGGCACCCTGCTGGTCAATGTCACGGGTTCTCTGGTCCTCGGCCTGCTGACCGGGGCGGCCTCGGCCGGTCATGCTTCCCCGCACCTGCAACTTCTGATCGGTACGGGCCTGTGCGGGGCGCTGACGACGTACTCGACGTTCTCGTACGAGACGCTGCGGCTGACCGGGACCGGGGCGGGGTTCTACGCTGCCGCCAACGTCGTGGCGAACGTGGCGGCGGGGTTGGGTGCAGCCTTTGTCGGGGTTTCGTTCACCCAGGCTCTGTGGCCCTAGGGGGCACGTGACCCGGGCGTAGTAAAACCTTCTTGCAGCACTACCGTCTACAGCACTGTCGACCAACTCCTCAGAACTGGATCCCATGAGTGTCATCAGCGTCGGTCAGGCCGTCGTCCTCGGAGTCGTCGAGGGGGTGACCGAATTCCTCCCCGTCTCGTCGACCGGCCACCTCAAGATCACCGAGGGGCTGATGGGGATCCCCGTCGACGACAAGGCCGTCGTCGGGTTCTCGGCCGTCATCCAGGTCGGGGCGATCGCGGCCGTGCTCCTGTACTTCTTCAAGGACATCGTGCGGATCGTCTCGGCGTGGTTCCGGGGCCTGTTCAACCCGCGGGAGCGGTATCACCACGACTACAAGTTCGCCTGGTGGGTGATCGCCGCGACCATTCCGATCGTGGTGGTGGGCCTGGCCGCGAAGCCGCTGATCGACGGGCCGCTCGCCTCGCTGTGGGTGGTGGCGGCCTCGCTGATCGTCGGCTCCGGTGTGATGTGGGCGGCGGACCAGATGGGCCGGCACAAGCGCGGCGAGGACGACACCAGCTTCAAGGACGCGATGCTGGTGGGCAGCTCGCAGATCCTCGCGCTGCTCTTCCCGGGCTTCTCCCGCTCCGGCGCGACGATGTCGACCGCGCTCATCCTCGACCTCGACCGGGTCGCGGCGACCCGTCTCTCCTTCTTCCTCGGCATTCCCGCCCTCACCGGCGCCGGTCTCTACGAGCTGAAGGACGCCCTGGGGACGGGGGTGGGCGCCGCGCCGCTGGCCGTCGGGACGATCGTCTCCTTCGTGGTCGCCTACGCCTCGATCGCCTGGCTCCTGAAGTTCGTGGCCAAGCACTCCTTCAACGCCTTCGTGATCTACCGGCTCGTCATCGGCGTGCTGCTGCTGGGTCTGCTCGGGACCGGCGCGCTCAGCTGATCAAGGACCTGCTGCCGGCGGCCGGCTCACCGGCCGGCCGCCGCTGTCCGCCAGGGGGCGGGATGCCGGTGCCGCGGCCTCCCGCCCTCTGAACGTTTCGGTGCCCCCTGGAGCGGTCCGCCCCGCCGGGCGGCACGATGGTGACCATGGCCACCTCGCCGCCCTTCCAGGCCGTACTGGACCGCATCGCCGAAGAGATCGAGCAGTTGCCCGGGCGCGGGCGGCCCGCAGACTACATCCCCGCACTCGCCGCCCTGGACCCGCGACGCTTCGGTATGGCGGTGGCCGAGCCGGACGGCGCCGTGTACGGCGTGGGGGAGTGGCGGCAGCCGTTCTCCACGCAGTCCGTCACCAAGGTCTACACCCTCGCTCTCGACCTCGCCCGCGAAGGCGACGCACTGTGGGAGCACGTGGGCCGGGAGCCCTCGGGCAACCCCTTCAACTCACTGGTCCAGCTGGAGTACGAGAACGGGATTCCGCGCAACCCGTTCATCAACGCGGGCGCCCTCGTCGTCACCGACCGGCTGCACACCCGCACCGGGAACGCCGCCGGTGCGCTGCTCGACTTCCTGCGGGCCGAGAGCGGCAACCCGGAACTCTCCTTCGACAAGGAGGTGGCGGCCTCCGAGACCGCACACGGTGACCGCAACGCCGCCCTCGCCCATTTCATGGCGTCCTACGGCAACATCGGCAACCCGGTGCCGGTCCTCCTCGACCAGTACTTCCGTCAGTGCTCCATCCACGCGTCCTGCGCCGACCTCGCGCTCGCGACCGGCTTCCTGGCCCGGCACGGCATCGGGGCCGACGGCTCGCGACTGCTGACCCGCAGTCAGGCCAAGCAGGTCAACGCGGTGATGCTCACCTGTGGCACGTACGACGCGGCGGGCGACTTCGCGTACCGGGTGGGGCTCCCCGGCAAGAGCGGCGTGGGCGGCGGCATCATCGCGGTCGTCCCCGGCCGCTGCACGCTGTGCGTGTGGAGTCCCGGTCTGGACGAGCGCGGCAATTCGGTCGCGGGCGTCGCGGCCCTGGACCGTTTCACCACTCTCACGGGGCTTTCTGTGTTCTGACCGTGCTACCCGTGTGCGGCGCGCCGACCGGGGCCTTTGTGTCTCCGACGACGGCCGATCACATTGCGGCCACATGTAGGCCGCCCGGCCGAGGGACCCGCGTCGCTTTCTCGCCACCCGGCGTTGACACGCTGACCGAGTGTTGGCCATGGCTTTCCCCGTCGATCTCCGCCGCTGCCAGGCGCTCGGACTGGCCGGTACGGCCATTCTCGCGTTGGGCGGTGAGACCGCCGGGGCCCTGCCGGTCGCGGATCTGGTCTCCCCCGAGTCCGGGCGCGCCGCCCTCGGACTTGTGGGGGTGTACTTCGGTGTCGTCCTGCTCATCGCCGCCTGGGCACTGCTCGGCAGGGTGATTCGCGGCCCGGAGCCGCCCACCCCACGTGCCCTGCTGCTCGTCCTCGCCGTGTGGGCGGCACCGCTGTTGCTCGCGCCGCCGCTGTTCAGCCGGGACGTGTACAGCTACCTCGCGCAAGGCGCCATGGTCGACTCCCATATCGACGTGTACGCACACGGGCCCGCGCAACTCGGCGGTCCGCTGGCCGACGAGGTCGCGCCCGTGTGGCGGAACACGGCGGCACCCTACGGGCCGGTCTTCCTCGTCGTCGCCCGCGCGCTCTCCGGCCTGACCCGTGGTGAACTCCCGGCCGGATTGCTCGGCATGAGGCTGGTCGCCCTTGTCGGCGTGGCCCTGATGGCGGCGGCGCTGCCGCGGCTCGCCCGGCAGTGCGGCGCCGACCCGGCCGCCGCGCTCTGGCTCGGCGCGCTGAACCCGCTGGTCCTGCTGCACCTGGTCGCGGGCGCCCACAACGACGCCATCATGCTGGGACTGCTGGGCGTCGGCCTGCTCGCCGCCCGCGGCCGCCTGCACGTCGTCGGCGTCGTCCTGGTCACGCTCGCCGCTCTGGTCAAGGCCCCAGCCGCCTTGGGCCTGCTGGCAGTCATCGCGCTACGGCGCCACGTGGGTCTGGCGCGGGCGGTGGCCACGACCACGGTGACGGGGGTGGCCACCACCGTGGTGGCCACGGCGGTCGCCGGCACGGGATACGGCTGGATAGCCGCCCTGAAAACCCCTGTCTCACCGCACAACTGGTCACCCACCAGCGTGCTCGGCCGGGTCACCGGCCGTCTGCTCGACGGTCTGGGAAGCGACTTCGCGCCTCTCGCCATCCCGGTCTGGCACGCCGCCGGACTTCTCGCGACCACGCTCGCGGTGCTCTTCATATGGCTGAGGCTGCGGCCTGGCCCGATCTACGCGCTCGGTCTGAGCCTTGCCGTCGTCGCAGTTCTCGGCCCGGCGATCCGGCCCTGGTACGCCCTGTGGGGGTTGTTCCTCATCGCCGCGGCGGCCCCGAGCGCTTCCGTGCGCCACCGGGTGGCCGCCGCCACCGCGGTGCTCGCGCTGGGCGTGCTGCCGAGCGGTGGCCCGCCGGACACCGCCCAGGTGGTGCTGGCCGTCTCCGGCGGCGTCCTCGCCCTGGTCGTCCTGTGGCAGGCGCACCAGGCGTCGCAGGCCGCCGTGCTGGGAGGAACCGCGTGAGACCTCCCCGCACCGAGAGGGGACGGCTCGTTCTCGTCCTGTGCCTCGCCGCCGCCGTGGCCGTCTTCACGGCCACGGTTCCGCTGCTGCGCGGCTGGTTCGACCTGCGCGTCTACTACGGGACCGTGGACGCCTGGGTGCACCATGGCGGTCACATCTACGACTACCGGGTGCCGGGGACGACCTACGGCTTCACCTATCCGCCGTTCGCCGCCCTGTGCATGCTGCCGATGGCGTTCGTCGGCCTGAACACAGCCATCGTCTGCGCGCTGCTGCTGAACCTGGCGGCCGTCTCCGTCGTGCTGTGGATCCTCGTGGGTGCGGAGTTGCGCCGGTACGGATGGTTCGGCTGGGCCCTGGCCGCGTGCACGCTGGCGGTGCTGGAACCGGTGCGGGACACCTTCAGCTTCGGGCAGGTCAACCTTCTGCTGCTGGCTCTGGTGCTGGTCGACGCCTGGTTGCTGTCCACCGGCCGCGAGCGCTGGGCCGGGATCGGCATCGGACTCGCGGCGGCCATCAAACTGACGCCCGCGGTCTTCATCGGCCTGCTTCTGCTCGCCCGCAGATGGCGGGCCGCCGCCGTCGCGACCGCCGTCGCGGCGGCCGGCACGCTGTTCGCCTTCCTGGCGGCTCCCAGTGCCTCCCGCTTCTACTGGGGGCACGCCGTGTGGGACACCACCCGCGTCGGGCGCCTCGACTACGTCTCCAACCAGTCGTTGCAGGGCGTCCTCGCCCGGCTCGCGGCACCCGGCGAACCGAGCCATACGGCCTGGGCGGTGACCGCCGTCCTGGTTCTCGCGCTGTGGGTGTGGCGCACCCACCGTGCGCTCAGGGCCGGTGAGTGGCGGGCCGCCTTCGCGCTGACGGGGCTCACCGCCTGCCTGATCAGCCCGATCACCTGGGTGCACCACCTCGTCTGGCTGCTGCCGTCGTTCGCCGTGCTGGTCCAGGCGGGCCGGCTGCGGATCGCGGGCGTCCTCTACGCGGTGCTGTGCAGCAGTGTGGTGTGGCTGTGGTTCGACGACGCATCGGGCATCGACGGCTTCATCGGCAGCAACATCTACGTATGGATCACTCTCGGTCTTCTGTTGTGGCTGCCGGTCGGTCAGCCTCGGGCCGGGCGCCCGTTCTTCAGCCGCATCGCCAGCGCGACCACCGCCCCCACGCCCACCCCGACGGCACCCGCGAGCGCCCCTCTTTCCGGCCAGTCGGTGTCCTCCGCCGCAGAGGCCGCGGGCGCGGGCGCGGGAGAGGGACGGGACCGCGACCCTGCCGGGCGGGCGGGAAGGAGCGAGCCGACCGGCGTGACACGTCCTTCGGCGGCGAACCCCCAGTCGAGCAGCGAGCGCGCCTCCTCGTAGACCGCGTGCGGGCGGCCTCCTTGAGGGTTCATCACCGTCACCACAAGGGTGCGCCCGCTGTGGCGGGCGGCGGCCACGAGAGTGTTGCCCGCATGGCTGGTGTAGCCGTTCTTGATGCCGATCAGCCCGGGGTAGGCCGCCACGCCGTCGCGACCGGTCAGCAGCCGGTTCGTGTTCGCGATCTCGTACGAGGACCCGCCGTCGCCGGGGAATTTGGACTCGACGGTGCCGCAGTAGCGTGTGAAGTCCGCGTTCTGCAGTCCGGCCCGCCCGAACACCGCGAGGTCGTACGCGGACGACACCTGTCCGTCGGCGTCGTATCCGTCGGGGGTGACCACATGGGTGTCGAGAGCGCCCAGTGAGCGGGCCTTGGCCTGCATCTGGCGGACGGTCGTCGGCACCCCGCCGTTGAGTGCGGAGAGCACATGCACGGCGTCGTTGCCGGAGTTCAGGAAGACCCCCTGCCACAGGTCGCTGACCCGGTAGGTGTGCCCCTCGCGGATGCCGACCAGGCTGCTGCCGGGTTCGACGCCCGCCAGGTCGAGCCGGCTGACGGTGTGCTGGGTCGCGCCGGGCAGCGTCGGCAGGACGGTGAGGGCGAACAGGGTCTTCAGGGTGCTCGCGGGAGGCAGCGGGCGGTGCGCGTCGTGTGCGGCGAGCACGGCGCCGGTGCCGGCGTCGGCCACCACCCAGGACAGGGCCGACACCTCGGGCAACGGGGTGGCTCCCGGGCGTGGCCGCACCTGTGTCCCGGACTGGTACAGGGCTGAGGTCCGTGCGGTCGTGGACCCGTCGGTACCGGAATCGGCGCCCGTGTCGGCGACGGCGGGGTGCGGTACGAGGACCGGTGCGGCAAGCACGCCGATCGTGCAGCAGGAGACGGCGACGCGGGATGAGAATCCGATGCTCATACCGGAAACGTTAGGAGCGGTACGGGTGTGTATGTCCGGATGACGTGGGCCGAGTGGGGGGATGGTGCACCCGGATGCCGGAAACCGGGGCCTCGACGGGCCCTGTGGGTCACCCGGCAGGCAGCGTGGGCTGGATCTGGCGCAGGAAGGCCGCGTTGTCGGGGGTGGCCCGCAGCCGTTCCAGCAGGATCTGCAGGTTGGCCTGGCCGTCACCCGACTGCAGGGCACGCCGCAGTCCCCGCACGGCCGTCAGCTCCCGTGCGGACAGCAGGAGTTCCTCGCGACGCGTGCCGGACGGGGCGATGTCCACAGCCGGGTAGAGGCGGTGGGAGGCGAGGGTGCGGTCGAGCCGCAGTTCCATGTTGCCGGTGCTCTTGAGCTCCTCGAAGAAGAAGTCGTCGGCTCGGGAACCGGTCTCCACCAGAGCGGTGGCCAGGATGGTGAGGGAGCCGCCCTCCTCGGCCAGACGTGCGGCGCCGAAGAGCCGCTTGGGGCCTTGCAGGGCGGCCGCGTCCACCCCGCCGCTGAGGGTGCGCCCACCGGCGGCGGCCGCGTTGTTGTGCGCCCGGCACAGCCGGGTCAGCGAGTCGAGCAGGACGACCACGTCCTGCCCCTGCTCGACGACGCGCTTGGCGCGCTCGACGACCAGTTCGGCGAGCGCGATGTGCTGCTTCGGGCTCCGGTCGAACGTCGAGGCGTGCACCTCGCCGCGCACCGAGCGCCGCATGTCGGTCACCTCTTCGGGCCGTTCGTCGAGCAGCACCACCATCAGGTGGCACTCGGGGTGGTTGCCGGCGACCGCCGCGGCGATCTGCTGGAGCAGCACGGTCTTGCCGGTCTTGGGCGGCGCGACGATCAGCCCGCGCTGTCCCTTGCCGATGGGCGAGAGGAGGTCGATGACGCGTCCGGACAGGCCGGCCGCCGGGTGTTCCAGGCGAAGCCGCTCGCGCGGGTGCAGCGGGGTGAGGTCGCGGAAGTGCGGACGGCCGCGCAGCTCGTCCGGGGCGCGGCCGTTGATCTGCTCGACCTCGGTGAGGGAGCGCCCGGCACGGGTGCCGACGAGCGTGTCGCCCTTGCGCAGCCCGTGGCGGCGGATGAGGGCAGGGGCGACCTGGGGATCGGCGGGCGAGGCGGCACAGCCGGCGGAGCGCAGATGCCCCTTGCCGTTCTGGTCCACGTCGAGCACGCCGGTGACGGTCTGGGGCGGGGTTTCCTGCCGTGCGGCAGAGCGTTCGAGTGTGGTGGTCATTCGGGGTCCTTTCACGGACGGAGACTCGGTACGGGAGGGGGAGGGGCCGGGGAGGCGGATAGGAACGCGCCTCGCTGCGGCGGAGAACATCACCTCGGGTACGGCGGAAACACACTGCTCGCGAGGTGATGCGGGAAAGCCGATGCGTCTGCGTCGGTCACGGGAAGACGGACGAGTCGACGCTCTGGGAGGAACGAGCACCGGCGCCCAGAAGGGGCGTACACAGGTGCTGATCGCACTGTAGCACTCGACGAGCGGGTGTGGGGCCGGGATGGAGCCGGGCGTCCCGTTCAACGTATCGCGGACGTGGCCTGTTCCGGCCTTCGGCGCGGGGTGCCGGCTTCGCCCAGGTGCTGCGCATCGTGCGGCAAGCGGGCAGAATCGATCGCCGTACGGCGTCAGAGCGACCCCCAGGCAAGGAGTTCCGGTGGACACCTCCTCCGCCGCACCACATCGTATGGACCCCTCAGGTGGATGCCCGCACGCCGACAACGCCAGGCTGCTCGCCCGAGGTGCCGCCACGCCGGTCGTGCTGCCCGGGGAGATCGAGGGGATGGCCGTACTCGGGCACGACGCCCTCAGGGAGTTCCTTTCGCACCCCGATGTCGCCAAGAACGCGCGCCACTTCACCGCGCTGCGCGAGGGGCGGATCGCCGAGGGCTGGCCCCTGATGACCTTCGCGACCGTGCAGGGGATGACCACGGCCGACGGCGAGGACCACCGGCGGCTGCGGTCGCTCGTCAGCCGGGCGTTCACGGCGCGGCGCGTCGAGGAACTGCGCCCGCGCATCGAGCAGTTGACCGCCTCCCTGCTCGAGGATCTGGCCCGCGCCGCCGCATCCGCCGACGGGGTGGCCGATCTCAGGCGGCACTTCGCGCTGCCCCTGCCGATGGCGGTCATCAGTGAGCTGCTCGGCGTGGACGACCGTTACCGGGACCGGCTGCACCAGTTGTCCAGCCGGGTCGTGGCCACGGACATCGGCCCGCAGCAGGCCATCGCCGCCAACCGGGACCTCGTCGCCGTCCTCGGTGAGATCGCCGCCGCCAAGGCGGAGTGCCCCGGGGGCGACCTCACCAGCGCGCTCATCGCCGCCCACGACGAGGACGGCGACCGGCTCAGCGGGCCGGAGCTGATCGGCACGCTGGTGCTGATGATCATCGCCGGGCACGAGACCACCCTCAACCTGATCACCAACGCCGTCCGGGCGCTCTGCGGCCATCGCGAGCAGCTCGAACTCGTGCAGAAGGGCCAGGTGGGGTGGGGCGATGTCGTGGAGGAGACCCTGCGCTGGGACGCGCCCGTGAGCTTCTTCCCCTTCCGCTACCCCGTACGGGACCTGATCGTGGACGGGACCGTCATACCCAAGGGCACCCCCGTGCTCGCCGGATACTCCGCCGCCGGGCGCGATCCGGCCGTGCACGGAGCGGACGCCGACCGGTTCGATGTCACCAGGCCGGGACGCAGTGGCGCGGTACGCAGTCTGTCGCTCGGGCACGGTGCCCACTACTGCCTGGGCGCTCCGCTGGCCCGTATGGAGGCAGGGATCGCACTGGAGCGCCTGTTCACCCGTTTCCCGGAGCTCGAACTCGCCCTTGCGGAGCCCGAGCTGACCCCTCATGCGAGCTTCGTGGGCAACAGCGTGCGGACGCTTCCCGTACGCCTGTGAACCCGCGCCCACAGCGGTCGTAGGAGTCTACGGTCACCGCGGGGCACGCCGGAGTCCCGGACCCCGGCGTGCCCGGTGCGCTCAGCAGTAGAGGTTGGAGCCGGGGCTGACGCCGAGGAGCGCGGTGAACCGCTGGTAGGCGTCCACACGGCTCTGCACCTGGGCGGGGTTCCTTCCGTCGCACTCCAGGGAGCCGTTGATGCTGCGGATGGTCTGGCCGAAGCCGGCCTGGTTCACCATCGCGTTGTGCGGGGTCATGGTGCCGGGACCGGACTGCGTGTTCCAGTACCAAAGGCCCGTGCGCCAGGCCACGGCGGCGTCGTTCTGCACCAGCCACGGATTGTCGAGGAGGTCGATGCCGAGCGCGTCCCCGGCGGCCTTGTAGTTGAAGTTCCAGCTGAGCTGGATGGGGCCGCGGCCGTAGTACGCCGCCTGCCCGGCCGGGCAGCCGTAGGGCCGGCCCCAGTCGCAGTAGGTCGGGTAGTTGGCGGTGTTCTGCTCGACCACGTACACCAGGCCGCCGGTCTCGTGGCTGACGTTGGCCAGGAACGCCGCCGCCTCCTGTTTCTTCACGGTGTCGCTGCCCGTGTTGGCGAACCCCGGGTAGGAGCTCAGGGCCTGGACGAGACCGCTGTAGGTGTAGAAGGAATTCCGGTTCGGGAACATCTGGTTGAACTGGGCTTCGCTGACCACGAATCCGGACGGGTTGGAATTGCCGCCACCGCTCGCGGGAGCGTTCCACTTCTGGTTGGCCGCACCCGTGCAGGTCCAGATCTGCAGCCGGGTGGCGTTGGCGGAGTTGTTGTCACGGACGTCCAGGCACTTGTTCGCGGCCGGGTTGACTATGTCGTGGGCGCCGGTGACCACCCACTGCTGGTTGGCGCCGCCCGTACAGTCCCAGAGCTGCACCGCGGCGCCGTCGGCCGTGCTGCGGTCGACGACGTCCAGGCACTTGCCGAGCGCCCGAAGGGTGCCGTCCCCCGGGTTGGACCAGAGCTGGGCGCCGGTGCCGTTGCAGTCGTAGAGCTGTACGGCTGTTCCGTTCGCGCTGTTGGCTCCGGCGACATCGACGCACTTGCCGGCGAGCCCGGTGATCCGGCCGTCGGCGGCGCGGGCGGGCGCGGTGGTGAAGAGTGCGGCCAGCACGGCGGCGAGGACGGCGCCGATCATGAGCCTGAGTGGGAAACGTCTGAAGTGGGGGGTGGACATCACGGAGTTCACTCCTCGTCGGTTCAGGACGGTCTGCGTGGCGACACCGCGACCGGCCCGGGAGCTGCTTCGCTCAGCGGAACTCCGGTCGCGCAGAAGGGACTTGACGGCGGGGAACCTAAAGGTCTGAACCAATCGCGTCAAGAGGTGAAGCGCCACAACGTTGTCATCCCGGCCAATTGCTCAGGAGTCGAAACCGGACCCGTGGTGAGGTA
This sequence comes from Streptomyces sp. NPDC046900, assembly GCF_040644975.1. Taxonomy (NCBI): domain Bacteria; kingdom Bacillati; phylum Actinomycetota; class Actinomycetes; order Kitasatosporales; family Streptomycetaceae; genus Streptomyces; species Streptomyces sp. NPDC046900. Next base: position 39,506 of record NZ_JBEYXD010000024.1, on the reverse strand, counting down.
CGCCGAGGTGGGGCGTGTACCGGGGAGTCGGTCGCCCTCACGGCGTGGAGGAAAGGACGCGTGGGATGCCCGGGACCCGTCCCGGGCATCCCACCGCTCTAGCCGTCGAGTTCGAAGACGCCGTAGCCGAATCCGCGGGCCGTGATCACGCCGTCGGTGAGCTCCACTCCCGAGGACGCCAGCGGGCGGCCGGTAGCGGCGTGGGGATGGCGGGCCTCGTCGCGCCGCGGGTTGACGACCACCAGATAGCGGCCGCCCCGGACGTACACGAACGGGTACCCGGTGTGCAGCACCTCCAGCGAGGCGCGCGGGCCGAGTTCCGGAGCGGATCTGCGCAAGGCGATCAGTCGGCGCACGAGGTGCAGCAGGGAGGCCTCGTCGGCGCGCTGCGCGGCGACGGTGGGACGGTCGGGAGAGGGGTCCAGGGGGAGGTACAGACGGTCCTCGGCAGCCGTGGAGAACCCGGCGTTCGAGCCCTCGTCCCACTGCATGGGGGTGCGCGAGCCCGCCCGGTTGTACCGCGGCCCGAGCACGCTGCCCTCCTTGTCCGGCAGGCCCGGGACGTAGCGCATGCCGATCTCGTCGCCGTAGTAGATCGCGGGCAGCGTCGGCCAGGTCAGCTGGAACGCGAAGGCGGCGGGCAGCTGCTCCGCCGTGCGGGGCCCGCAGTTGAGGCGGGAGAAGTCGTGGTTCGAGGTCGGCAGGGAGATGAAACCGGAGGTTCCCAGCGCCGCGGCCGCCTTGTCGTAGGCCTCCACGAAGGGGCGCGCGGAGCCCTGGCCGTTCGGGTCGAAGAAGCAGTCCAGCGGGTCCCAGCGCGCGTCGACCGTGCCCTCGCCGTTGCTCCACAGCGAACGCAGGGCCAGACCGTCCGTGGAGCCGCCGAAGTGCAGGAAGAAGTCCGTGTGGAAGCCGGCCGGGACGGAGACCTCGGGGTCGCCCCACTCCGACAGCAGCACTGCCTGCGGATGGGCCCCGTCCAGCCAGTGCCGCAACTCGGTCCAGACCGCGGCCGTCTCCGTCCGGTCCGGGTCGTCCTTGACGAGCGAGGCCGCCATGTCGACGCGGAAGCCGGAGAGTCCCAGCCGGAGCCAGTGGTCCATGATCTCGCGCAGCGCGGCCCGGTTGGCGCGCGGGCCCTCGGCATCCACCGGCTGACGCCAGGGCTCGTCCGGATCCTCCCGCGCATAGCCGAAGTTGAGGGCGGGCTGGACGTCGAAGAAGTTCGGCAGATACGAACCCGGGCGGGTGCCGGGAGAGGCGACGAAGCCCTGCGGGCGGCGGCCCTGGGGCGCCCAGATGTAGCGGTGGTCGTCGGGGTCGTCCGCGGATGCCCTGAACCACGGATGCCGGTCGGAGGTGTGCCCGGCCACGAGGTCGAGCAGGATGCGGATGCCCCGGCGGCCCGCCTCGTCGACGAGTTCCGCCAGATCTTCGGCGGACCCGTAGCGGGGCGCGATGCTCAGGTAGTCGGCGACGTCGTACCCCGCGTCGCGGAAGGGGGAGACGAAGCAGGGGTTGAGCCACACGGTGTTGACGCCCAGCCACGCGAGGTGGTCGAGGCGCTCGGCGACCCCGTTGAGGTCGCCGATGCCGTCGCCGTCGGAGTCGGCGAACGACTGCGGATAGATCTGGTAGAAGACAGCGTCGGCCAGCCAGGCGGGGGCGGGACGGAACGTGGTCACGGAGGGGACCATACGGGAGCACGCGCGGCCTCGTCGCCGTCCGTCGTTCCTTGAACGAAGTCGATCCGGTCCGAACGATCCGGGGTGATCGGGTCCCCGTGCGCCCCGCTGCGCCTAAGCTGGCCGTGATGTTCTCCCCGCACGGTCCCACCCTCCGCGAGCTGGCCGTTCAGGCGCTGTCGTCGGTCGAGCACGGCTACGACCTGCTCGCGCCCAAGTTCGACCACACCCCCTTCCGCACCCCCGACCCCGTCCTCGAAGCGGTCGAAGCGGCACTGGCGCATCTCGGTCCGTTCGAGCGCGGACTCGATCTGTGCTGCGGCACCGGCGCGGGGATGGAGGTGCTGCGCTCCGTCTGCCGTGAGAGCGTCACCGGCGTCGACTTCAGCGCCGGGATGCTGACCGTCGGACGCGAGCAGGTGTCCTCGGGCGGCTCGCCGCGCGTCGACTGGGTGCGTGCCGACGCCCGCGCCCTGCCCTTCGGCCCGGTCTTCGACCTGGCCGTGAGCTTCGGGGCGTTCGGCCACTTTCTGCCACGCGAGTTGCCCGGACTGTTCGCGCAGGTCCACTCGGTGCTGCGGCCGGGCGGACGGTTCGTGTTCCCGATCGGGGCCCCGCCAGGACCGGTCTCGCCCTGGTACTGGGCGCTGCTCGGCTTCGACACCGTGATGCGCGTGCGCAACGCCGTCCGGCGGCCGCCGTTCGTCATGTACTACCGGACGTTCCGCTTCGATGACGTCCGCCGTGAGCTGGCGCGTGCCGGTTTCACCGTGGCCCATGGGCCACTGCCCGGCTTCGGCCGAAGGCCCGACGGCAGCCCGCGCTGCAGGCTGATCGTGGCCACGCGGGACAGTGGTACACCGCAGGTCCGAGCGCAGTGACGGCCGCGGGGTGGCAGGGCAGGTCCCAGCACGCGGTCGCGCCCGAGCTGAGTGTGTAGGTCCCGGGCCAGGAGCAGGGTGACGTCGTCACGCGGTGCCCGCGTGGGCAGCGTCTCGATCACCGACGAGCAGAGCTTCTCCAGGGACCAGCCGGGATGTGCCAGGACGCCGCCCAGTTGCTCCATCCCGACGTCGACGCCCTGGTCGCGGCGGTTCCGGGCGGTCAGCCGGCCGCCGGCAGCGTGAACTCGTAGACCAGGGCGTCGCGTTGGGTCTCCACCACGAGTTCGGTGATCTCCAGCGGCCGGTCCCACTGGTCGTGCACATGGCGTGTCACCCGCACGGACGGCGGCAGCGGGGTGATCGCGTCGCGGTGGTGCAGGGTCAGTCCCGCCGTGCGCATCCAGTCGTAGGCGCGCCACAGCTCGGCGGCGGCCCGCCCGTCCGCCCGGTCGCGGTAGCGGGCCAGCTCCGGCACCTCGGTGACCGCGACCGGGGAGAACGAGGTGACGGCCGACCGTGTCCCGGAACCGTCCGCCGCCGCCGACGCGTACCGGTGCACGAGAGTGGGCCTCCGGGGCGCGAGGCCGAGCGCCCGGGCGTGCTCGGGGGAGGGGACCTCCCAGCTGACGGTCGCCCGGGCGGGATCCGCGTCCTGCGCCCCCACCGGGAACACCAGCGAGGGGGCGTGGTCGGCCGTGGCGCCGGACAGCACCGCATGACTGCCGCGCCGGTCCGTGGCGACCAGCCCTCCGCGGCGCAGCATCTGCAGGGCCTGGCGTACGGTCTCCCGGCTGACGCCGAAGTGCGCCGCCAACTGCCGTTCGCCGGGGAGTCGTTCGCCCGGCGGGATGACGCCGTCACGCAATTCGCCGAGCAGCTGGGTGGCGATCCGCCAGTAGAGCGGGTCCTCCTGCGGGCGGGGTCGAGGGTGGTCGGGTCGGGTGGAGCGGGCCATGTCCGCGCCTCCTGGTGACAAGACGTAGCCGTGCGGGATCAGTGCGCGACCAGATCTAGCATTGGTCTAAACCACCAGGGAAGGGCGGTCCGGAAGATCGGCCGAATCCGGCCCGTGGCGCCCCACAGGGCCCGCGACGCGGCGACGTTCACCAAGGGTGTGTCCCCGGTCCCGTGGACGGGCCCGGCTCGGCGTCTCCTCGCGGCTCGTCAGAAACGGGCCGCCAGCCAGCGCAGTTTGACCGCTTCCTGGTAGGGGCCACCGCCCTCGTGGTCGTTGAAGTCGTAGACCTCGACCTTCTTGTCGTCGTGCGCCCACGCGTTGAAGGCGGCGAAAACCGTGGACGGGGGGCAGGTCTGGTCCTCCAGCGCGGCCGAGAACAGCGCGGGAGCCCGGCCGCGGGCGGCGAAGTGCACACCGTCGAAGTACGACAGCGTCCGCATCACCCGCTCGGTGCGGCCGCGGTGGGTCTTGAGGTAGTTGCCGATCTCCCGGTACGGCTGCCGGTCCGTGAGCGTCGTCGCGCGCGGGAAGTCGCACAGGAAGGGCACGTCCGGGGCGACCGCCACCAGATCCGGTACGAGACCGCCGACCGCGAGCGTGATGCCGCCGCCCTGGCTGATCCCGACGGCCGCGGTGCGGGAGGCGTCGGTCAACGGGTGCGCACGGGCCGCCTCGACGGCACGCACACCGTCCGTGAACAGCCGACGATAGTAGTACGTCTCCGGGTCCTCGACGCCGCGCGTCATGAACCCGGGAAAGGCCGGAGCGCTGCCCACCGGGTCGGGCGTCCCGCCGCCGCCCCATGCGCTGCCCTGCCCCCGTGTGTCCATCACGAAGTGCGCGAAGCCCGCCGACGCCCACAGCAGATGCACATGCGGAAGGCCGCGTCCGCCGCCGTAGCCGACGAACTCCACCACCGTGGGCAGCGGCCCGTCCACGGATGCCGGAACGGTCAGCCAGCCCTTGACCGGATGGCCGCCGAACCCGGCGAACGTCACGTCGTACACCTGGAGCGTTTTGAGACCGGTGTCGACCGGCTCGAAGCGGGCGTCCAGTTCGTGCTCGCGGGCCTCCTGCAGCGTCTTCGTCCAGAACGCGTCGAAGTCGGCCGGTTCGACCGAGACGCTGCGGTATGCCCGGAGTTCGTCGGGCGGCAGGTCGAACAGGGCCATGAGGAACCACCTTTGACGACAGGAGCACGGATGATCGAGATGATCACACCGTACGGTCGTCGCGGCAGCCCACGCCAGACCTCGATCGCGCCCCGGGAGGGGCAAGGCCCGTCATGCCGTGCGCCGCCTCCAGTCGGGACCCGTCCGGGCCCACTCGGCCTCCCACTCCGCCATGCGGTGGCGTTCGGCGACCCGGCGGTTCACGGCGCGGGCCAGGAGGACGGCTCCGGCTGCTCCGCCCGCGGCCCAGACACCCGACGTCAGGGCGTGCTGCCACACCGCCGCGTCACTCGGCGGGGCGGCGACGCCATGGTCCCTGGCGTCCAGCCACACATCGGTCCGTTCGCCGCGCCGCGAGCCCGCGGGGACCTGGGCCACCGTGGTGCGCGTGCCCCTGCCGGGTTCCTTCCAGCGCACCTTCACGTCGTACAGGGGCTGCCTGGTGCCCTGCGTCGAGGGAGCAGGGCTCGGGGCGTCCTCGACGAGCACCGCGGACACCTGATGGCGCTGGGCGCGCTGGCTCACCTGGGTCGAGTGCGCGTCGTCGTACGCCGTCCAGGCCGCGACCGTACCGGCGAGCGGCGCTCCGACGCACAGCAGTACGGCGACGAGCAGGGCCGTCCACGCCTCGATCACATCGGAGCGGCGGCGCAGCGGATTGCGTCGCCAGCGCCAGCCGCGCACCCGGGTTCGCATGTCGACCTCCTTGCCGCCACGTCCCGCTCGTGGAGGGCCCGGCCGTTCCCCGCGCGGGCCTCTGGCACCCGCGTCCCCGCCCCGGCAACGAAGAACCCCTCGGCGGGACACCGCCGACGGCGGTGCGGCGAATCGCCCGCCACCCGGGGCCGGGCCGTCAGACACCCCGGTCCGCACCCGCACGGCGTCGGTCCGGGCGCCTCCCGCGCCCGGGACCGGGTCATGCCGTGTACCGGCCGTGTCCGCCGACCTCCGGGCGACGGACGGCCGCTCAGGGCCGCGTGCGTACGCGGCCCGGGATGCTTCCGACATGAAACGGCTTTTGTGCCAATTCTCCTCCCGGGCGAGGTTCCCGGCCATTTGGCCCCGGAACCCGCGCCCGCGTCGGCCGGGGCGTTCGAGCACGAAGCGTGCCTCCGAACCGTCCGGACCAGGCCCGCAGCCGTGTGTGATCGATTCCCGCGCGCACCCGAGTGCCCTGCTTCCCGTCTCGTCGAGCCGGAACATTGCGGACGTATGAACTCTCCGCAGGCCCGGGAATAGCCGGTCCGTGATCTTCCTTGCCGTGTAGTGGCCGGCGTCGGTGGCTTCCGCGACGGGTGGTCCGGCGACAGCGAAGGAGAGTGAGACGGGACATGCCCAAGGCGTACGCGTACACGCGGTACGGCGGTCCGGAGACCGAGGCGTTCATCGAGGTGGACCGGCCGAGCCCGGGCCCGGGACAACTGCTTGTGGCGGTACGCGCGGCGGGCGTCAACCCGATCGACTGGAAGCTGCGCTCGGGCTACCGCCGTCCCGGCGAGACGGGCTCACCCGCGTTCCCGCTGGTGTTCGGCAGCGAGGCCGCAGGCGTCGTGAAGGAGGTGGGCGAGGGCGTGACCGGCTTCGCCGTCGGTGACGCGGTCTTCGGCAACACCGTGGCCGGAGGCTACGCCGAGTACGCCCTGCTCCAGGCCGCGGTGACCGCGCAGGTGCCGGACGGGCTGCCCTTCGTGGACGCGGCGGCCCTGCCGGTCGCCGCCGCCACCGCGTACGACGGGATCCGCCAGCTCGGCCTGCCCCGGGGCGCGACCTTGCTGGTCACCGGCGCCGGCGGGGGAGTGGGTGTCGCCGCCCTGCAGATCGCCCGCGCTCTCGGGCTGCGCGTGATCGGCACGGCGAGCGAGGGCAAGAAGGACTTCGTGGAGCAGCTCGGCGCCGTGCACGTCCCGCCGGGTCCGGACCTGGCGTCGCGGGTGCGGGCGGCCGCTCCCGACGGCGTCGACGGTGTGTTCGACCTGGTCGGCGGCGATGTGCTGGCAGAGGCTGCGACCCTGACGGCCGACCGTTCGAAACTGATCACCGCCGGGGCACCGGCCCAGGAGGTGGAGCGGCTGGGCGGCGCGCGTGTCGTCCGGGCCCGGACCGCGTCCGTGCTCGAGGAACTGGCGCGCATGGCGGACGACGGGGAGCTGATGCCGTACGTCACCCTGACCTTCCCGCTCGAACGGGCCGGTGACGCGCTGCGCGCCGTCGAGGACGGCCACGCCCGCGGCAAGGTCGTGATCGAGGTCGCCGAATGAGTACGGAACGGCACGTCCTCGACAACCCCGCGCTCGCCTCGCTGACCGGCCCGCACGCCCACTTCGCCGAGCGCCGCGGCCGCGTCCTGCGCTACCTGCACGACGTGTCGCCATGGGTGGGCCTGCCCGATGAGCCCGACGCCGACGACTGGGCCGACCTCGCGGCGCTCGCGGGCCCCGGCGCGGAGGCCCCGATCCCCGGTTTCCGCGGGCAGCTCCCGGCGGGCTGGGAGATCACCTTCGCCGTCGACGGAGTACAGCTCGTCGACGAAGGACTCGCCGCCGCGCCCGATCCGGAGGCCGTACGGCTCACCCCGGCCGACGTGCCCGAGATGCTGGACCTGGTGGAGCGCACCCGGCCCGGCCCGTTTCTGCCGCGCACCATCGAGCTGGGCACCTACCTCGGTATCCGGCGGGACGGCGCCCTGGTCGCCATGGCGGGCGAGCGGCTGCACCCGCCGGGCTGGACGGAGATCAGCGCCGTGTGCACCGCCCCTGAATTCCGGGGCCAGGGGCTGGCCACCCGGCTGATCCTGGCGGTCGCGCACGGCATCCGCGAGCGCGGCGAGACCCCGTTCCTGCACACCGGCGCGGGCAACACGGACGCCATCCGGCTCTACGAGTCCCTCGGTTTCCGGCTGCGCCGCGCCACCAAGTTCCTCTCGGCGCGGGTTCCGCAGCACGCGGGGGACGAGCAGGCCGTGGGGATCTGAGGAGGGAACCGGCAGCGCGCCGAAGAGTCCGCCCGCCCGCGGAGCGCCGGTCAGCCGGCCGGTTTCGCGGACGGTCCGTCCACTACGGTGCCCGCCGCCTTGTTGTAGCGCGTCAGATACGTCGCGAAGCGTTCCAGGTCCGCCTTCGGCCAGCCCGCGAGGCGTTCCCGGAAGGCCTCGCGGCGGCTCTCGGTGACCTGCGCCAGGATCCGCGTCCCCGCGTCGGTCAGACGCAGCACCTGCACCCGGTGGTCGTCCGGGTCGGGCTGCCGCCCGATCAGTCCGGCCCGTTCCAGCGCGGCGACCTGACGGCTGACGGTGGACTTGTCGAGCGCGTAGTGCGCGGCCAGGTCGGTGGCGCGGCAGCCGCCGCTCTCCTCCAGGTGCCCGAGCAACGTGTACGAGACCAGCGACAGTTCCGGATGCATCCGTCCCGCCGAGGCGCGGGCGCGGCGGGCGAACGCCGTCATCTCGCGGTGAATGGCCTCCAGGGCCGCTTCAGCCCCGCCCGGACCGGCGCCGCGGTCCGCGGCGGTGGTCTCGCCGGAGCTCTGGGCTGCCTTCACCGGACCTCCTCGCACTTCAAGTTGCACTGTACAACTCGAAGGAGGGGGTGCAGGAGTCCGCATGGGCGGGAGGAACCCGTCGGCAGCGCAGTCCCTCCTGCTAAGGTGACCGTCCCGGCTCGGATCGCCCCGGCCGGTCGTGGCCGAGGAGGTGAGACCCATTACCGCTGTGTCGGCTCGGGTGCTCTCGCCTCACGACAGCGCGGATCACCGCCGGTAGGTGACCGCGAGGGTGCCCTTCGGTCAACCGGAAGGCTTCCCGGCTCCATGCCACCACTTTCGCTTCCCCACGTTGTTCTCACGCTCCGTTCCGCCGGCTGTGTCTTCGCCGAGGACGAGGCCGAGTTGATTCTCGCCACCGCCCGCACTTCCGACGAGGCCGCCGCCATGGTCGACCGGCGCGTCGCGGGTCTGCCCCTCGAACTGGTCCTCGGCTGGGCCGAGTTCCACGGACTGCGGGTCGCCGTGGAGCCGGGCGTCTTCGTGCCCCGCCGCCGCACCGAGTTCCTCGTCGACCAGGCCGTCGCACTCGGGCGCGGCGCCGCCCTGGTGGTGGACCTGTGCTGCGGCTCGGGCGCGCTCGGCGCCGCGCTCGCCGCGGCGCTCGACGGTCCCGAACTGCACGCCGCGGACATCGATCCGGTCGCCGTGCGCTGCGCCTGCCGCAATCTCGCCCCGTACGGCGGCCGGGTGCACGAGGGGGACCTGTTCGCGGCGCTCCCGGACGGGCTGCGCGGGCGCGTCGACATCCTGACCGCGAACGTCCCCTATGTGCCGACCGAAGAGGTGGCGCTGCTGCCGTCCGAGGCGCGTGACCACGAGCCGCTCGTCGCCCTCGACGGCGGCTTCGACGGCCTGGACGTCTTGCGCCGGGTCACCGCCGAGGCGTCCAGATGGCTGGCCCCGGGCGGCTTCCTGCTGGTCGAGACGAGCGAGGGCCAGGTGCCCGCGGCCGTCGATGCGTTCACCCGGGGCGGGCTCGACGTGCGGCTCTCCGCCTCGGAGGAGCTGTACGCCACCGTGCTGATCGGTGTGAAGCGATAGCGGACCCCGTTGCGCCGCCCGGCCGCCCGGTGACGGGGAAGCGGACCGGCGCCGCTCTCCCGCCCCATTGTGCAACTAGTTGCACAATGGGGCGGTCGTCGTCTACAACGGAGGAACGACACGCCGTACGGAGGGCCCGATGAGCCGCTACCCGCATCTGCTGACCCCGCTCGACCTGGGCTTCACCACCCTGCCCAACCGCGTGCTCATGGGCTCGATGCATGTGGGCCTGGAGGAGGCGGAGCGCGGCTTCGAGCGCATGGCCGCCTTCTACGCCGCCCGGGCGCGCGGGGGAGTGGGGCTCATCGTCACCGGAGGCATCGCGCCCAACGAGGCCGGACGCCCCTATGAGGGCGGTGCCAAGCTCACCACCGAGGCGGAGGCCGAGCAGCACTCCGTCGTCACCGGGGCCGTGCACCGCGAGGGCGGCAGGATCGCGATGCAGATACTCCACTTCGGCCGGTACGCCTACCACCAGGACCTTGTCGCGCCCAGCGCCATCCAGGCCCCGATCAGCCCGTTCGTGCCGCACGCGCTCACCGACGCCGAGGTCGAGCAGACCATCGACGACTACACACGCGCGGCACGACTGGCCCGGCAGGCCGGGTACGACGGCGTCGAGATCATGGGCTCCGAGGGCTACCTCATCAACGAGTTCATCGCGGCGCAGACCAACCGGCGCGAGGACCGCTGGGGCGGCTCGTACGAGAACCGGATGCGGTTCCCCGTGGAGATCGTGCGCCGGATCCGCGAGGCGGTCGGCGAGGACTTCATCGTGGTCTACCGGCTGTCCATGCTGGACCTCGTTCCCGGCGGCTCCTCACTCGACGAGGTCGTCACGCTCGCCAAGGCGGTCGAGGCGGCGGGCGCGACGATCATCAACACCGGGATCGGCTGGCACGAGGCCCGAATCCCGACCATCGCGACCTCCGTGCCGCGCGGCGCCTACACCTGGGTGACCAAGAAGCTCATGGGTGCCGTGTCCGTCCCCCTGGTGACGACCAACCGCATCAACACCCCCGAGCTGGCAGAGCAGTTGCTCGCCGACGGATGCGCGGACATGGTGTCGCTGGCCCGTCCGATGCTGGCCGACCCGGACTTCGTCGCCAAGGCCGAGGCGGGACGCCCCGAGGCCATCAACACCTGCATCGGCTGCAACCAGGCCTGTCTCGACCACACCTTCAGCGGCAAGATCACCTCGTGTCTGGTCAACCCGCGCGCATGCCACGAGACGGAGCTGGTGCTGTCCCCGACCCGGCTGCGCAAGCGCGTCGCCGTGGTGGGCGCCGGCCCCGCCGGGCTCGCCTGCGCCGTCTCCGCCGCCGAGCGGGGCCACGAGGTCACGCTCTACGACGCCGCGGACGAGATCGGCGGCCAGCTCAACATCGCCCGGAAGGTGCCCGGCAAGCAGGAGTTCGACGAGACGCTGCGCTACTTCCGCACCCAGCTCGAGTCGTACGGCGTGGACGTCCGGCTGAACACCCGCGTGGCCGCCGCCGACCTCGAAGGTCACGACGAGATCGTCGTCGCGACCGGCGTCACGCCCCGCACCCCCGAGATCCCGGGCATCGACCACCCGAGCGTCGTCGGCTACCTCGACGTGCTGCGCGACGGCGCCCACGTCGGCGAACGGGTCGCCGTCCTCGGCGCGGGCGGCATCGGCTTCGACGTCGCCGAGTACCTCACCGACGGCGGGGAGAAGGCGAGCGAGGACCCCGCGACGTACTTCCGGCACTGGGGCGTGGACATGGACTACCGCGCCCCCGGCGGCCTGGCCGCGCCCGAGCGGCCCGCCCCGTCGCGCACCGTCCACCTCCTGCAGCGCAAGACCACCAAGGTCGGCGCCGGGCTCGGCAAGACCACCGGCTGGATCCACCGCACCGAGCTGAAGCACCGCGGTGTGACCATGGTCCCCGGTGTGCGCTACGACCGGATCGACGACGCCGGGCTGCACATCACCGTGGACGGCGAGAGCCGGGTCCTGGAGGTCGACACGGTGGTGCTGTGCACCGGACAGGAGCCGCGTCGCGGCCTGTACGAGGAACTGCTGGCCGCCGGCCGGACGCCGCACCTGATCGGCGGTGCCGACGTGGCGGCCGAGCTGGACGCCAAGCGGGCGATCAAGCAGGGCACGGAGGTTGCGGCGGCGCTCTAGGAGCGTCGCGCGGCCTCCTTAGGATGACCCCATGTCACTCCCGCACGCGATCCTGACCGCCCTGCTGGAGAAGCCGTCGTCCGGACTGGAGCTGACCCGCCGGTTCGACCGGTCGATCGGCTACTTCTGGTCGGCGACCCACCAGCAGATCTACCGGGAGCTGGGGCGGCTGGAGAGTGACGGACTGATCCGGGCCCTGCCCACCGAACAGCCGGCCCGCGGGCAGAAGAAGGCCTACGAGGTCCTGCCCGCAGGCCGCGCCGAACTCGAGCGCTGGGCGGCGGCGCCGCAGGACCCGAGGCCGATGCGCGATGTGCTGCTGCTGCGGCTGCGGGCGGCGGCCGTCGTCGGAACCGAGGGTATCGAGGCGGATCTGCGCCGCCATCTCGCCCTGCACCAGCAGCAGTTGGCGGAGTACCAGGACATCGAGCAACGTGACTTCGGGCCCGGAAAGGACTCGGAACAGGACCGCCTCCAGCACCTCGTGCTGCGAGCGGGCATCGAGGTCGAGACCTTCTGGATCCAGTGGCTGACCCATGCCCTGGAGGAGTTCGGGCAGCTGTCCGGGCACGAAAAGCGGTGACCGGAAGGCGCTGACCGGAGGGCGACCGGAGCGAGTCAACCGCCCGTCGTCACCGTCCGCTCCGCCGAGTAGCCGCCCCAGGTGCCGTCCGGCAGCTTCGCCCGGATCCGCACCCTGTATGTCACGCCTGCCTCCCGGCCCACATAGAAACTGTAGGTCGCCTCGGCGCGCGGCGCCGTTCCGCCCCAGACGAGCGAGGTGGCGGGCTGTCCGTCCAGGTCGATCCGGTACTCGGTGACGAGACCGTCCACCCGCGGCGGGACCCAGGCCAGGTCCAGGTGGTACGCCCCTCCGGCGCGGTGGGTCGTGGCACCGAACCGGGCGGGCGCGGTGCCCCGCCCGTCGCCGGCACCGGCCGGAGTGGTCAGCCGTACCGCCTCGCTCGCCGGTGAGAGGTTGTCGGCCGCGTCCCGGGCGCGCACCGTGAACGAGTAGCGGGCCCCCGGCCGCAGCCCGGTGACCACGGTCGCCGTCTGCGCGCCGCCCACACTGTGGATCTTCGAGCCGCCCTGGTAGATGTCGTACGAGACCACCCCGCGGTCGTCCGTCGACCGGCTCCAGGCCAGCTGGACCGCCCGGCTGCCGACGGCCTTGCCGGACGGGCGTCCGGGGCGGGACGGCGGCCGCTCGTCGGCGGTGACCGCGGCGGGGGTGGTGGCACGGACCGCCTGGCTCGCCGGACCGACGGCGCCGTCGGCGCTCCGCGCCCGGACCGTGAAGACGTAGGACGTCGCGGGGTCGAGCCGGGTGACGTCCACCATGTGCTCGGCGCCCGGCACCTCCTGCACCTCGGCAGAGCCGCGGTAGACCTCGTACGCGGTGATGTCCGGGCCCCCGGCCACCTGGTTCCACATCACGTGCACGCTGGTCGCACTGCCCGCCACGGCCGTCACCCCCAGGGGGGCGGAGGGGACCCCTTTGCCTTCGCCGGCGTGCTGCCCGCCCCAGGCGCAGGACGCGAGCAGCAGGACGGAACCGCAGATCACCAGCCCGGGCATGCGTCGCACGGCCTGCCTCCCCTCGAGGGATTGGTCTGTACCTGTATGCCACGGCTGCCGTGATCGCATCAAGAGAAGGGGATGTGTTCGCCCGCCCGCGCCCGGCTACGTATGCTGGTCCCGGAGGCGGCGTGAACTCGCTTGTCTTGCAAGGTAGTTCGTGCTGGCCGCGCGGTCCGCTGTCGTCGCTGATGCCGCGTCGGCGAGCGCGGCCGGGGGTCGAAATCGTGGGTCTGCTCGGCCCGCCATCGTGCCGGTTCGCTGATCGGGTAGAGGACCGTACCCGCGCAGAAGACGTCGG